>QKCD01000070.1 GCA_003245815.1 Sulfuricurvum sp.
CAAGAGGGCGGAGTGAGCGGAGGTCGGAGCCTTTTCAACAGCATAAAGGAATAAGATGACCGAATGGATGATCATCGGGGCGATCCTGCTCTTCGCCGTGCCCGGGACGCTCTTCTATCTGCTGCAGCACCGCCTCGTTTTCGCCCCCCGCTACTATCCCGACCGTTCACTTTTCCTCGAGCGCTCGCACTGCTACCGCCTGCAGACGCTCCAGGTCGCCCCCGGCGTCACCCTCGAGGGGATCGTCTACGAACCCGATGCTCCCGCGACGGCGACACTGCTTTATTTCGGCGGTAAAAGGCAGGACAGCGTCGCCCTGGCCGGAAAGTTTTCCGAGCGCTTCGCAAACGTGCGTTTTATCGCCTTCAACTACCGCGGCTACGGCACCAGCGGCGGACGTCCGACCCACGACACCCTGCACAGCGACGCGCTGCAGGCCTACGACTGGGCCGGGGAGCGCTACGGCGACATCGGGGTGATGGGATACAGCCTCGGTGCCTTCGTCGCGGCGGGGGTCGCGGCGAAACGGCGGCCGCGCTGGGTGGTGCTGGTAAGCGCTTTCGCCTCGGTCGAAACCCTGATCAAAGAGCGCATCGCCGTGATGCCCCGCGTTTTGATCCGCCGGAAATACGATACCCGCGAGTGCGTCAGCGAGGTCACGGCACCGCTCTATCTCTACGCTTCGAGAGACGATAGCGTTGTCCCGGTTGCGCATGCCCTTAAGCTCAGGGCGTCGGCCCCGAATTTGGCCGAATATAAAGAATTCAGCGGGTACAATCACGACGAACTGCTCTTCAGCGAAGCCTTGCTGGAAGAACTGGAAAAGGTATTTGCGTCATGAAAAAACATGCGGTTATTCTTTTGAACATGGGGGGTCCGAACAACCTCGACGAGGTGGAACTTTTCCTGACGAACATGTTCAACGACCCCAATATCCTGACGATGAAGAGCTCCCTGCTGCGGCGCTTCGTGGCGGCGATGATCACCTTCTTCCGCACCGAATCCTCCCAGGAGATCTACCGCAAACTCGGGGGCAAATCCCCGATCGTCGATCTGAGCAGGAAGCTTGTCGCGGCGTTGCAGGCGGAGCTTGGCGACGGTGTCGTCGTCGATTTCGCGATGCGCTACACGCCCCCCTTCGCCGATGACGTCTGCCGCCGCCTCGAGGGGCAGGAGATCGACAAGATCTACCTGATCCCCCTCTACCCGCACTACTCGACGACGACGACGAAGTCCTCGCTGGAGGATTTCGAGCGCGCCTTCCACCAGAGCGGCCTGGACGCCCTGCTGGTGGAGACGAAGCACTACTTCGAAAACCGCAGCTACAACCGGGCGATCGTCGAGCGGATCCGCGAACAGCTCGGCGGCGACGACCCGGCGGCCTTCGACATCATCTTCTCCGCCCACGGGCTGCCCCAGAAGATCGTCGACGCCGGGGACCCCTATCAGCGCCAGGTGAAACGCCACGTCGAGCTGCTGCGGGGGCTGCTCACGGAGGAGGGGATCATCTTCAACGAAGTGCATCTCGCCTACCAGTCGAAGGTAGGACCGATGCAGTGGCTCGAACCGGCCCTGGACGACACCCTGCGCGGCCTGGAAAACAAAAACGTCCTGATCTACCCGATCGCCTTTACGGTGGACAACTCTGAGACCGATTACGAACTGGGGATGGAGTATAAAGAGGTGGCCGACGAACTGGCCTTTGAAAACTACCGGGTCTGCCGCTGCGTCAACGACCACCCCCTCTTCGTCGGGGCGCTGTCGGAGATCTACCGCAAGATGACCGTCTAGGAGGAAAACATGCGGATTCTGTTCACGATATTTCTACTCGTTGTGGCACTTTTCGCCGGGGAGGCCAAAAAGGTCGTCTTCGACTTTAAAAGCGGCGACATCAAGACCTTCGAGCGGGTCGTCTTCAAATCCGTCGAGGCCCATACGACCCACTACGCCGGGCAGCTCGAGGAGTTCAAGGCGGTCTTCATTATCCACGGCGACGCCTACAAGTTCTTTCTCAAAGAGCTCTCGGGGACCCCTTATGCGGCCGACGCCGTCGTCGCGCGCCGGGCGGAGTTCGCCAGGCGCCTGAAGGATCTGGTGGAGAATTACGACGTCACCTTTGAAGTCTGCTCTTTCGGCATGAATTCGCGCAAACTCCCCTTTGATCAGCTCTACCCCTTCGTCACGCCGATCTTCTCGGCCACCTCCGGCCTGATCGAGTGGCAGGAGAAGGGGTACGCCTACATCATGGTGCCGTAGCCGGGGCGGAAAATGAAGGTCGTCATCTTCGACATGGACGGTACGCTGATCGATTCGCAGCACGACATCACCGTCTCCATCAACCACGTCCGCCGCCTCCATCACGACCTCGCGCCGCTGAGCAGCCGCGAGGTCGTCGACGCGATCAACGGCACCCAGCGCAACCTCGCCGAGCTCTTCTACGGTACGCCGCGCTACCGCGACGAGGACCGGGAACTCTTCGAGGCGCACTACCACGAGCAGTGCGTCCTCAGCCCCGTGCTCTACGAGGGGGTGGCGGAGCTGCTGGAGCTGCTCACGGGCCACGGGGTCCGTCTCTCCGTCGCCACCAACGCCCCGAGCCGCTTCGCCCGGCGGATGCTCGAACACCTCGGCGTGCAGCACCGTTTCGACCACATCTTCGGCGCCGACATGGTCCGCAACCCCAAGCCCGACCGGGAGATGCTGCACGGCATTCTCGAACGCTACGGGTATGACGCCCTGAGCGACCGGGCATGGATGGTCGGGGACAACGCCAAGGACATGGAAGCGGCACGCAACGCCGGCATTGGCGGGATCTTCGCCGCCTGGGGCTTCAGCAGCGAGGGGAGGGGGGACGCCGTGGCACACCGCCCCGAAAAGATCCTGGAGATCATCACCGCATCCCGCTAGCACGCCGCATTGCTAAAGGGCGGCCTTTTGTGTACAATTGTCCCAATGCACTCCGCTCTGACCGATGGAGGTCATCCATGTCAATCGACTTTTTCGTTACCTTTGGCATCATGGGACTGCTTTTCGTGCGCCAGGTCGTCATCTTCAGACAACCCAACAAGATCAACTACGCCCCGCTGCTGCTGGGTGTCGGCGCCATCGGCTCCATGGTCCACCTGATGCTCCACCCCGACAACAACAACTTCCCCCTCCTGCTGCGCGAATCGCTCCTTCCCCTCTTCGCCGGACTGATGCTCTTCATCGTTATGAACATCCTGCAGCAGGCACGCCGCCAGGGCTACATCAATATGCAGGAGGAACACTCCCGGAAACTGATGGAACAGAGCGAACGGCTGCGCGAATACGTGCACAGGCTCGAGAACAACCAGCACCTGATCAGCGCGAAGGAGGATTCGACCCAGCACCGTTTCAGCGACGCCTTCGAGACGGAGCAGCGGATGCTGGAGACGATCCAGAAGAACCAGAAGGGGTTCGTCGAGAAGATCGAATCGATCCTGCTGCGCCAGGAGGCCCTTTTCGAACGGCTGGAACAGTTCACCCACAAAGAGGTGCCCGACCTCGACAGCGTGGTGCATCGTCATATCGACATGCTCCGTATCGCCGAGCAGGACCACTACAACCGGCTCGTCAAACATTTCGACGCCCTCGGCCAGCATCCCGGGAAGCATACGGAACAGACGGCCGCGTTCGAGCAGGCGCTGAAACGGCTCGAGGTACTGCATGAGGAGGCGGGCAGCCACATCGCCGGGGCGGCGGCCGCGGAGCTGCTCAAAGCCGCCGAGACGGTGACGGGTCGCTACGCCATCCTGAAGTCCCAGAGCGAGAGCTTTTCGACGATGCTCAGCGCGGACGAAAAGCGGCTTCACGAGCTGGCGGAACAGAGCGAGCTGCTGATGAAGCAGATTCTGATCTGCGCCAAGAGCATGAACGAAATCGTCACTCAGAGCGAACGGGTGCGCGAGCTCTACGAGCCGCTGGGAGCGCTGAGCCGCGAAGTGTCGGCGATCCACGGCGATTACGTCGCCTCCAAGATCGAACTGGCGAAGCTCGTCCACCAGCTGCACGATGCCGAGAACGGGCAGATCGAGACGCTGCGCCGGGAGGTCGAGATGCTGGACCGGCGCCTTAACGACAGCATCGACGCTTCCCTGGAGAAGCTCCACGAGCACTACCATATCGCCCAGAAGGAGATCTCCGGCAGCGTTCGGGAACTCTCGGCCCGGGCCAGGCTGCAGCAGAGCTACGGGGGCGAAGCGCCCACGACGCAGGAAGAACGGGGCTAGCGGTTAGGCGCTCTTTCGCATCAGTAGAGCGCGAAGATGACCATCGGCAGGTAGACGAAGAGCGAGAGGAAAGGCAGCAGCGGGTGCAGCGGGGTGAGGAGCATCATCGACATCTCCTGGGAGAGCTCGCGTCTTTCGAAGATCTGCTGGATCAGCAGGATCTTCGCCGCGATATCGACGGTCTTGATAAAGAGCATTACGAGGGCGGCGGCGCTGTAGTCGGTGGCGAGGGCGAGCCAGATGGCGAAGTAGTAGGTCGGATGGGAGAGGAAGAAGACGAGGATGTTCCGGCTGTAGCGGCGGTAGAGCCGCAGCATCATCCCCATCAGGCTTTCGGCACGCTGCCAGTCGATCTCGAAGAGCTCCAGGGCGGTATAGAGGAGTACGACGGCGTAGAAGGTCTCCAACCGGGATCCTTTGGGTAGATATCGTCGCGCCATCGGCGCGTCAGGGAGGGTATTCTATCATGAATCGGTGCGATCGGGCCGCTTCGGGTGATGAAAAAGGGAACGCCTGGGCCGCCCCTCTCCCGGGGAGTGCTCCTCTTGCGGGTTACATCGGGAAAGAACTGGTACAATACGGAAAAAATCCGGGAAGCGCGGCATGATCGAACACTATATCCGATACCAAGAGAACGAGCCCCCCGTCCGGGTCGAAGTGGACCTGGACCTGGCCGACGACGAGATGTCCTTTACGCGGCCGCTGCTGCTGTGGGTCTTCATCAAACTGCAAAAGCCCGACGCGTCGGGACTCTGCACGCCGCAGGAGTGCGACGCACTCCTGCGCATGCGCGAAGCAGTCGCGGAGGCGCTGGAGCGGGAGCTGGGGGCGCGTTTCAGCGGCAGCCGCCTCTGCGAAGGGTGGTATGAACTCTACTTCTACGCCCGCTCGGGCAAGAAGCTGATCGCCACGACGGGGGCGGCGATGCAGGCGTTTTCCGGCTACACCTTCGACACCGGTTCCTCCCGCGACGAGGAGTGGGAACACTACGCCAAGGAGCTCTACCCGGACACGCCGATGTCCCACCAGATCCAGAACCGCCACATCATCGCCGAACTGCTCGAAGCCGGTGACGACATCACGATTCCCCGGGAGGTGGAGCACTACCTCTTCTTCCAGCTCCCCGCCCAGGAGGAGCGGGCGGTCGCACGCCTCTCGGCGCTGGGGTATGAACCCACCGCCTCCGTCGAGGGCGAAGAACCTTTTGCCTACGGGGTGGTCCTGACTAAGGTGCAGTCCGTCGGGGAGCGGGAGATGATGGAAGCCGTGTCGGAGATGCTAGAAACGGCCGCCGCCGAGCATGGCCGCTACGAAGGGTGGAGCACCGTCACCGCCGAAGGTACGGACGACTGAGATGGCACTGAAGAAGCCGCGCTATACGCTCTGGGACAACGCAAGCTACGCCATCAGCGGCCTGATCGAGGTGACCCGCCACGAGACCTCCTTCAAGCTGCAGCTGCTCGCCTTCGTGGTGATGAACATCATCGCGTGGAGCCTTCCCATCGCCTTCATCTACGCGGCGGCCCTTTCGGTGTCGCTCTTCATCCCGATCATGGCGGAACTGGCCAACAGTGCCGTGGAACGGGTCGTCGACCTGGTGACCCACGAATACCACGAACTGGCCAAACGCGCGAAGGACGCCGCGGCGGCGATGGTACTGGTGAGCCTCTGTTTTACCGGCGCCGTCTGGATCGTCATCCTCATCGCGGCATTCGGCCTGATCGCTTAGCGCCGCACCCCGGTAACCCCATCGTTACAGGGCGCCCAATCGCCCGCTCCCCCCTGTTCTTTTTACGATTTCTAGGATAAAATTCCATAACAACACCATTTGAGGAGCAGGAATTGGCAACAGCATTGATCATCGGAGCAGGCGGCGTCGGCCGCGTCGTTGCGCACAAGTGTGTGCAAAACAGGGAAACGTTCGACCGGATCGTCCTGGCAAGCCGTACGCTCAAGCGCTGCGAAGAGATCCAGAGCGAGCTTCCTGAAGGGGCCATCGAAATCACGACGGTGGATGCGGACAGCACGGAGGAGACGGCGGCACTGATCAAGAAGGTCGGTGCGGACATCGTCATCAACGTCGCGCTTCCCTACCAGGACCTGGCCATCATGGACGCCTGCGTCCAGACCGGCGTCCCCTACCTCGACACCGCCAACTACGAGCACCCCGACGAGGCGAAGTTCGAGTACAAGCTGCAGTGGGCCCGCGACAACGCCTTTAAAGAGGCGGGGATCATGGGACTGCTCGGTTCCGGTTTCGACCCGGGCGCGACGAACGTTTTCTGCGCCTACGCCCAGAAACACTACTTTGACGAGATCCACACGATCGACATCCTCGACTGCAACGCTGGCGACCACGGCTACCCCTTCGCGACGAACTTCAACCCGGAGATCAACCTGCGCGAAGTGAGCGCCAAGGGACGCTACTGGGAGAACGGCGAGTGGATCGAGACGGAGCCGATGGAGATCCATTTCACCTGGGAGTACCCGGAAGTGGGCCCCAAGGAGAGCTACCTCCTCTACCACGAGGAGATGGAGTCGCTCGTCAAGCATATCAAGGGGCTCAAACGGATCCGCTTCTTCATGACCTTCGGCCAGAGCTACCTGACCCATATGAAGTGTCTCGAGAACGTCGGGATGCTCGGTATCGAGCCGGTGGAACACCAGGGGATGAAGATCGTCCCGATCGAATTCCTCAAGACCCTGCTGCCGGACCCGGCATCTCTGGGACCGCGCACCAAGGGCAAGACGAACATCGGGATCGTCGCCGAGGGGATCAAGGACGGCAAAAAGCGTAAGATCTATATCTACCAGGTCAAAGACCACGAAGAGTGCTATGCCGAGGTGAAGTCCCAGGGCGTCTCCTACACGACGGGCGTCCCGGCCGTTATCGGTGCGAAACTGATGATGGAAGGGGTATGGTCCGGCACGGGCGTCTTCAACATGGAGCAGCTCAATCCCGATCCCTTCATGGACGAGATGAACACGCAGGGACTCCCCTGGAAAGTGCTGGAGCTGGAGTAGGAGGGCGCTTGGGTACGCCCCCTCGCGCTTTGAAATAAGCGCTAGTAGTTCTGCTTGTAGTGTTCGAGCAGATCGTCGTCCGCATGGACGGTGTGGTTCGGACTCTCCTGGTCACCGTGGTTACGGCGGGCCAGGTACCTTCTTCTTCGGACCTGGAAGCCGACGGCGCTGTAAACGATCTTCAGTAGGATCAGCACCGCCAGCGCCTCATAGCCGATGGACCAGACCGGCAGTACGGTCAGCAGGTCCAGTACCAGAAAATGTTCAAAATTCCCCTCTGCAATAAAAAAGTAGATGACGACCAGCCCCGCAATGTAGGGCAGGACGAGTACGTAGAAGGCCATAAAGAGCGCTTCCATCCCTTCGGGCAGAAAGATGAAGTTGGAGAGCTGTACGTTCTGGTACATGAAGGAGGTGTTGTAGTCATAAAACTCTTCTTCCTCCGGGCCTTTTTTGGCGTAGGGACTTCTTTTCATCGCAACCCTTTGATCTCGTGGTAGAACAACACTAGAGCCATTCTAACACGCTTTTTACCAACGGATAGTGAGATTACGTTTTTTTATAAGGGAAAAAAGAGGGGGACGCCCCTGCGGCGCTTCAGCTCCCGGAGCCGTTTTCGTCGAGGTCGGCATCCGCGGTCGTGAGCGGGGGACATTCGGAGATGTTCTCATCTTCGATCATGACGTCATTGCGCTCCTCCAGCGGCAGTCGTGCCGCTACGGGAGCGGCGGTAATCGCCGGGATGCCCGCTGCAGCGAGGGCGGCAGTGCTGCCGTCAGCGGAGGGCTTCGGTACTTCCGCGACCTTTTCGGCCGGGGGAGTGAAGGCTCCGGGGAGGACCTCTGCCAGGGCGATCGGTTTGAACGTGGGATGGTCATACTCGTAGAGGCGGTTGGCTTTGATAACGTAGTAGAGCCGTTTGACATACTCTTCGCGCAGCTCGGAGTAGCGGGTGAGATGGCGGATCAGTTTGAAGGGGTTCCTCTCGTTGTGGCGCGCTTTGCGGAACTCCCCGTAGGCCCTGCCGGTAGCCATCATTTTGAAATACCCCTCGATCGAGGCTTCGAGGGAAGGGTATTTTTTGACGTAGATAGTCTTGTCGCCGCGGGTCTCGCCGGCGGCCAACCGCGGCTCATTCCGGTTATAGGACCAGACGCCGAAGATATTGTTGGCCTCGTTGTAAAAGCGCGATTTTCCCCAGCCGGTCTCAAGGGCGGCCTGGGCGAGGACGATGCTGACGGGGTGGGTTTTCAGGCGGTTGAGCAGACAGGGGATGCCGGCAACGCGGTAGCGGAGTTTGAGGGTTTCGAGCATCGCCTCTTCGGCGGGGTTGAGATGTGGTTTCTTGCTCAGGTGTTCGACCTGTGCGTAGAGGGCATCGAGTTCCGCCTTGACATTGCGGATCGCCGGGAGGGTCTTTTCGACAAAGCGCTTTTTCCGTTCGGCGGCGGTGATCGGCGGCTTTTTAACAGGGGCCGGCTCAAGAGAACGGGGTGGTTTCTGGGGTGCAGCGACTTTTGAAGGGGTATCGTACAGGGCCAGTGTCCAGATCCCTACGATAAAAAGCAAAATGGCAGCGGAAACGGCTTTGAGCAGGTGCCTATCGATAAGATTCCTCCCGGCATTTTAAGGACGCCTTTGATTTTTAAAGCGATATAATACTGAAAAAAAGATAATACTATGATTGACCTCTCCAAAGTCCCCACTCCCTGTTATGTCTGCGAGGAGGTGCTGCTCGAACGAAACCTGCAGCTGCTTGAGCGCGTACAGCGCGAATCCGGCGCCAAGATCATCCTCGCGCTGAAGGGATTCGCTATGTGGTCGACCTTCGATCTCGTGGGGCGCTATCTGCAGGGGTGTACCGCCAGCGGACTCTACGAAGCGATGCTGGCGCGGGAGAAGATGAACAAGGAGGTCCACACCTACTCCCCGGCCTTCAAGGAGCAGGAGATCGACGAGATCGCCCGCATCTCCGACCATATCGTCTTCAACTCCCCATCGCAGCTGCGCCGTTTCGCCGGGCGCGCCCGGGAAGTCAATCCCGGCATCTCCGTTTCGCTGCGGGTCAACCCCGAATACTCCTCCTCGCCGGTGGACCTCTACAACCCCTGCGGCCTCTACAGCCGCCTGGGGACGACCCTGGAAAACTTCGACGCGGATCTCCTTGATGGAATCGACGGCCTGAATTTCCACGCCCTCTGCGAACAGAACGTCGATGCGCTCGAAGGGGTGCTGGAAGCCTTCGAGGAAAAATTCGGCGCCTATATCGATACGATGAAATACGTCAATTTCGGGGGCGGGCACCACATCACCCGCAAGGATTACGACGTCGACCGGCTGATCGCGGTGATCAAGGCCTTCAAGGCGCGCCATAACGACATCACCGTCTACCTGGAGCCGGGCGAGGCGGTCGGCTGGCAGACGGGACCGCTGGTGGCCTCGGTCCTGGACGTCATGCACAACGGGATGGATATCGCCATCCTCGATACCTCCGCGGAGGCGCATATGCCCGATACGCTGGCAATGCCCTATCGCGCCGAGGTGCGGGGTGCGGGAATGCCCGGTGAAAAGCCCTACACCTACCGTCTTGGGGGCAATACCTGCCTCGCCGGGGATATCATGGGGGACTACTCCTTCGAGCGTCCCCTGGAGGTCGGCGACAAGATTGTCTTCGAGGACCAGATCCACTATACTTTTGTCAAGAACACGACCTTCAACGGTATCCGCCTTCCTTCCCTGGCAATCTGGACAAAAGAGAACCGGCTCAACATTGTCAAGGAGTTCGGGTACGAGGAGTATATGTCGCGGCTCTCCTAAGGAGCGCGCCGCAGAAGTGTTGAGGAGATACGCCCTGGGACAGGGCGATGGGAGCGGGCATCGGGAAAGCGGCCGGAAGGGCGCTTCCCGCAGCGTTGCTTACTTCAGAACGGCGATATAGACGCGGCCCCCCCGGTTGATGTAGACCCGCTTATACCCCTTGCCGTAACGGTTGACGGCTTCGGCCAGCTCTTTGAGCGAACCCACCACCTGCTGTTCCACCTGGATGATGATATCCCCCGTTTTAATCCCTTGTTCGGCCGCTTCGCTGTCAGGTGCGACGTTGACGACGAGCACCCCCTCGATGTTGTGGGGAAGGCGGTAGCCGTAACGAAGCTCATTGGTCAGGTCGGTCAGCTGCAACCCCTCGAAGAGGTTGGCGTTGGTCGACTGGGCCAGCTCCTGCTGGCTCGCCAGGGTGACGGTCACGCTGTTGATCCGCTTCTCCCGCTCGAAGGTGATATTGACCTGAGAGCCCGGCGCATACATGCCGATCGCGTTCTGCAGTTCGGTGCGCCCGGTAATCTTCTTGCCGTTGACCTCGATGATCAGGTCGCCGCGTTTGAAGCCGGCTTTGGCTGCCGGTGTGTCGGGCATGATGTCGGAGATCAGGGCCCCCTGCTCGTTACGGTACATCTTGTGCATGTTTTTCTTCAGATCTTCGATCGTCACCCCGAGGTAGCCCCGGTCGATCGAGCCGTTTTCGATCAGCTTTTTCGCGATGTCGCGGACCATGTCGATTTCGATGGCGAAACCGACTCCGTCGTTGCCGCCGCTGCGCGTCAGGATCGCCGTGTTGATGCCGATCAGCGCCCCGCGGCTGTCCACCAGCGCCCCGCCGGAGTTCCCGGGGTTGATCGATGCGTCGGTCTGGATGTAGTTTTCGTACTTGTTGATGCCGATGCCCGTTTTGTTCTGGGCGGAGATGATCCCCTGGGTCACGGTCTGTCCGACGCCGTAGGGGTTGCCGATAGCGAAGACAACGTCCCCGACCTCCAGGTGCTCGGCGCTGCCGATGGCGATGGCGGGGAGGCCCTCCGCGTCGATCTTGATGACGGCGACGTCGGTGCCCGGGTCGGTTCCGATCAGTTTGGCGTTATACTCCTTCGTCTGGCCGGGCAGGGTGACGACGATCTCGTCCGCCTTGTCAATGACGTGGTTGTTGGTGATGATGTAGCCGTCGCTGCTGACGATGACGCCGGAGCCGAGGCTATGGCGTTTCGGAGATTGCTGGGGCATCTGGAAGCCCGGACCGAAGAACTGTTCGAAAAAGGGTTGCAGCTGCGGCGTGTTCCGGGTCTGAACCTGCTGGGTCGTTGCGATGTTGACGATCGAGCGGGTGCTCTCCTTGATGGCGTCGTGGTAGGAGAGGATCGCGTTGCCGGAGTGGGGCATGACCCGCTTGGTAACCTTCGGCGCCTCCTTGAAATCGATAGCGCCGGCGTTGAGCGTCAATGCTGCGGCGGCTAAAAGCGTAATCAATTGATACATGGCTGTCCTTTCTGCTGGATTGAACCGAAGTATAAAATCGGGTCGGTAAATCCTGCCTAAATGGTTGCTAAACCGCAGGTAAACGCCATGTTCGGCTTTATGTTCTTCCATGTTATCCGTAATTTGGCTATATTTATAGCGACACCATAGCGGTAAAACGAGGTGACGATGGAGCCGGTGAACTTTCATGCCCTGAAAGCGTATGCGGAGCATATGACGCTGCTGTATGTCGAAGATAATGCGGGCCTGCGCAAGAAAGTGGTTGAACTGCTGGAGAAGGTGTTTCAGAACGTCGCCGTGGCGTACGACGCGAAGGAGGGGATGGCCCTCTACCGCCAGCTGCGGCCGAAGATCGTTCTCTCGGGCCGGAAGATGCCGGGTATGAGCGGCCTGGAGCTGGCCCGGCGGATCCGGCGGATCGACGCGGATGTCAAAATCATCATCACCTCCACTTCCGACGACAAGGCGTACCTTCTTGAGGCGATCAAGTCCGGCGTTTTCCGCTACCTGAAAAAACCCTTTGGCGTCGATGCGCTGCTTGAAGCGCTTTTCGAAGCTGCCGAATCCCTGGAGAGTACCGAACACCGGGATATACTCACGGTCTATATGCACGACATCCTCAACTACCAGAGCAACCTTCTGCTGCTGATGCGCGAGGCGTCGCTGCTCTATGCAAACCGGGCATTCCTCGATTTTTTCGAGATCGAGACGCTTGAGGAGTTCCAGGAACGTTACGGGGAACTCGGCCGCCTGATGGAGACCCACAAAGGGTTTCTCTACGACCAGGAAGGAGTCAGCTGGTTCGAACAGGTGCGGCTCAACCCGGACAAACTCTTTCACGTCAAGATCGGCGACCGCCGCCGCGAACCCCACCATTTCGTCCTGAAGTTCCATCCCATACCCGAGAAGGCAGGCTACTTCATTCTCTCCCTCAATGACATTACGGAACTGAACCTCATGGCACTCTTCGACGAGCGTGCTACCCAGCACGACCGCGACATGAAGGACCAGGTCAAACTCTTCAAGCTCTTCGACGTGATGCGCCAGAACAGTGCCAAGGTGAAGGTGCTGAACTTCTACAAGGGGCTGACGATTGCCAACGACGCGCTCATTGCCAATGTCGACGAGGAGGGGATCACGATCAAGACGAACTTTATCCAGCTTAAGGCGATCCAGTACCAGAGCAGCTTGACGATCTCCTCCTCTTCCTTTCCGATGGACGTGATGTGCAGCGAGATCCGAAGCGTCGATTTCGAAGAGCAGACGATCCGCTTTTCCGGGGCGAAGTTCAGCGAACGCAGCCCCTCGGCCCGTAAGAACGTCCGGGTCGTCCCGGAGGAGGATCATATGGTCACGCTTTTTTATATGGAGCGCAAGTACTTCGGTGAGTCACGTATCCTCGACCTCTCCATCTCATCGGTGAAGATCGAGCTCGACGCCCTTCCGGCCGGGTTGAAACGCGACGAGGAGGTCGTCGTCGACATGGTGCTTCCGCAGTCGAAAGCACCGCTGATCATCAACGCCAAGGGGCGGGTTTTCCGGATCGACCAGAACCGCTACCACTATCAGATCGTCATTCTCCTGGAGCTGCACGGTGACAGTATCAAGGAGCTTTCGGGGTATATCGCCAAACGGCAGATCGACCTGATCCGCGAGTTTAAAGGAATGCAAATTGGAAAATAGAACGACACTACTTTACGACGACGGGCACCACCAGTGCATCATGTTCAGTTTCGATGACGAAAACGAGGCGGACCACTACCTCGCCGTCAATCAGTTTCTGATTGTCCAGAACGGGTCGGGTATTCTCATCGACCCCGGCAGCCAGTCGGTCTTTGACGAGATGTACGATGCGGTGACGCAGTACGTCGATCCACAGCAGCTCAAATACATCTTCTACTCCCACCAGGACCCCGACGTCGCCGGGTCGATCGCCGAATGGAGCGTCGTCACCCCGGCGAAGATCGTCATTTCCGCCCTCTGGACCCGTTTTATGAGCCATTACGGGCTGATGGATGCGGGCCGGATGAACGCGCTGCCGGACAAGGGGGCGCGGATCGGTTTCGGGGAGGACTACATCCAGTTCATCCCCGCCCACTTTCTCCACAGCCCCGGAAACTTCACCGTCTACGACAGCCGGTCGAAAATCCTCTTCTCCGGGGACATCGGGGCCGCCGTGATGTCCCCGACGGACGTCTACAAGGAGGTGGGCGACTTCGCCGTACACCGGCCGCTGCTTGAAGGGTTTCACCGGCGTTACATGGCGGGCAACCGTTTCTGCCGTGCCTGGGTCGAGGCGGTGCGCCGCCACGAGGTGGCGATGATCGCGCCGCAGCACGGCGCCGTCTTCAAAGGGGAGAACGTCGCGAAGTTCCTGGAGTGGTTTGAAAATCTCGAGTGCGGCGGCGACCGGATCGAGGCGCTCTACTGAGCGCGGGCTTCGGCCAGCTTCAGGGCGGCCGCAACGGCGTTGCGGTAGCTTTCGGTGCGCGGCGGCGTCTTGTAGGCGATGTCGAAGGCCGTGCCGTGGTCGACGGAGGTGCGGACGATGGGGAGGTTCAGCGAGACGTTGATCCCCTCGTCGAAGTAGAGGGCCTTCAGCGGGGCCAGTCCCTGGTCGTGGTACATGGCCGCGATGTAGCGGTGACGGCTGCGAAATGCCGGGGTAAAGGCGACATCGGGGACGACGGGGCCGGTGAAGACGCCGGGTGCGGCGGCGTTGGCATTGGCGATCGCTTTTTCGATGATCCGCTCCTCGTTCCCCAGCACGCCGTTGTCGCCGGCATGGGGGTTGAGCCCCAGTACGGCGACCTCTTCGGCGCCGGTCTCCCTCTGGAAATCGCAAAGAAAGCGGGTGAGCGCCTGCTCCTCGATGGCGTCGGGGACGTCGCGCAGCGGCATGTGCTCGGTAAAGAGGGCGACATATAGCGCCTCGCATCCGAGCATCATGATCGCCTCGGCTCCAAAGTGCTTGCGAAGCAGGTCCGTATGCCCCTTGTACGCCAGACCCGCCTTCATCCATGCCTCTTTGTGGATCGGCAGGGTGACCACCGCTGCCGTTTCACCCTCCTCGCAGAGCGCAACCCCCTTCATAAAGGAGTCGTAGCTGTAACGGCCGCTCTTTGCGTCGACGGTTCCGGGACGGATCGGAAAATCGCCGGGGACGTCGACGGTTTCGAAATCATCGGGAATGGCTCTGCCCAGCAGCGCGGCGGCGCGTTCGAGCATCAGGCGGCTGATGCAGTATCGGGGGCGGCAGTGCTGCGAGACGGCATCATGGGCTTCCAGGGCGATGGCGATCCCGATGCCGTTGAGGTCGCCGATACTGATCGCAATGGCCGGTTTCATCGGCTGCAGAGCCCCTTCATCTCCCGGACGGCGGCGGCGAGCCCGGTGAAGACGGAGCGGGCGACGATGCTCTGCCCGATATTGAGCTCCGTGATCGTGTCAACGGCAACGATCGCCTTGACGTTGTGGTAGTTGAGGCCGTGGCCGGCGGCGACCTCCAGTCCCAGCTTCTTCGCATGCTCCGCGCTCTTGCGGATCGCCTCGAGACTCTCTTCCAGCATCGCTTCGAGCTGGTGCCGCGGCAGTTCCAGCTCCGCGATGGAGTGGTGGGTGTAGGGCAGGGAGGTGTTCAGCATCGCGTAGACGTTGGCGTAGTGCCCGGTGTGCAGCTCCACCATCTCGGCACCGAGCTGTTTGCTCATTTCGACCGCTTCGATTGTCGGGTCAATGAAGAGGGAGACGGGGATGTCGGCCGCATGCAATTTCTCGATGGTGAGATCAAGGGCGAACTTCTGCCCCTTGACGTCCAGTCCCCCCTCCGTCGTTACCTCTTCGCGCTTCTCCGGAACGAGTGTCGCCCGGTGGGGCTGGAGCGCGCAGACGATTTCGATGACCTCCGCGTCGATGGCACACTCCAGGTTCACGGGAAGCGAAGCGCTGCGGATGATCTTGCGGGCATCCTCGTCGTGGATATGGCGGCGGTCTTCGCGCAGGTGGATCGTGATCTGGTCCGCACCGTTCTGGGCGCAGACCGAGAGGGCCATCAGCGGGTCGGGATCGTTGATCTTCCGGGCTTCGCGCAGCACGGCGATATGGTCGATGTTGACGCCCAGCGTCAGGGGGGTGGATGAATTCGGCATGGCGTATCTTTCGTCTGGGTTTGGTCTGGAATTATACAACAGGCGTCAGCACACTCTTTGAAACCACTTCGATTGTTTAAACCTATATTAACTAAAGAAATGATAATTTGTTATTTTATGTCGATGTCGGCTGCACCGAATGTGCTGTGCAGATCTACTTGAAACGATGCGTATCAAGGAGAAGAAGATGGACGGAAGTTTGTACGTATTGCCGACCTTGCTCGTAGGGTGTGCCGTTGCGGCCATTAGCGCATTCCTTTTGAGTATGGCTTTCCTGGATCTGGATGTGCTGATCGCTGCTTTACCGGGTTGATCCGGTACGGATAGGGTGTAACGGGCCGCAGTAGACGGCGGTAGAGGCCTTTTCGGCCACTTGTCGCAGAAAAGTATTGGCCGTAGCATTTTTTCGTTAAGATGAACGTTACGATTTCACTGCTTCCGGCCGTCTCCGGGGGCAGGGCACGAGGCTTTTCATGCACCACTCCCGTTCCGTCGGCGATATCTTTATCGTCCTGGCCGCCGTCGTTATCGTCCTCTTCGGCATCAAGAGCGCGGCGGGGATCGTCATCCCCCTTCTCCTTTCCGTTTTTATCGCGATCGTTTTTACACCCCTCGTCGGGTGGCTGACGGCAAGGCGGGTGCCCCACGGGGTCGCCCTGATGCTGGTCATACTCTGTTTCATCATACTGATGGGGGCGATGGCGGGAATGATCGGTGCGTCGGTGAAGGATTTTACCGCCAATCTGCCGCAGTACGAGGCGAAGCTCGAAGCACAGGTGCAGGGGGTGGTCGCGCTGCTTGAGGGGTGGGGGCTGGAAGTCTCGAAGGAGAATATCGTCGGGATCTTCGACCCGAAGGTGATGATGCGTTACGCGGCGCTGACGCTTACGAATACGATGGGGGTCGTCGCCAACGGCCTGGTGATCCTGCTAACCGTCATCTTCATCATGCTCGAGGCGGGTCAGTTCGAATCCAAGCTTCGTCTGATCGGAGGCAATGAAACGGCGCTGGGACATTTCCGGGAGATCGTCGCGAAGATCAAAGCCTATATGGGGCTCAAGGCGCTTATCTCGGCCGCCACCGGCGCGCTGATCACGCTTCTGCTGCTTCTGGTCGGGGTGG
The DNA here is from genome assembly GCA_003245815.1 of Sulfuricurvum sp. Lineage (GTDB taxonomy): Bacteria > Campylobacterota > Campylobacteria > Campylobacterales > Sulfurimonadaceae > SZUA-415. The sequence goes on from QKCD01000070.1 coordinate 16,853, forward strand.
ACTACCCCGTTTTGTGGGGGACGGTCGCCTTTATGCTTAACTTCATCCCCAATATCGGCTCGCTGATCGCCGCCGTCCCGGCGGTGCTGCTGGCGCTGATCCAGTTCGACTGGCTCCATGCGCTGATCGTGACGGCGGGGTACGTCGCGGTCAACACTTTGATTGGCTCCGTGATCGAACCGAAGGTGATGGGAAAGGGGCTGGGGCTCTCGACCCTGGTCGTCTTTCTGTCGTTGATCTTCTGGGGAGCGCTGCTCGGCCCGGTGGGAATGCTCCTCTCCATTCCGCTTACCATTATGGTCAAGATCGCGCTGGCCTCCCAGCCCAACACCCGCTGGATCGCCGTGCTGCTTGATTCGAATGATACGCCGAGAGCGTCGGCATGAGCACGATCCGATCCGATTGCCGCATATGGCTGGCAGGGTCTCTTCTCCTCTTTCAGTTCGCGGTTGCCGACGAAGTGCCGGAGCGCGCTTCCGGGAACTTCTATCTGGGGGTGGACCAAAAGCAGTTACAGCATATTCTGAATATGGCGGCACTCAAGAACGATCCCTTGACGATAATCGAGGTGTGCGAAGCGGGGGCAGATCCGAATACCCCCGGAGACGGGGATGTGACGCCCCTGCAGATCAGTGCCCGACTGGGCAATGTCGAGGCGCTGGAAACGCTTCTGGAACATGGCGGCATCGCTGACGGCAAAAGCATGATATCGGCAGCCCTGGCGGGGCAGATGAAGGCGATGAAGCTGCTGGAACGGTACGGGGGCGATATCGCCGAGACCGACGGGGACGGCTGTTCGACGCTGCACTATATTGCCGGGGCGGGAAGCGTGGAGATGGTGCGGTACCTCGTGGAACACGGCGTGCCGGTCAACGGGAACTGCCGGGAGGACGAGACGCCGTTGACATGGGCGAAGTCCAAAAAGAATACGGAAGTGATCCGCTACCTGGAGCAGATCGGCGCCCGGTAGTGGCGCAGGTTAGGGACGGCGGTTCTGCAGCTGATAGATCAGGATCGACGCCGCGACCCCGACATTGAAACTCTCCACATCCTCCGCCATCTCGATCCGGACCGTCTCGTCGCAGAGTGCCAGCAACTCCTGCGTAAGGCCGTGATGTTCGTTGCCCAGCAGCAGCACCCATTTTTCCGGAACCTTGACTTCCATCAGGGGGGTCGCGTCGGGGGTCACTTCGGCGGCGAAGATCCTGTACCCCCGCTGCTTCAGTGCCCGCAGCGTTTCGGCAAGGTCGTCGTAGAGGTGGGTCTGCAGGCGGCTGACGTAGCCCATCGAGACCCGCAGCGCCCTTCGGCCGTAGGGGTGGGGGCCGCTTTTGGGAAGTACCAGCGCGTCGACCCCCAGCGCGGCGGCGCTGCGGGCGATGGAGCCGACGTTCTCGCTCTTGGAGAGGAGATCGCACATAACGATGCGGTCCCCCAGCCGCTCCAGCGCCGTTTCGGCGGGGCGGATGCCGTGCATCATGACGTTGTTGTGGACCTTGTGCCCGATGATCGTCTCCATCAGCTTTCGGTCGGCGACATAGAGGTTGGGGACGTTCTTGGGGCGGATGAGGTGCGCGAAAGTGTCGTAGTACTCCTGCGTCGCCAGGATGCTGCGCACCTCGATGGGGGTTTGCAGCAGGAGGTTGACGACCTTCGGGCTGTCGGCGATAAAGCTGTTGTCGGCGGTGACGGCATTGTCGCGGAGGTGGCGGTAGATCGCCAGGGCGGGGATGTCGAGGTCGTCGATGGGCGTGAAGTTCATGAGAGGAGGGCGCCTAGCGGTCGCGCTTGGCGTAGAACTCCTGCTTGAACTCCGCGTAGCGGTCCGCGAGGATCGCCTCGCGGGCCTGGCGCATCAGGGTCAGGTAGTAGTGCAGGTTGTGCAGCGAGGCGAGGCGGTAGTAGGTGTACTCCTTCGCGCGGAAGAGGTGGTGTATGTAGGAGCGGCTGTAGCGGCGGCAGGTGTAGCAGTCGCACTCGGGGTCGATGGGGCGCTCGTCGTAACGGAAGGCGGCCCCCTTGATATTCATCTTGCCGAAGCTCGTGAAGAGAGTGCCGTTGCGGGCGTTGCGCGTCGGCATGACGCAGTCGAACATGTCGACGCCGCGGTCGATGTTCTCGACCAGGTCTTCGGGGGTGCCGACGCCCATCAGGTAGCGCGGCTTGTTCTCGGGCATGTACTGCGTCGTGTGCTCGACGGTATCGTACATCTCCTGGTTCGCCTCGCCGACGGAGAGACCGCCGATGGCGAAGCCGTCGTAATCCAGGGCGCAGAGCTCCGTCGCGGATTTCGTGCGGAACTCCTTGTCGGTGCCGCCCTGGATGATGGCGAAGATGTTCTGGTCGACGCCGACTCCTTTGGACTGCTGATCGCGGTGGTAGGCGATGGACTCCTCGGCCCAGCGGGTCGTACGGTCGATCGACGTGGCGATCCGCTTCCGGTCGGCGGGAAGCGCCACGAGGTCATCGAGGATCATCATGATGTCGCTGCCGAGGTTGTACTGGATGTCGAGGACCTTTTGGGGGGTGAAGAAGTGGCGCGAGCCGTCGATGTGGCTGCGGAACTCGATCCCCGTCTCCGTCGGCTTGGAGATGTCGCTGAGGCTGAAGGCCTGGAAGCCGCCGCTGTCGGTCAGGAAGCTCTTGGGGTAGGTGGTGAAGCCGTGGAGCTTGCCCATCTTCGCGACCGTCTCGTCGCCGGGACGGAGGTACATATGGTAGGTGTTGGCGAGAATGATCTCCGTACCGAGGATCTCCGTCATGTCGTGCATGTCCAGGGCCTTGACGCTGCCGACGGTGCCGACGGGCATGAAGATCGGGGTTGTGATGGTCGAGTGGGCCGTCTTGATGGTGCAGGCGCGGGCCTTGCCGCTGGTCGCCTCGAGAGTAAACTCCATAAATGTCCTCAAAAGCCGCCCTTGCGGTTCCGGCGCAGCGGTTCGGGGCGGGTTCGAATTTTTTCGCCATTTTAGCAGAATCGTCCGAATCCCTCAACCATGCCTGCATGGCGTATCCCCGCTCCGTCTCGCCCGCCGTTGCCAAAGATGGTACAATTACAGCAATTCTAACGGGTGCCCCGGAGAACGGGCCGTCTTCGCGGCGGCCGCATCAGGGGCATTCCCCTGAAAGACGGCCTGCATGAAGAAGTTCCTTATCATCGCCGACGGTAAGATCGGGCACCACCTTGTCGAGCGTCTCGTCGACACCTATACGACCGAAAACATCTACTATATCATTCAGCAGAAGGCGGGCGACTACCCCAACGCCAACCCGCAGCGTTTCAAGTTTTTCGAGTTCGACCCCACCAGCTACTACAAGCTGGCCAACCTCCTGAAGATGGAGTTCGTCCAGGCGATCATCTCGATGGAGACGCCCCAGGAGATCGAGAACACGGTCCGGAATATCCGCACGCTCAAGCCCCAGCTGCGCACCGTCATCCTCGACCAGTTCGACATGCATTTCGACGATCCGAACCTTGTGCAGATCAATTCCAACGAACTCCTCGCCTCGCGCCTGATCGACTATCTTCCCAACGTCCCGGTGATCGCGCAGAACGTCGGCATGGGGGAGGGCGAGGTGATGGAGGTACTGGTCCCCTTCGGCAGCTCCTTCGTCTACCGCCACGTCGGGGTGATCGAACAGAAGAACTGGCGGATCGTCGGCATCTACCGCAACCGCCGTCTTATTCTTCCGGGCCGCCGGACGATGATCCACCCCAACGACCTGCTGCTGCTCGTCGGTCAGCCGCCGGTACTCAAATCGGTCTACCGGGCTATCAAGCGCGAACTGGGGCAGTTCCCCGCCCCCTTCGGGACCAACCTCTACCTGCTGATCGACATGGCGCAGCAGAGCCGCGCGGAGATCGCCCAGCTGCTCGAACAGGCGCGCTTCATCCACAGCCACTTCAAGTACGAGCTGATCATCAAGGTGCTCAACCCCACCGACTTTGACATGCTGCGCCGGATCAAGTCCTATAGAAGCCCGACCATCAACGTCGAGGTCGATTATGAGAACTCGGACCTCGGCACGATGCTCGACCTCGATATCAACCGCTACCACGTGGGGGTTGTCTTCGTCGCCAGCCGCCTCTTTACCAAGCAGTCGGTCCGGCGTATCCTCTATGAGTGCAACGTCCCGGTATTGAGCATCGCGCACCGTCCCTTCGAGACGCTCCGCGAAACGGTCGTTGTCGTCACCGACAACCGCGATCTTGAAAAGGTCTCCACGACGATCTTCGACATCGCCGCCCAGCTGGGCTTTAATATCGAGCTGATCTCCTACCTTCAGGAACAGAGCGAGGAGAAGAGCGAAGTGCTTGAACACTTCAAGAACCTTGCGGTCATCTTCTCCAAGTCGATCAAGATCAACGAACTCGACGAGAACCCGATCCGGGTACTGCGAAAGCGGGAGAACTTCCTCTACTGTCTCCCCTTCTCGGAGAAGATGGTGGAGAACCCGCTGATGTCGCTTTTCTCCACCGACAGCGAACGGCTCTACCACCGCCTCAAAGATTACCACCAGCTCTACATCCCCGTCCGGATCTGAGCTGTTTCTCTCATCCCCGTAAAATGCGGGGCCGCTGCCTTGTTTCACGCATTTTTAAGCGATTGTAAAGTATTATTTATGCCTTTAAGGACACCACCGAAAATCCCGATACGGCAGCAGCGCTCCGGAGAAAGCGGCAGAGAACGCGGCGTTTTCTCGGAAGCACCATCCGGTAAGGTTCAGTTGCACTCCGACCCCCGCCGTGCATGATGCCGCGGGGAGAAGAGAGGACCTCCCCGGGCATCGCGGTTTCGGGGGTACCTTCTGACAACCGACCCCGCCGGGGGTGATTTTGATTTCTGGGATACCAATGACCGTAGACATTCCGCTGAAGAATACCGTAGACAACTCCTATACGATTACCATCGACACCCTGCCGGAACTCCGGTTCGACGCGAAAGTGGCCGTCGTTACCAACGAGACGATCGCGCCGCTGCACCTGGAGTACCTCCTGGAACGGCTTTCGGCAAAGGAGGTCGTCGTCATCACCCTGCGCGACGGTGAACAGTTCAAGAACTGGGAGAGCATCGAGGCGATCCTGGAGCCGATGTTCGAACACCGTTTCAACCGCAAGTCGCTGCTCATCGCTTTCGGCGGCGGCGTTATCGGCGACATGACGGGATTTGCCGCGAGCATCTACCAGCGCGGCATCGACTTCATCCAGGTACCGACGACCCTGCTGGCCCAGGTCGACGCCAGCGTCGGCGGCAAGACGGGGATCAACAACCGTTTCGGGAAGAACCTCGTCGGCGCTTTCCACCAGCCCCGCGCCGTCTACATGGACCCCCACTTCCTTACGACGCTGCCCAAGCGGGAGTTCGGCGCCGGCGTCGCGGAGATCGTCAAGATGGCGGTCACCTTCAACAAGCCCTTTTTCGAGTGGCTCGAGACGGCGGACCTGAGCGATCCCGACCAGCTCAAAAGCGCCATCGCCAAATCCGTCGAGACGAAGGCTTCGGTGGTCGCCCAGGACGAGAAGGAGCGCGGCCTCCGGGCGGCGCTCAACTACGGTCACACCTTCGGCCACGTCATCGAGAACGAAACGGGGTACACGACCTACCTCCACGGCGAGGCGGTCGCCATCGGCATGGTGATGGCCAACGCCGTCGCGGTGGAGCTGGGCTGGATGGCTCCGGAGGAGGAGGCGCGCGTCACGGCGCTGCTGGAGCGCTACGGCCTGCCGACCTCCTACGCCGTCGCCGACACGGAGAAGTTCTATGAGACCTTCTATCTCGACAAGAAGAGCGCCGACAGCGCCATCACCTTCATCATCCCCCGCGGTATCGGCGGCGTTGAGATCACCGACGGCATCGACGGCCGCCTGGTCAAAAACGTCCTTGACCGCTTCAAAGGATAGCGCGTGCGCCGTTTCGTCTATCTACTGCTGATCGCATTGACGCTGGGTGTTTCGCTGGCGGCGGAGCCGGCACAGCCGCAGGAGAACAATACCACCATCGCCGAGGAGCGCCAGCAGCTGCTGCAGCGCTATGTCAGAACCCTGGCCGAGGTCAGCGAGGGGCTCTCGAAGGAGAGCGTCTGGATGAAGAGCTACAGCTCCCACACGACCTACCTGGAAGTGAAGAAGGAGCTGGCGGACCTGCAGGAGCGGATCGCGGAGCTGAAAAAGCGCGGGGAGTCCGATGAGATCCCGGGGCTGATGGCCAAGCAGAAGATCCTCGCCGAACAGCTGCAGAAGGGGCACGGCGAGTCCCCCTTCTCGGAGCTGATGAAGCCCGAGGAGATCAGCCAGCTTCCCGCCGTCTCCAACCCCTTCGAGATCTTTACGGGGATCTCCTTCATCAAACGCCTCAGCGAGCAGTACGACGGCTATATCCGCCGCCAGAAGGAGCTTGAGCAGATCGTCAGGCTGCTGCGCCGCCAGCTCAGCATCTACGACGATATCATCGCGATCGGCGGTCCCGAGAAGTACCGGGAGGAGCGTACATCGCTCGTACTGCGGCTCGACAAGTTCGAAACGGCGCTGAGTACGGTGCAGGCGACCTCCGAGGTCTACCAGAAGCGGATCGAGGAGATCAAGCTGGGGATCAACAAGCAGATCACGGAGCAGGGGCTCAAGCTCTTCAACATCGGGATCCTGATCCTCATCTTCTTCGTCATCTTCTTCCTGCTGAAGCTGATCGCCAAGCGCTACATCACCGACAATGAACGCTTCTACATGGCGAACAAGATGATCAACTTCTCCAACCTGACGCTGATCATCATCATCGTCCTCTTCAACTATATCGAGAATGTCAGCTACGTGGTGACGGTCCTCGGTTTCGCTTCGGCGGGTATCGCCATCGCGATGAAGGACTGGTTCATGAGCATGCTGGGGTGGCTGGTGATCGTCTTCGGCGGCTCCATCCACGTCGGCGACCGGGTGAAGTTCATGAAAGACGGCATGGAGTACGTCGGCGACGTCCTTGACATCTCGCTGCTGCGCATCACTGTCCTCGAGGACGTCACCCTGACGACCTATATGGTCAACCGCCGGGCGGGGCGGGTCATCTTCGTGCCGAACAACTACATCTTCACCTCGATGATCGCCAACTACTCCCACGCGTCGCTCAAGACGGTCTGGGACGGCATCGACGTGACGATCACCTTCGACTCCAACCATCGCAAGGCGCTGCACCTGGCCAAGGAGATCGCGCGGAAGTACTCCAAGGGGTATACGGATATCACGCGCAAGCAGCTCAACAAGCTGCGCGACCGCTACAGCCTGAAGAACACCAACGTGGAACCGCGGGTCTTCACCTTCGCCGAGCCCAACGGGATCCGTATCAGCACCTGGTACCTGACCAACGCCTACGCGACGCTGACCCTGCGCAGCACGATCTCCGCGGACATCATCGACGCCTACCTCGCCGAGCCGGATATCGAGATCGCCTACCCGACCCAGAAGCTGCACCTGAGCAACGCGGACCGGCGGGAGCCGCCCTTCGAGACGGAGGCGGAGCCCGTA
>QKCD01000043.1 GCA_003245815.1 Sulfuricurvum sp.
GAGATCGTCGGTCCGCTGCTGCTCAAATACGCCCTGGTACAATCCGGCGAAGTGAAGGAGGCGTCATGAAAACGGTGAGCGTCGGGGAGTTCCTGCAACGGTTCGAGAGCCCCTACGGGGCGGTGACGGTCCGCGAGGAGGCGACGCTGCGGGAGGTGATGGAGACGATGCTGCGCCACCATGAACAGCGCAGCGTCTTCGTCGTCGACGCGGAGGGGGTGCTGCGGGGAGTCATCGCCGTCGGTACCCTGGCGCGGCACCTGCTGCACGAGGGGATCGCCCCAGCGCAGGGGTTTTCGCCCTCGACGGCGATCCTCCACTACCTGACGGCGGAGTGCGCCGGGGACATCATGGACAAGACGGTCCTCTCCTGCACCCTGGAGGAGACGCTCGAGGAGGCGATGGCGAAGATGCTGGGGAAAAAGCTCTACAAAACGCTGCCGGTGCTCGATGCCGAAGGGCACATCGTCGCCCTGCTGAGCGTCATCAGCATCCTGGAGTTCGCCCTCGACGGGGGAGATGGGGAGGCGTAACTACACTTTTTTGATCATCGAACGGTAGGTGCTGACGATCTCCAGCAGCTCCTCGGTGATCTCCTTCTGGCGCAGCGCGTTGAGTTCGAGCCTGAGGTTCTGCAGCCGCTCCTTGATGGCGTTGTCCGCCTGGACCATGCTGGCGAGCCGCTCCTGGTTCTCGCTGGCGACCGATTCGAGGAAGGCTTCGTAGCAGGAGGTGTAGAGGTACTCCCGGATCAGGGTGGTGAGAATCGTCTCGCCGTCGAGGTAGAGCAGCGGCTCCTTTTTCAGCGAGGCGCGGTGGAAGCGCGCAAAGTCCGGTGGGAGCACCTTCTGGGCGACGGGTTCGCAGCTCCCCGCATCGTTGTGCCGGGCATAGACGAGGGTCAGGGTACCCAGGTGTTCGCCGGAGACGAGCTCCTGCAGGTAGGCGGAGAGCTCCAGGGTGTAGGAGTCGATCGCCTCCACGGTCGATGCCCCCTTGAGAAAACGGTCGCATGCCATCTGCCGGGAGCGGGCCTCCTCGCCGCCGCGTTCGCCGACGACGAGGATGGTCGCCCCCTCCCGGGGAAGCGTTTCGAAAAAATCGATCAGCCGTTCGTTGAAAAAGCCGCAGAGCCCCTCCTGGGAGAGGAAGAGGACGAAGAGGGGGTGCCCCGGCAGCGGCGTCTTCAACGCGGCGAGGTGGGGGAAGAGGGTGACGATGTCGCCGACGGCCTCCTCGATACTCGCCTGGTAGGCCCGGCGGTAGGGGATCTGGTGTTTGGCTCCCTGGAGGTTGTAGCCGGCGAAGGCTTTCATGGAGGCGACGATGTCGTGGATCTCCCCGACGCTGTGGAGCTTCCCCTTGAGGACGGCGGTGGTGATCACGGCCGCCACCCCTTCGCGAAGGCCTCCGCCGCGCTTCGCAGCTCCGTTTCCATCGCCTCGTCGAGCCTCTCGGTAAGGGTAAGGGTCCGCAGAAGCTCCCCGTGCTCCCGGCCGACGTGGGCGATGAAGGCGCTGCAGAAGTCGAGGAGCCGCTCCGGGGGCAGGGAGTCGAGGAACCCCTCGTTGCTGAGGAAGAAGGTGAGGAGCTGTTCATGCATCTGCAGCGGGCTGAAGCGCTCCTGTTTCAAAGCCGTGCGCAGGGCCCGTCCCCGGTCGATCAGCTTCTGCGTCGCCTCCTCCACCTTGGTCCCGAACTTCGTGAAGACCTCGACCTCCAGGAACTGCGAATAGTCCAGCTTCAGCTTGGCCGCGACTTTTTTGAGGGCGGGGACCTGCGCCTTCCCGCCGATGCGCGAAACCGATTTGCGGATGTCGATGGCGGGGAGGAACCCCTTGTTGAAGAGCTCCCGGTCGAAATAGATCTGGCCGTCGGTGATGGAGATAAGGTTGGTCGGGATGTAGTCGGAGATGCGGCCCGCCTGGGTCTCGATGACGGGCAGGGCGGTGATGGAGCCGCCCCCGTAGCGCTCCGCCCGCTTGCCGGCCCGCTCGAGCAGGCGGGAGTGGATGAAGAAGATGTCCCCGGGGTAGGCCTCCCGTCCGGGGGGGATCCCCAGCAGCAGCGTGATGCTGCGGTAGGCGTCGGCATGCTTGGTCAGGTCGTCGTAGACGATCAGCACGTCTTCGCCGCGGTCGCGGAAGTACTCGGCGACGGCGCAGCCGGAGTAGGGGGCGATGAACTTCATCCCCGGCGAGCTGTCGGCGGGTGCCGCGAGCACGACGGTGTGCTCCAGGGCGCCGTGGCGGCGCAGCTCCTCGATCACCCGGGCGATCTGCCGTTTCTTCTGACCGATGGAGACGTAGACGCAGAGGACGTCGCGCCCCTTCTGGTTGATGATCGTATCGACGGCGACGGCGGTCTTCCCCAGCGAGGCGTCGGAGATGATCAGCTCGCGCTGCCCCTTGCCGACGGGGATCATGGCGTCGATGATCTTGAGACCGGTGTAGAGGGGTTCGTCGACGAAATCGCGTTCCATCAGGGCGACGGCCTCCTGTTCGATCGGGTAGTGTTCCGGGGTGTCGATGGCCGCCGCGCCGTCGAGGGTGCGTACGAGGGGGTCGATCACCTGCCCGAGCAGTTCGCGCCCGACGGGGATGGAGACGCTGCGGCCCGTGTGCAGGACCGGGTCGTCGACCTGCAGTCCGGTGTAGTCGCCGAGCACGATCGCCTGTACGGCGCTTTCGGTGATGTTGAGGGCGAGGGCGAAGAGCGCGCCGGGGAGGGCGAGGAGCTCGAAGTAGGCGACCCCGCCCAGCCCGCGGACGTCGATGATGCCGTCGCTGACGGCGGCGATCTGCCCCTCCTCCCGGGAGGTGATCCCCGCTTCGCTGCTGCGGGCGGCCGTGCGGAGCGTTTCGAAGGTGTCGTCGATGAGCCGCTTCGTATCCATAGTTACGCCCCCTGTCCCGCCGTGTCGCGGAAGCGCTCCAGCGCCGCCCGGACGGAGCCGTCGAAGATGCGGTTGCCGATCCGCAGCCGGATGCCGCAGAGCAGCGCGGGCTCCTCGATCTCCGTCAGTGCCACGGCGGAACACCCCAGCAGCCCGCTCAGCGCCGTTTCGATCTTTTGGCGCAGCGGCGGCTCCAGGGGACGGGGAGTATAGAGGGTGACCGTGCATGTTTTCCCTCCCGCTTCCGCCTTCAGCGCCGCGACCTCACTGTCGCCCTCGAGCTCCCGCAGGAACGCTTCGGTCCGCCTCTCGTGCAGCGGGAGGTCGCAGAGTGTATCGAGCAGGCGCGTCGCGTACTCCAGGCTGAACTCCAGGCTCTGCCGGCGGATCTCCCGGCCGAAGGATTCGCGTTCGCGGGCGATCGCGGCGGACTCCTTCTCGAGCGCCGCGGCCATCTCCCCGCGCATCTGACGCTTCAGACGTTCCTGTTCGCCCAGCACTTCCGTGCGGACCTTTTCGAGCTCCGTCTCGCGCAGCAGGTTCAGCGCCTCGCGCTGTACCTCGTATTCGGCACGCTCCGCCTTGAGTCGCGCCTCATCCGCCCCGAGCCGCTCCGTCCGCTCGGAGAGGGCGCTTTCGCGGGCGTCGATAACGCGCTGCAGGGGCCGGAAAAAGAGGCGGTAGAGGATGAAGAGGACGATAAAGAAGTTGATCAGCTGGAAAAAGAAGGTCCACCAGTCGAACATCGGGCCCTACTTGACGACGTAGCTCAGCAGCGGGTTGGCGAAGAGGATGATCAGGGCGATGACGAGGGAGTAGATCGCCACCGATTCGACCATCGCCATCCCGACGAAGAGCAGCCGGGTGATCTCGTTGGCCGATTCGGGCTGCCGCCCGATCGTCTCGATCGCCTTGGCCAGGGCTTCCCCCTCCCCGCGGGAGGGACCGTAACCGCCGACGGCGATGGTGATGCCCGCGGTGAAGATCGAGACGGCGATAATGATCGTCATGCTATCCATGGTGTGGCTCCTGTAGTGAAGTCTGTTCGGCCTGGAGGCCGCCGATGATGAAGATGTAGGTGAGCAGCCCGAAGAGGTAGGCGTGCAGCAGGTCGCCGACGATGCTCAGCAGCATGATTGGCACGGGGACGAGAAAGCCGGCGAGGGCAATAAGGATGGCGATGATCAGCTCCCAGCTGAGCATGTTCCCGAAGAGCCGGATCGCCATCGCGAAGATCCTCGAGAGGTCGCTGAAGAGGTTGAACGGCAGCAACAGCGCCGAGGGCTGGACATAGTGGCGGAGGTAGCGGCGCAGCCCCGCATACCGGATGCCGAAGTAGTGGATGGCGAAAAAGGCGATCAGGGCGAGGGCTGCCGTCGTGCTGAGGTCCCGGGTCGGGTTGTGGAGGTAGGGGACGACGGAGACGAGGTTCATGACGCCGATGTAGATCCAGAGGGTGCCGATGAGCGGGGCGAGGGTCCGGGCGGGAATCGCGACGGCCCCCTCCACGCTCCGCTCCACCGCCACCATGACGCGCTCGGCGAGGAGCTGCAGCCTCGAGGGCTCCCAGAGGGAGAGGCGGCGGCTCAGCAGCCAGGAGAAGAGCGCCAGGAGCAGGATGATCCCCCAGCTCGTCACGACGGTGTCGGTGATCCTGACCGTGATCCCGAGGAGTTCCATGCTGACGATGACGTGCGGAAAAACCTGGCCGTCCATTGCGCTGCCTTGTCCCGTGATTTCAGCTATAATAGACTATCTAAGTTTCAAGAAAGATTAAGCAGCATGACGGGAACCATCGTCGCCCTCAACTCGACCGTATGCGATATCCGCTTCGAAGAGGCGCTTCCGGCCCTCTTCGAAACCCTCGTGCTCGAACTGCCGGGACGCACCCTCACCCTGGAGACGCGGCGGCAGCTCGACGCCGGCCACGTCCGGGCGGTGGCGCTGGGTTCCATGCAGGGGGTGAAGGAGGGGATGGCGGTGCGCCGCAGCGGCGCGCGGATCCGCGTCCCCGTGGGGGAGGAGACCTTAGGACGCCTCTTCAACGCCCTGGGAGAGCCGATCGACGGCGGGGAGCGAGCGTTCGGTACGTACCGGGAAGTCTTCAACCCCTCCCTGGGCGTCTCCGAGCAGGGCGGCAGCGCCGCGATCTACGAAACCGGCATCAAGGTGATCGACCTGCTGGCCCCCTTCATCCGAGGCGGCAAGGTGGGGCTCTTCGGCGGGGCGGGGGTCGGCAAGACCGTGCTGCTGATGGAGTTCATCTTCAAATCCGTGGCGCTGCACCACGGCGTCTCGGTCTTCGCCGGGATCGGCGAGCGGATCCGGGAGGGGCACGAGCTCTACGCGCAGATGCTCCAGGCGGGGGTGATGGAGAAGACGGTGATGGTCTTCGGGCAGATGAACGAGGCCCCGGGACTGCGCTACCGGGCTCCGATGACGGCGCTGACGATCTCCGAACACTTCCGCGACGCGCTGCACCAGGAGGTGCTGCTGCTCGTTGACAACATCTACCGCTACATCCAGGCGGGGCAGGAGATCTCCACGCTGCTGGGGCGCATCCCCTCGAGGGTCGGGTACCAGCCGACCCTCTCCAACGAGATCGCCGAGCTCGAGGAGCGGATCGCCTCGACGCCCGGCGGTTCCATCACCTCGGTGCAGGCGGTCTACGTCCCCGCCGACGATATCACCGATCCCGGGGTCGCCTCCGTCTTCGCCCACCTCGACACCTCCGTCATCCTCTCGCGCGCTTACGCGGCCAAGGGGCTCTACCCCGCCATCGACCCCCTGGAGTCCCACTCGAAGCTCCTCGACCCCCTTGTCGTCGGGGAACGGCACTTCAACGTGGCGAAGGCGGTCAAGGAGACCCTTGTCGCCTACCGGGAGCTGCAGGACATCATCGCCATGCTCGGCATGCAGCAGCTCGGCCCCGAGGACCGGCTGAAGGTGATGCGGGCGCGCAAGCTGGAGAAGTTCCTGACCCAGCCCTTCATGGTGACGGAGTCCTTTACCGGCCGCCCGGGGCGCAGCGTCGCCCTGGCCGATACGATCGCGGGGTGCGAAAAGATCCTCTCGGGGGCGATGGACGGGGTGGACGAGAGCCGTTTCTACATGATAGGGGGCATCGATGAAGCCGACCTTTGACGCCCGCATCATCACCCCCTCGGAGCTGCACAGAATCGAGGGGATCAGCTTCTTCCGGGCCCGGGACCGCAGCGGCGCCTTCGGCATTCTGCCGCGCCACACGGAGTTTCTGACGATCCTCGAACCCTCCGTTGCCATCGCGGAGATCGGCGGGCGCGAAGAGTATTTCGCCTTCAATGGGGGGATCCTCTCCTTCCGGCAGGGGATGCTCACCGTCACGACGAAGGAATTCGTCCGCAGCGGGGAGCTCGAGGCGCTGCAGGGAATCATCGAGAGCCGCTTCAAGCGGCAGCGGGAGCAGGAGTCGCTCTTTCACCTGAACATGGCGAACCTCGAGCAGGCCTTTTTCAAGAAAATCATCGAACTGGAGCGCGACCTTGGATAACAACGGCGAAAAGAGGCGGTTTGAGGAGGAGATCGGCGACGAGGCCTCCTGGCTGCAGAAGTGGCGCAAAAAGGGGATCTTCTGGGAGAAGGTCCTTACCGTCGGGGCAATCGGCTGGATGGTGGTGCTGCCGATGGTTATCGGCGGCTACGTCGGGCGCTACCTCGATAGGCTCGGGGCCGGCCCGCAGAGCGTCTCGTGGACGATGACCTGCATCCTGATCGGCCTCTTCGTCGCCGGCTACTCCGTCTGGAAGGTCTTTTTCTACAAGCCATGAACGGATTGCTCTTTTTCGGCGCGGGGGCAGTGATGGCACTGCTCTACCTGATCCACCTCAGGGGGCAGGCTGGCGGCTTCGGCGGCAGCGGGGCACGTGCGCTCTTCTGGACACTCCCCGTGCGCCTTGCCCTGCTGAGCCTCGCTGCCGGGGGGCTCTGCTACGCCTTTCCCGCGATGACGCTGCACACGGCGGCGGGCCTGGTGGCGGGACGGCTGGGACTGCTCTGGCTGATGGGGCGGCGATAATGCTCCGGGGGGGGAAATATCCACGCGGATGTGCCGCAGCGCGCTTTGGCGGGGTAGCGAAAGTGCGCTATACTTGCGCCATCTTTGACATGACGGAACGCCGATGCAGTTTTGGAACCATATCTACGCGCAGTTTGACCCTGTAGCCTTCCACCTCTTCTCCATCCCCGTGCACTGGTACGGCCTGATGTATGTCCTGGCACTGCTCAGCGCCCTCTGGGCGGCGAAGTGGATCGTCGAGAAGGACGGGGTGCCGATCGCGAAGACGCAGCTTGACGACTACTTCATCTACGTCGAGATCGGGGTGATCCTCGGGGCGCGGCTGGGGTACATTCTCTTCTACGACACCCACACCCTCTACTACCTGAGCCACCCGTGGCAGATGTTCAACCCCTTCGCGGGCGGGCAGTTTGTCGGCATCCGCGGCATGAGCTACCACGGCGCCGTGATAGGCTTTTTCATCGGCTCCTATCTCTACCACCGGCGCCACGGCGTCCCCTTCGGGCGGCTGATGGACATCGTCGCCGTGGCGGTACCGGTGGGGTACGTCTTCGGGCGCATCGGCAATTTCCTCAACCAGGAGCTGATCGGCCGGGCGACGGATCTGCCATGGGGGATCTACGTCTTCGATACCCTGCGCCACCCCTCCCAGCTCTACGAGGCCTTTCTGGAGGGGATCGTCGTCTTTGCCGTCATCTACCTCTACCGCCACCGCAAGCGTTTCGAGGGGGAACTAATCCTGCTCTACGGCTTCGCCTATGGTCTGGCCCGTTTCGTCGCGGAGTTCTGGCGGGAGCCGGACGTTCAGATCGGCTACATATGCTGCGGCTGGGTGACGATGGGGCAGGCGCTGAGTATGCTGATGATTGTCGCGGCAGTCGCCGGGATGCTCTACTTCCGCCGCCGTCTGGCGCCGGGGGGCAAAGCGGAGTCCTAGAGGCGGTTGGTTTTCAGGGTTTTGTCGTTACCGAAGCTCCGGTGCTGCTCGATGAGCTTCAGCAGGGAGAAGAAGAAGGCGGTGATCGCGGGTCCGAGGATCATCCCCCAGAAGCCGAAGGTCGTCAGCCCGGCGATGATGGCGAAGAAGATGAGCAGTTCGTTCATCTTCGCTTCGGCCTTGATGATACGCAGGTTGATCTGCTTGATAATCCACGGCTTGACGAAGGTGTCGGCGACGACGGAGATGACGACGATCGAGTAGAGCGCGATGAAGAGGGCGGCGCCGACATGCTCCTGGGAGAGTTCGTAGAGCATAAAAGGGAGCCACATCAAAACGCCCCCGACGACGGGGATCAGTGACGCGAAGCCGTACATGATCCCAAACAGGATGCCGTTGTAGCCCATGAATGAGACGGCGATCCCGAAAAGCGCCCCTTCGAACATCGCCGTGGTGATGATGGAGTAGAAAACGACGCTCATCACCGAGGTGAGCTCAAAGCTCAGCAGGGTCGTATCCTGCCGGGGGAGCTGGATTACCTTCTTCATAAAGGCGGCAATGCTGCGCCCGTTGTACTGGGCGAAGAAGTAGAAGACGATGATCAGCAGGGCGCTCTTGAGGAAGGAGGCGCTGTATTTGCCGACGGTCCCCGCGATGGAGAGGGCGTTGGCCGCGATCTTGCCGATGCTGAGCTCCTGAAGCCAGGCGTCGAAGTGGGGGATAAAGGGGCTGAGTAGCTCGGGGCTGCTGCCGACCCACGCCCTGGCGGTTTCGAAGACCCTTTCGATGGTTGCGGGCTCCATCGCGTTGATCTTGATCGTCAGGTTGGTCAGGAAGTAACCCAGCGGGGCGAAGAAGAGCAGGGCAAGCAGGAGCGTAGAGATGAAGGCCGAGAGCAGGGGCGAATGGGTCAGGCGCTCCAGCCGGGTCTGCAGGTTGGCCGTCGACATCGCCAAAAGGGCGGCGATGGTGATGCTCAGTAAAAAGGGCTGGTAGAGGTGGAACATCCCGTAGAGGGAGAGGAGAAAGAGGGCCGCAAGGAAATATTGCGGTTTCATTCAAAGAGGCCCTGGGCGGACCTGGGCCGTTCGAACTTCATGACGTCGTATGTCTTGGGCGTGGCGACGCGTCCCCGGGCGGTGCGTTCGAGGAAACCGTTGGCCAGCAGGTAGGGTTCCAGCACGTCCTCGACGGTTCCCTCGTCTTCGCTCAGGGCCGCGGCGATGCTGCTAAGCCCCATTGCCCGCCCCTTGGCGTCGATGAGCAGCTGAAGCAGTCTGAGGTCCATCTCGTCGAAGCCGTGGGCATTGATGCCGAGCTGGTCGAGGGCGTACCGGGTCCGCTCGTGGAAGATGCGCGTCTCGTCGGCGACGTCGGCGAAGTCCCGCACGCGGCGCAGCAGCCGCAGGGCGATCCGCGGCGTGCCGCGGCTGCGGCGGGCGATCTCCATGGCGGCCGGGTGGTCGATGGGCTTGTTGAGCTTGGTCGCGGCCTGGGCAACGATCTTCGCCAGCTCCTCGGGAGTGTAGAAGTTCATCCGGAAGTTCATGCCGAAGCGGTCGCGCAGGGGGTTGGAGAGCATCCCCGCCCGGGTCGTCGCCCCGATCAGGGTGAAGCGGGGGAGATCGATCTTCACCGTCTGCGCCGCCGGGCCGCTGCCGATGATGATGTCGAGGCGGAAGTCCTCCATCGAGGGGTAGAGAATCTCCTCGACAGCGGGAGAGAGGCGGTGGATCTCGTCGATGAAGAGGATATCCCCCTCCTCAAGGTTGGTCAGGATCGCCGCGAGGTCGCCGCTCTTCTCGATCATCGGTGCGGCGGTCACCTTGATGTTGGCGTGCATCTCGTTGGCAATGATGAGCGCCAGCGTCGTCTTGCCCAGACCGGGGGGGCCGAAGAAGAGGACGTGGTCGAGGGCTTCGCCCCGCTTTCTGCTCGCCTCGATGAAGACACCGAGGTTCTTCTTGATCTGCTCCTGCCCGATATAGTCACTCCAACCCTCGGGACGCAGGGTGTTTTCGCTTACCTCCTCGCTGGCAAACTTCTCGATTTCGACGAGCCGTTCCATCAGCGGGTCTCCTCTGAATATTGGTGTTCTGCTTCATATTCGCGGTAGGTTTTGTTGTGGCGCGCCTCGCACTCCTGTCGCTCCTCGGGGTTGAGGATGTCGCGGCACTCCTGCTTCGCGACGTCGTGGAGCATGTAATAGGCAGTCTCCCTGGAACAGCCGGTGAGCATCAGCAGAAGCGCCGGCAGCGCCAGTTTAATAGATGTAGGGATCATCGGGAAAGGCACGGCTCTGGACTTCCGTTTTGTAGGCGGTGACCGCCTCTTTGACAAGGTCGGCCCCGTTGAGGTACTTCTTGACGAATTTCGGGGTAAAGGCTTCGAAAAGACCGAGCATGTCGGAGAAGACGAGGACCTGCCCGTCCACACCGCTGCTGGCCCCGATGCCGATGACGGGAACGGAGACCGCTTCGGCTACCGCCGTCGCCGCCTCCGCCTTGACCCCCTCGAGGACCATACAGAAGGCACCCGCCGCCTCGACGGCCTTGGCATCCTCGATCAGCGCGGCTACCTGGGCTTCATCTTTGCCCTTGACCTTGTAGCCCCCCTCGGAACGGACCGCCTGGGGAAGGAGGCCGATGTGGCCGCAGACGGCGATGCCGTTGGCGGTGAGGTGGCGGATGATCTCCGCCTTGGCGCTGCCCCCCTCGAGTTTCACCGCGTCGGCGGGGGTTTCCCGGAAGATGCGGATGGCGTTGTCGAGGGCACGGGCCTTGTCGGTATCGCTGCCGAAGGGCATGTCGCAGATGACGAAGCTGTGAGGCGCCCCGGTGCAGACCGCCTTCGTGTGGTAGATCATCTGCTCGAGCGTGGCGCTGAGGGTGTCGGGGGCCCCAGCGAAACTCATGTTGAGACTGTCGCCGACAAGGATGATATCGGCAATCGGGTCGAAGAGGCGGGCGAAGAGGGCATCGTAGGCCGTGATCATCGTCAGCGGCGTGCCGCCTTTGGCTTTTTTGATCGAGGTGATCGTATGTTTTTTCGTCATCGGGCTCCCCGTCCGTTGGTCTGTTGGATGGGGGTAATTCTATCGAGAAAGTGATTATAGTTCTCTTCTTTGGGCATTTTGATTAATCGTTTTAAAGTGGTATAATGTCCTACGAAACAGGAGTGGCAGCACATGGGTGTCCGACGCGAATTGGAAGCAAACTTCGATTTTGAGATTGTTGACGAGTTCCTTGACCACTATGCAATGATGGTCGAAGTGATGGAAGGGCTGGTCGTCAGCCTCTCCCGGCCCGAACAGTACGGCCGGAGCGTGGATGAGCTCTTCCGGATCTTTCACAATATCAAATCCGCCTCGAACTTCCTGCAGCTTGAACCCATCATCCGGCTCTCGACCTTCGTCGAGGATGCGCTGGAACAGATGCGCGGCTACCCCGGTCCCGCCAATGAAGATGTCATCAACTGGCTCCTTGAGATCTGCGACATGTTCACCCAGTGGCAAGAGGACCTGAAGCTCGACAATGAACTGAGCAAAATCAAATTTTCCCTATTGAAACTACCTGACCTGGAGTCTGCTTGAAACAACTCGTTGCTTATATTACTTCGGGATATCCCGAAAAATCCTTCAGCGTCGACCTCGCGTTGGCGCTGGGGGAGAGCGGCGTGGATACTCTGGAACTGGGTGTCCCCTTTTCCGATCCCGTTGCTGACGGTCCCGTTATCGAACGGGCCAACTTTCTCGCCCTGGAACAGGGGTTCCGATTCGCCGACCTGCTGGAGATCAGCGGGCAGATCGCGCCGAAGGTCGATACCCTCTGGATGGGCTACTTCAACCCCTTCTACCAGCAGGGGATGGAAGCGCTCCTTCCCAAGGCGAAGGGGCTCGGCATCAGCGGGATGATCATCCCCGACCTGCCCCACGAAGAGGCGCTCGCCTACCGCGGGCTCTTCGACGCCAACGGCATGGCGAACATCGCCTTCGTCGCCCCGACGGACACCGACGAACGCATCCGGACAATCGTCTCGGACGCACAGAAGTTCATCTACCTCGTCGCCTACGCGGGGATCACCGGCTCGGGCCAGAGCGAGGAGCTCGGCCACGTCGTCGACTCCATCAAGCGCCACACGCAGACCCCGGTCTACGTCGGTTTCGGCGTGAACGAAAAGACGGCGAAGGAGAAAGCGCAGGGGGTCGACGGCGTCATCGTCGGTTCGGCCTTTATCAACATCCTGCTGCGCGACGATCTGACCCATACCCAGAAGATCGTGCAGTGCGGCGAGCTCGCCCGTACGATCAAAGCGCTGATCAACGAATAGCAGCGAAAAAAGCGTCCTGCCGGACGCTTGGAATATGCTATAATTCCTTTTATATACGGCCGCATCGCGGCGGTATCCTCTGACTTGGGGCTGACTTGGTTTCGACGGGAGCGGGTCGCCTTTGGTTGCATGCCCGGCTGAGCAATCCGGTTACGCGGCTCACCTTGCTTAAACGCAAACAATACAAACTACCGTCCTGCTTACGCTGTAGCGTAAGTTTTAACTTAACTTAGGACTGCTTCGCCTTCCGATTCAAGATAGGAAGGATTCTGAAGTATCACCCTCATCTTGATATACCCGGTGGCTGTCTCACCTCCGGCAGAACTTCCGAGGCTCGTCCGGTCTAGCTTTGCAGGTTGTGTGAAGCCGGATTAAACCAAACAATCTCTCTAAGCATGTAGACGCCACTGGTAGCACGTTTTCGGACTGGAGTTCAATCCTCCACAGCTCCACCAATTCACGAAATTTACTTCTACAATTTTTCTACCCTTACTTTTCCATTGCCTATGTTCTATGTAGGACGGTTTTACTGCCGTTTCGCTTTATGCCCGGACGGCCGCGACGGTGCGGAGACTCCGGTAACAGCGTCGCCGATGCCTATCTTTTAAGCCATCCCGCCGGGTGGCGGCATGTTATAATCACATATAACGTTAAGCCGTGCAGACCGGAGGATAGCATCATGTCGCTCAAAGTCGTCATCTCTCATAAAACCCACTACAAGTACGATCGGTACGTGTCGCTCTCGCCGCACACCATCCGGCTCCGCCCCGCGCCGCACAGCCGCACCCCCATCGAGGCCTACTCGCTGACGATCAAGCCGGAGAGCCACTTCATCAACTGGCAGCAGGATCCCTTTGGCAATTACCTCGCCCGTATCGTCTTCCCCGAGAAGACGAAGGAGCTGAGCATCGACGTCGAGATCATCGCCGACATGATTACCATCAACCCCTTCGATTTCTTCGTCGACGAGTACGCCAAGAACTTCCCCTTCGCCTACAAGCCGGAGCTGAAAAAAGAGCTGCTCCCCTATCTCGAAATCACCGAGAAGGGGAAGAAGCTCAAAGCGTTCATGGAGTCGCTGGATCTGGAAACGGAACGCTCCATTATTGACTTCCTCGTCTACCTCAATACCGAGATCCACAAGTATCTCAATTATACGATCCGTCTCGATCCCGGTGTGCAGACCTGCGAGGTGACCCTGGGCAAAAAGCTGGGAAGTTGCCGCGACTACGCCTGGCTCTTCGTGCAGGTTCTGCGCCACCTGGGGCTGGCGGCGCGCTTTGTCTCGGGTTACCTCGTGCAGCTGACGGCCGATGTCAAATCCCTTGACGGCCCGAGCGGCCCGGAGGCGGACTTTACCGACCTGCACGCCTGGACGGAGGTCTACATCCCCGGGGCGGGCTGGATCGGCCTTGATGCGACCAGCGGCCTCTTCGCCGGCGAGGGGCATATCCCGCTCGCCTGTACACCGCACTATGACAGCGCCCACGCCATCGACGGCCTGAGCGACAAGTGCGAGACGGAGTTCGAATACGATAATACCGTCACGCGCATCTTCGAATCCCCCCGGGTCACCAAGCCCTACCGCGATGAGCAGTGGGAGGCGATCTACAACCTCGGCTTCGAGGTCGACAGAGAGCTCGAAGCCAACGACGTACGCCTCTCCATGGGGGGCGAACCGACTTTCGTCTCTATCGACGACATGGAGTCGGAACAGTGGAACACCGAGGCCGACGGCGAGCACAAGCGCGAGCGGGCCGACGTCCTGGCCCACCGCCTGTTGGGCTCCTTTGGCAAGGGAGGGATGCTGCACTACGCTCAGGGCAAATGGTACCCGGGCGAACCGCTGCCGCGCTGGCAGAAGTCGGTTATCTGGCGCAAGGACGGCAAACCGATCTGGCGCAACCCGGACCTCTTCGCCGATATGAACGCGACCTACAGCTACACGATCGACGACGCGAAGCGCTTTTTACAGCGCCTCGCCCTGACCCTGGGGGTAAGCGATCAGAACATCATTGAGGCCTACGAGGACCCGATCTACTATGTCGTCAAGGAGTCCGAACTCCCTGTCGACGTCGACCCGACAAAGTTCGATCTCGACGATCCGCTGGAACGCCGCACCCTCGCGCAGTTGCTGCAGCAGGGGCTCGCCAACCCCGTCGGCTTCGTTTTGCCGATCAACTACGGCCATACGCGCTGGATCACCTCGGCCTGGGAGTTCCGCCGCGGCCGTCTCTACCTCTCGGCGGGCAACTCGCCGCTGGGACTGCGGATGCCGCTGGGGTCGCTGGCGGAAAAACCTCATGTCGAACTGGCCCTCAATTTCGAGCCGGACCTCTTCGCCAGCACCCCGGCGCTGGGGGACTACCTCGACAATGCCCGGGCGCGCTGCGAGACGGCATCGCCCGAGACGACGGTGGCGAACCGCTACGACGCCTTCGTGCGTACGGCGATCAGCACCGAGGTGCGCGACGGCAAGCTCTGCATCTTCCTGCCGCCGCTCAACCATACCGAGGCGTTTTTGGATCTGATGGCCTCCATCGAGGCGGTGGCGGCGAAGCTCAACGTGAAGGTTGTGCTCGAGGGGTACGAACCGGCATATGACAACCGCATCGAGCGGATCAAGGTCACCCCGGACCCGGGGGTCATCGAGGTCAACATCCACCCGGCGAAGAACTGGGGCGAACTGACCGAGACGATGCTCACCCTCTACGAAGACGCACGCCAGTCGCGCCTGGGCACCGAGAAGTTCATGGTCGACGGCAAGCATACGGGTACGGGCGGGGGCAACCACGTCACCATCGGTGCGATGACCCCCTATGACAGCCCGCTGCTGCGACGCCCGGAGCTGCTGCGCAGCCTGATCACCTTCTGGCAGCACCACCCGTCGCTCTCCTACCTCTTCTCCGGCGCCTTTATCGGGCCGACGTCCCAGGCGCCGAGGGTCGACGAGGGGCGGCTGGAGAACCTCTACGAGCTGGAGATCGCCTTCTCGCAGATCCCCGAAAACGGCGAGGTCCCCTACTGGCTGACCGACCGGCTCTTCCGGCATATGCTCACCGACATCACCGGTAACACCCACCGTTCCGAGTTCTGCATCGACAAGCTCTACTCCCCCGATTCGAGCACGGGGCGCCTGGGCATCCTCGAGCTGCGCGGCTTCGACATGCCGCCGCACTCGCAGATGGCCCTGATGCAGATGCTGCTGGTGCGGACCCTCGTTTCCCTCTTCTGGCGGAAGCCCTACCGCCACAAGCTCGTGCGCTGGGGAACGCAGCTGCACGACAAGTTCCTGCTGGAACACTACGTCAAGGAGGATATCGCCGATATCGTCCGTTTCCTCAATGCCGAGGGCTATGCGTTCGAGCTCGACTGGTTCGACCCCTTCTTCGAGTTCCGTTTCCCTCTCTACGGCATGGCGACGGTGGAGAACGTCCACCTCGAGCTGCGCGCGGCCATCGAACCGTGGCATGTCCTGGGCGAAGAGAGCGGGTCGCAGGGGACCTCGCGCTACGTCGACTCCTCACTCGAGCGGGTGCAGGTCAAGGTGAACAACTTTGTCCCCGAACGCTACGTCCTCACCTGTAACGGCGTCGCCGTGCCGCTCAGCCCGACGGGCATCGAGGGCGAGTTCGTCGCGGGGGTCAAGTACAAGGCGTGGGAGCCCTGGTCGGCACTGCACCCGACGATCGGCGTGGACACCCCGCTCGTCTTCGACGTCGTCGACAAGTGGAACAAGCGCTCGGTCGGCGGGATGACCTACTACGTCTCCCACCCCGGCGGGCGCAGCTACGAGACCTTCCCCGTCAACAGCTACGAGGCGGAATCGCGCCGCATCAACCGTTTCTGGGATTTCAACCACACCCAGGGGGAGGTCGAAGAGATCCCCCCCTTCGTCGTCGAACAGACCGTACCGCAGGCGGAGAAGGAGATCAAGCGCAAGGTTGCCGAAAAACACGCCGCCGACAAGGTCTTCGTCTACCAGGAAGTCCCCCGTAGTATCGAGTACCCCCATACCCTTGACCTCAGACGCAAGTGGGCCAAACAGTAGATGGGGGTTTTCGAGCGCTATTTCTCCGAATCTTCCTTTGACGAGATGGTCGATGCACAGCAACAGTGCCGGCCCCACTGGCAGACGCTTTGCGACCAGATCGAAGCGGCAGGTATCGAAGGTTTGAAAGCGAAGCAGGCGGAGATCGACTGGAGCCTCGAGGAGAACGGCGTTACCTACAACGTCTACGACGCGCCCGACGGTATCACCAAACGGCGCTGGACCCTCGACCCTATCCCGTTCGTCGTCACCCAGGCGGAGTGGGATGAAGTTGTCAGGGGGATACGCCAGCGGGCGAAGCTCTTCGACCTGATGCTGCGCGACCTCTACGGTGACCAGCACCTGATCCGGCAGGGGATCCTCCCGGCCGAGGTCGTTTTCGCTCACAAGGGGTACGCCCCCGAAGTCTTCGATTTCGGCGGCAAAAAACATTTCGAGCTCTTTTTCTACGCGACGGACATGGCCCGGGGCCCCGACGGGAAGTTCTGGGCCATCAACGACCGCATCCAGGCGCCGTCGGGACTTGGCTACGCCGTCGAAAACCGCCTCAGCATGAACATTATCGCCAAGTCACTCTTTCCTGGGGTCAATACCCGCCGTCTTGCCGGCTTTATCGACGAGATGAAGGCGATGATCGACCGTCTCAGCGGGGGGGACCGCTCCAAGGCGGCCCTGCTGACGCCGGGACCGCACAACGAAACCTATTTCGAACACGCCTATCTCAGCTCTCTGCTGGAGATCAGCCTGGTGCAGGGTGAAGACTTGCTGGCCAAAGACGGTGCGCTCTGGCTGAAGAACCTGAGCGGCCTGACACGGATCAATACCCTGCTGCGCCGCGTCGACGACCGCTACTGCGACCCGCTGGAGCTCAAAAACGATTCGCAGCTAGGGGTCGGGGGGCTCGTCGACGCCGCGCGCCGGGAGCATCTAGCCATGATCAATCCCGTGGGCAGCGGCATGCTCGAAAACCTTGGTTTCAACCCCTTTATGAAAAACATTGCGAAGTTCTTCCTGGACGAGGAACTGATCCTGCCGCAGATCGCCACCTGGTGGTGCGGACAGCCGGGCGAACTGGAATACGTCCTCGAACACCTCGATTCTCTGATCGTCAAGCATATCGACCGGACGGAGACTGCCGCCGTCTATTTCGGTAAAAAGATGGATGCGCAGGAGCGCGAGGCGCTCATCAAGCGTCTGAAGGAGGCTCCGCACCTCTACGTGGCGCAGGAGGAGATCGGCTTTTCCACCGTGCCCTATTTCACGGGGGAGTCCGTCGAACCGCGTAATGCCGTCGTACGCTCCTACGCATTCAAACGGGGACGCAACTTCTGGGTCATGAACGGGGGCCTCGTCCGTGTCGCCTCGCAGAAGGACGCATTTCTCGTCTCTTCGCAGAAAGGGGGGACGAGCAAGGACCTCTGGATCATCGGCGAAGAGGAGGAACGGGCCCCGATCAACCCCTTCAAACAGCTCCCCTGCATCGACGCCTCGATCGATGAGATTCCCACGCGTCGGGCGGAAAACCTCTTCTGGCTCGGCCGCTACATGGCACGCGCCATCGTGACGACGCGCCTGATCCGCTATGCCGTCAAGCGGCTGATCAACGTCTACCGGGACGAATCGAACGCCCCGGGCGAGTCGCAGCACCAGCTGCTGCGCGCGATGACGCATATGACAATGACTTACCCGGGCTTCTTGAAAGAAAAAGCGTCGCAAAATCCCCTGGACAATCCGATGAAAGAGATCGTATCCGTCCTTAAAGACGCGTCGCGGACGGGGTCGCTCTCCTTTACCATCTCGATGCTTTCGGGGGCGAACGTCAGCATCAAGAACCTGCTCGGCATCGAAGCGTGGAAACTTTTCGACAAGCTGCAGGGGGAGTGGCAGGCGTTCTGCCGGGCCAATACGCGTCTGAACCGCACCATCGTCAATGAGATGGACCGATTGCATATCCATCTTCTGGCCTACAAGGAGCTCGTCGAAGAGAGCATGTTCCGCGAACAGGGGCTGCTGCTCTACGAGATCGGGTTCCAGATCGAAAGCGCACAGCTGCTCATTTCCAAGGCGCGCTCGCTGCTTGCCCTGAAGCAGGAGAAGGCGACGGAGTACGAACTGCTCGAAGCGCTGCTCAACACCTGCGAAAGTTTCAACGCCTACCGGGCCCATTACAAGAGCGCGCTGCAGCTTGAGAACGTCGTCGAGTTTCTGCTGCTCAACCCGCAGTTCCCGAAGTCGCTGACTTACCGGACCCAGAAGCTGCTCGCCGACCTCAAAGAGCTGCCCAAATCCCGTACCCACCTCACCGAGTACGAAGCCCCGATCTTCCAGGCCTATTCGCGCCTGAAACTCGCTACGGCGGATACGCTCGTTTCCGCCGGGGAGGCGGACGGCGTCTACCGGGAACTTGACACGCTGCTTTCGGACCTCTCCGGACTCTTCATGAAGGCCTCCGACGAGTTCTCCAAAACCTACTTCTCCCATTATGATGAGTGATTATGATCTACGACATCTTCCATGAAACCGAGTTCCACTACCAGAGTCCGGTGACCTTCAGCCACAACATCGCCCGGCTCAAGCCCAAAGAGAGCCCGGAGCAGGAGCTTCTGGCCTTCCGTCTCGATGTCGAACCGCATGCGTCGCAGATCCACACCTTCGTCGACATGTTCGGCAACACCAACCACCACCTGTTGCTGCGCGAACCGCACCGATCGCTCAAGGTGACGGGACACTCCCGGGTACGGCGCAAGGTGGACGAAGCGGGGGAGGCGATCGAACGCCTGCGTGTCAAAGCCCTCTCCTACGAGAAGGCGCTGCAGCGGCTCTCAGGTTTCGATACCCGCGACATCGCCGCGAAGCAGTTCCTTTTTGCGTCGGAGCTGATCCCCGTCGGTCACGGCCCGATCCGCGACTACGCGTTGGAGTCCTTCCACCCCAAGCGGAGCCTCGCCGAGGCGGGTGAGGAGCTGATGGGACGCATTTTCGAGGAGTTCACGTTCAAGGCGGGCTTCAGCGACCTGACGACGCCGGTCGCGACGATCTTCGAGGAGAAAAAAGGGGTGTGCCAGGATTTCGCGCACTTCGCGATCGCGGCCCTGCGCTCCATCGGTCTGCCGGCGCGCTATGTCAGCGGCTATATCGAAACGATACCGCCGGAGGGGAGTGAGAAACTCTTCGGTGCCGACGCTTCGCATGCCTGGGTCTCGCTCTATGTCCCGGGAAGCGGCTGGCACGACCTCGACCCGACGAACAACATCATCCCCCTCGACCAGCATATCGTTCTGGGACACGGCAGGGATTACCACGACATCTCGCCCCTTAAAGGGGTGGTGCGCAGCAGCGGGCAGAGCCGACTGGGCGTCCGCGTGGACGTCCGGCGTGCGGCGGATGAGTCAAAATAGCTGTCGTGACATTCAGTGCGGTTGATACCGAAAGGTACTTCCTTCGGTCGTCTGCACATGGGCACCCCACGGGCACTTCCTGCAGGGCGTCCGCTGCCGATGCAGCGAAGCGGAATTACGCAATGCAGTGAGGACAACGCGAACCTAGTGTTAACGCAGGTATGCGGGCTTTCAGGAAACATCGCTGCGCGAGCGGTACCCTTGTTTCGCCCGGATACCGTATGATGATTAATTGATCCGCGCGATACGGTAGGCGACGGCGTTTTCGAAGATCAGCGCGTGCTTGCAGCAGCAGGTGATGAGTCCGTCGCAGGGGGCAAAGAAGCGGTGGATGATTTCGCCTTCGAGGGCGTGGACGATCTTGCCGATCATCTCGTCCTTCGTGACGGTCGCCCCCGGCTTCCGGGTGGGGATGAAGATACCGCTTCGGGGGGTCTGGACGATCTCGATGCGCTCCTGGGTCACGACCGTCGAATCGTAGCCGTTGAAGGTCTCGTAGCGGATGATGCCGTTGTGGCTGAGGAAGTTGATGAGGCTGTCGAGGATGACGTTGGCCGAATCCATCTCGACCTGGGTCTCGTGGGGGCAGACGATGGAACAGGCCTTGGTCCCCCAGAGCTGCCAGTTGTACTGCAGCGAGACCGTTTCGACCGATTCGGGTTCGCGGTGGTGAATCACCCTGAGCCCCAGGGTCCGGACGCTTTTGAGGTCCTCGTAGCCGGTTTTGTAGAGTTTCACGTAGGGGAGGCAGGTGGCAAGGTCACCGCGCGTCTCCAGGATGAGCCCGTAGTCGTACCCCCGCACGGCTTCGAAGAGTTTGTGGGCGATCCGCTGCGTCGTTTCGCCGAGACCGTAGCCGGGGAACATCATGTTGATGTCCGTCCTGTCCAGCGGCCAGAAACGTGCGTCAATATTGAGCGCGTAATGGTTGACGGAGGGGATGACCAGGATATTACCGAGGATCTTCTCGCCGTCGAGTTTGTTCCGCAGGAAGTCCACCAGTTTCGACGCACTGTAGAGCGGCAGGATCGTCGCCCCCTCCATCGCCCCGACAACGGCAACGCTGGGCGCCTCCGGATCGCATCCCTCGAAGAGGTATCCCTCCACAACCATCGGGGCGCGGCTGAGGGATTCGAGTTTCAGGATTTCAATTTTTTGCATCGGTGGCTCCGAAAATTCTGGCGATGAGCGATCCCTCGTAGACGACGGGGTACTCGCGCAGGGTAAAGAGGATGCCGCCGTTTGGGGCATAGATGGGGTCACGGACCGTCCCGCTGAGGGGGTCGACGATATCGCCGATCCACTGCCCCTTTTCGATGACGGCACAGTGGTCGAGCACGGGGACGAAAAGCCCGCTGGATGGGGCGTTGATATAGTAGACGTCGCCGACTTCGGAAGTGAAGGGTTCGCGGACCGTGAAAGGGATCTTCGTGTCGATGATTCCCTCGGCCTGCATAAGGTTCAGAATCCCCCGCATCAGCTGTCGGCCGTAGGCCTTGGTCAGCCGCATGCCGACCCCCATCTCCACGACGAGCGTCTTGGTGCCCCGGGAATTCATCGTATGCGAGAAGGTCGCCTCCAGTACCGTCACTGCGTCGTGGATCCAGATAAAGTCACAGTTGAGCTGTTTGGCCAGGGGAAGCGTCGCTTCGGAGAACTCTTTGTTGATCCGTATCTGCGGGATCTCGCGCAGGAAGATATTGGAGGAGTGGATGTCGATGGCGATATCGCTCCCTTCGACATCCTCCGCGAGGGCGTGGACGACCTGGGCGGGCAGGTAGTCGTTTTTGGCGCCGGGAAAGGCCCGGTTGAGGTCGACTTCGTAGAGAGGGAAGCCGCGGATGATGGTATCGATGCCCAGGGAGTTGACAGCGGGGTAGAGATCGATGGTGCCCCGCAGGACTTCAGGGTGCTCCCGAAGCCAGGAGGCCAGCATATAGATCACCAGCTGCCCCTCCAGCTCATCGCCGTGGATACCGCTGACGATGCTGATCCGTTTGGCACCGGGAATCGGTTCGGAGGGCTCGAACCGGGCCCTGTGAATAGCCAGTGTCTCCCCTACGGGGAGTTCCGATGCGAAGATGGTACGGGTGGTCATCGTTTATCTACTCGGTGACGATTGTGCCGATGAGACCGTTCAGGGCTGCAATGCTCGTCGCCGGATCGGTCGGGTCGATCGCGACCTCGGCATCGGGTGTGAGCAGCTTCGCGGTGTAGATGATCTCCTTGATATAGGAGTGCGTTACCTCCGGATCCCTGCCGTGACGGAGGTTGAGGTCGCTTTTCTCCACCAGTTTTCCCAGCTGGATGAAGTGGTCGCTCAGCCGGCGGTCCATGCCGCAGGAGAGTGCCCCCCAGATCTCGTTGATCAGGGAGAGGGCATGGTCAAAGAAGCGGGTATCGATGGCGCTGGGGCCTTTCGCCGCGTGCTCGAAAAGCTCCTGGAGCTTGATGACCTCGCCGAAGGCCTCTGTGTCGATCTGGGAACGGCAGATAATGGCGTTTTCGCGGGCCTGGTCCATCAGGAGGTGCAGGTTGCCCTCATGTTGGCCGAAGACCGCCCCGTGCAGAAAGTGTGAGGCGTTCGCATACTCGAGTGTAATGCCGAGTTTCGCGAAATAGACCTTGCCCGCCTCTTTTTCGCTGTCGATGATCAGGTCGAAAAGCGCCATGGTGTCTTTGAGGGTCGTTTCGACCCGTTCGAGGTGTCTGCCGAACCAGTAGAGATTGGTGGCGACATTGGCAGTAAGCAGCTGTTCCATCTTAAAGCTCCATGACCCAGGTATCTTTGAACCCGCCGCCCTGCGACGAGTTAACGAGGTAGTTCCCCGCCTCCATGGCGTAGCGGGTGAGGCCGCATTCCCACACTTTGACATCTTCCCCCATCACCACGTAGGCCCGGAAGTCCGCCTTGCGTTCGGTCAGGTCCTGTTTCATGTAGCACTTTTCATCGTAGAACTCGATGAGCTCCTGGGCGATAAAGCGGCGCGGGTCCGCTTTGATGATCGTTTTGAGATCCTCGATTTGCGTCTTGGTCATCGTATGGCCGAACAGGACACCGTAACCACCCGCCTCGGCGACATCCTTGATGACCAGTCGCTCCATGTTTTCGAAGACGTAGTTGCGGTCCTGTTCGAAATAGGGGAGGTAGGTCGGTGCGTTTTGCAGGATCGGCTCCTCGCCGAGGTAGTAGCGGATCATCTGCGGGACGAAGTAGTAGATCCCCTTGTCATCGGCGACGCCGTTGCCGATGGCATTCATCAGGGCGACGTTGCCGGCGAGGTAGGCCTCGACGATGCCCGGAACGCCGATCAGGCTGTCGGGGTTGAAGTGCTTGGGATCGAGGAAGTCGTCGTCGAGGCGGCGATAGACGGCACCCACCTGGATCAGCCTGCCGTTGTAGTTTTTGTAGTAAAGCTTCTTGTCCTTGACCGTCAGTTCGTGGGCACGTACCAGTTCCGCACCGATCTGGCCGGCGAGATAGCTGTGCTCGTAATAGGCGGAGTTGAAGCGACCGGGGGTCAGTACGACGTTGATGCCGCCGGTGTTGACATGTTCCATCGCATCGGCAAGATGCTGGGGGTACTGTTTGATCGGCGCAATGGAGAGTTCTTCGAAGAAGTCGGGGTAGATCTTTCGGTAGGTATCGCGAATGGAGAGGGGGTAGCTCGCTCCGCTGGGCACGCGAAGGTTGTCTTCAAGAATGACCCACTCGTTCGTAACGGTATCCTTGACGAGGTCGATGCCGTTGATATGGGTACGTATCTTTTTTGAGGGGGAGAAGCCGACGAACTCTTTGAGGTATCCCTTCGCCTGGTGAATGAAGGTTTCGGGGATGATCCCCTCTTTCACGATACGCGCGTCGGTGTAGAGGTCCTCCAGAAAGAGGTTGAGTGCCCTAATGCGCTGTTCGAGACCGCGTTGAATCTTTGTGAACTCCTCTTTGGCAATAATACGGGGAATGACGTCAAAAGGCAAAGAACGCTCAATAAAATTTCCATCTTTATAGAGGTTGAAATTCACGGCAAACTTATCCATATAGGTTTTAAACTCATCTATTTTCATTCGATCCTGTCTGGAAAAAATCTCCCAGAATTTGTCATGTAATACGCTGTTCTGTTCTACCAACGTTTTCTCTCCATCTTGATACTTGCGGTGCCATGCACCCTATAATGATCGTTTTGCCGTCCCTCGGCTATGCGCAGAGAGGACGAAACATATATCCACACTCTACAACTATTTTATTACTGTTTAGTTCAGGTGAAAATTAAACAGAATATTGTGACATCAATTTAGATGAAATAACCGGCCTGATCGCCTAAAAAAAAGGCACTGGAAAGAGTTATCGCAAATGAAGACGACAGATATCGGGCAGTAGTAGAGGACATGAGCATGGGAGGTGAGGCATTAATTACGATTCAGCCGGAAACGGGATACACCCGCATCGCATCGATAACAGATTATTGAGCTGAAGCGGCGATCCGCAATACTATAATTAAAAGAATTCCGGACTTTCCACATTTGTTGAAATTTCTTCGAAAAACCTCTTGACATTCGCAGTGGATTCCCCTATAATTCCCGTCCACAAACGATGAGAGGCATCGAAAGAAGCTGATCTAACGGCCCTTCGAGTTGAAGGAACGGGAAGTTTGAGATCATTGAAAACTAAG
>QKCD01000067.1 GCA_003245815.1 Sulfuricurvum sp.
GGACGGCATGGCGGAGATGCGCGTTTCCAAGATCGCCACGATCTGTCTGGGTGTCGTCGCGATCGCCCTCGGTATCGCCTTCGAGAAGCAGAACATCGCGTTCGTCGTCGGTCTCGCCTTCGCCATCGCGGCATCGGCGAACTTCCCGATCCTCTTCCTCTCCATGTTCTGGAGCAAGCTGACGACACGCGGCGCGGTCATCGGCGGAAGCCTCGGCCTGGCGACGGCGGTACTTCTGGTGATCCTCGGCCCGATCGTATGGGTCCAGATCCTCGGCAACGCGGAAGCGATCTTCCCGTACAAGTACCCGGCGCTCTTCTCCGTATCGGTCGCCTTCATCGGCATCTGGTTCTTCTCCATCACGGACAAGAGCGGGAGTGCCGCTGCGGAACGCGAAGCCTACGAAGCGCAGTACGTCCGTTCCCAGACGGGCATCGGCGCCGAGGGCGCGGTCGACCACTAGGCCGCGCGGCGGCAATGCCGGCCGGGAGACCGGCCGGTTGATGTATGAAAAATTTATGCGCGTCCTGCGCATAGGAGTACAATGAGTCTTTTCGATCAGAAGCAACTGCTCGCTTCGATGCACCCCTTCGACCTCCTCGAAGACCGGGTGCTCGAGCAGCTGATGCGGCAGATGGATATCGCCTACTATCCCAAGGATACGGTGCTGATCGCACCGCGGGTGGAGGCGGTATGCCTCTATATCATCATCAAGGGTAGTGTCCACGAATATGTGGACGATGAACTGACCAACGTCTACGGCGCCATGGACAGTTTCGACGCCAACGCACTCATCTACGCCAAGACCTCCAAGCGCTTCGTCGTGGAGGAGGATCTTATCTGCTACGAACTCCCCAAACAGAGCTTCATGGACCTGATCCAGGACTACGACGCGTTCCAATCCTACTACCTCGAAGACTTCGTCACCAAGCACCAGCAACTCAAACAGCTCAAACAGCAGACCGAACTCACCCCCTTCATGGTCGCCCGGGTCGGGGAGATCTACCTCCACGAGCCCTGCATCGTCTCCTATGAAACGACGATCTCCAAGGCGCTGAGGGAGATGAAGGCGCTGCGCACGACGACGATCATCGTCGAGGGCGTCGCAGGGTACGGCATCGTCACCGACACCGACCTGCGGGACAACGTGCTGCTGGGCGACGTGCGGATGGAGAACGCCGTCGGCGAGATCGCGACCTTCCCGCTGATCACCATCGAGAAGCAGGATTTTCTCTTCAACGCGCTGCTCCTCTTCACGAACCACGCCATCAAGCGCCTCGCCGTCGTTTCCGAAGAGAAGGTCGTGGGGATCCTCGAGCAGATGGATCTGCTGAGCTTCTTTGCCAACCACTCCCACCTCGTCGCCATGCAGATCGACAAGGCGGAGGGGATCGGCGCCCTGCGTCAGGTGCAGCACGACATGGTGCACCTTGTGCGTTCGCTCAACTCCAAGGGGGTGAAAGTGCGCTACATCTCCAAGCTTGTGAGCACCCTCAACGCGAAGATCTATCGCAAGGTATTCGAACTCTCCGTCGACGAAGCGGCCCGAAAGGCGTGTTCGCTGATCGTCATGGGGAGCGAGGGGCGCAACGAGCAGATCCTGCGTACCGACCAGGACAACGGCCTTATCATCGCCGACGGTGCCGACGAAGCCCCCTATACCGCGGCGATGGCGCAGCTCAGCGATCACCTCCGGACCCTGGGCTTCCCCGACTGCCCGGGCAACGTCATGGTGACCAACCCCTACTGGCGGCGGAGTCTGGGAGCGTACAAACAGCAGATCGACGGCTGGCTCGATGCGATGGACGACGCCTCCATGCAGGCGCTGGCGATCTTCGTCGACGCACGCTGTGTGGCGGGGGATGCCGCGCTCCTCGAAGAGGCAAAGGGCTACCTCTTCAACCGGTTCGAGGGGCGTGACGACCTGCTCGCCCACTTCGCCAAGGCGGTGCTCAGTTTCGAGACGCCGCTGAGCCTCTTTTCGGGATTTGTCGTCGACCGCGGCCACCGCAACGAGATCGACCTCAAAAAGGGAGGTATCTTCGCCATCGTTCACGGCATCCGCACCCTGGCGCTGCAGAAAAAGATCCGCGAGACCAATACAATCGAGCGGATCAAGGCGCTCAACAACATGGGCCTCCTCGACACCTCCTTCTCGAAGGAGCTCATCGAGGCGTACGACACGCTGCTGACGACGCGGATGCGGGCACGCCTGCGCCACAGCAAGGGATTCGACGACATCAACTACGTCGATCCCCGCGAACTGGACAAGATCGAACGCGACCTCCTCAAGGACAGCTTCAAGGTGGTCAACACCTTCAAGAAGTTCCTGACCTACCATTTCCGTCTGAGCATGGTGGTCTGATGCTGGGGTGGTTACGGTCGGGGCGGAACCGCAAACGGTTGAAGGACGAGGCGTATGCCTTTCTCTTCGAACCCTACGAGGGGGATGAAGTGATCGTCTTCGATACGGAGACGACGGGACTCAACCCGAAGCGGGACGAGGTGATCTCGATCGGCGCGGTGAAGGTGAAGGGCAACCGGGTCCTCACCTCCGAGACGTTCGAGGTCTTTTTGAAAACGGAGCAGCCCATCAGCAAGGAGAGCATCGAGATCCACGGGATCCGTCCCTGCGATCTCGAGGACGCGATGGAACCGGAGGAGGGGATCGGAAAATTTCTGAGATTTATCGGTCCCCGCCCGCTGGTGGGCTACTACCTGGAGTTCGATATGGCGATGATCGACCGGACCCTCAAACCGTGGCTGGGCATTACGCTGCCCAACCGCCGGATCGAGGTGTCGGGACTCTACTTTGACAAGAAGATTGCGCTCATCCCGCAAGGAAATATTGATCTGCGCTTTGATACAATCTTGAATGATCTGAAGCTGCCCAGAATGGGCAAGCACAACGCCGTCAACGACGCGATCATGACGGCGATGATATATGTCAAACTCAACAATATCAAGCACCTTTAGGCGGCGCGGCCGGGCCGGGTGTCCGGCCGCGCCTTGATGCCCAAACGGCATGTAGTATTTCAAAAAAAAACGACAAAAAAACGCTTAAACTTAACAACAAGGAGAATCGAATGAGTGAAGAGAAAAAGCCGGTGTTCCAACCGAACCGCGAGTTTGCCAAAACGGCACGCATCAAGAACATGTGTGAGTACAAAGAGCTGGCAACCTGGGCCGAGGAGGATTACGAAGGGTTCTGGGACCACTTCGCAAAAGAGAAGATCGACTGGTTTGAGCCCTACACGAATGTCCTCGACGAGAGCAACACGCCGTTCGTCAAGTGGTTCGAGGGGGGAAAACTGAACGTTGCCCACCAGTGTATCGACCGTCACCTCGACTCCCGCAAGAACAAAGCGGCGATCATCTTCGAAGGGGACCGCGGCGACAAGCAGATTGTCACCTACCTGGAGCTCTACTACAACGTCAACAAGATGGCGAACCTCCTCAAGAACGAGTTCGGCATCAAGAAGGGCGATCGCGTCGTTATCTACATGCCGATGATCCTCGAAGCGGCCTACGCGATGCTGGCGTGTACCCGTATCGGTGCGATCCACTCCATCGTCTTCGGCGGCTTCTCCGCCGAGGCGCTGCGCGACCGCATCATCGACGCGGAAGCGAAGCTGGTCATCACCTCCGACGGCGCGTTCCGCAAAGACAAGCCCTACATGCTCAAACCGGTCGTCGACAAGGCGCTTGAGAACGGCTGCGAATGCGTCAAAAAGGTCCTCGTCGTTCAGCGCAACGGTGAAGACGTCGAGTGGAAAGCGGGCCGCGACTACTCCTACAACGAGATGATCGAACAGCAGTCTGCCATCTGTCCCTCCGAGCCGATGGACGCGGAAGACCCGATGTTCCTCCTCTACACCTCCGGCTCCACCGGCAAACCGAAGGGGGTCCAGCACAACACGGCGGGCTACATCCTCTGGGCGCAGATGACGATGGAGTGGGTCTTCGACGTCAAGGAGAACGACACCTACTGGTGTACGGCGGACATCGGCTGGATCACCGGCCACACCTACATCGTCTACGGACCGCTCGCGATGGGCGCGACGACGCTGATGTTCGAAGGCGTTCCGACCTACCCGGACGCGGGACGCCCGTGGAAGATGGTCGAAGAGTACAAGATCAACCAGTTCTACACGGCGCCGACGGCGATCCGCGTCCTCCACAAAACGGGCGCGGCGGAGCCGGCGAAATACGACCTGAGCTCCCTCAAGGTCCTCGGAACCGTCGGCGAGCCGATTGACCCGCCGGCATGGAAATGGTACTACGAGGAGATCGGCGGCGGCAAATGCGCCATCGTCGACACCTACTGGCAGACGGAGACAGGCGGTCACATCGTCTCTCCGCTCCCGGGTGCGACGCCGATCAAACCGGCCTGCGCGACCTTCCCGCTGCCGGGCATCATGGGCGAGATCCTCGACCCGGAAACCGGCAGAAAAGTCGGCGCCGGCGAGAGCGGCTACATGTGTGTGACGCGCCCGTGGCCGTCGATGATCCGCGGCGTCTGGGGCGACCCGGAGCGCTTCGTGAAGTCCTACTTCGGCGACGTCAAGAAAGACGGCCAGCCGGTCTACTTCACCGGTGACGGCGCGAACTACGACGACGAAGGGTACATCACCATCACGGGCCGTACGGACGACGTCATCAACGTCTCCGGCCACCGTATGGGTACGGCGGAAGTCGAAGCGGCGTGTAAGAAACACTCCAACGTCGCGGAAGTCGCCGTCGTCGGCAAGCCGCACGAAATCAAGGGCGAGTCGATCTTTGCCTACGTCGTCCTCAAAGGCGAAGAGAGCATGGCCGAAGACGTCGAGATGACCAAAGAGATCAACAACGTCATCAAGGAAGAGATCGGGAACATCGCGCTCTGCGACGAGATCGCCTACGTTCCGGGTCTGCCGAAGACACGCTCCGGTAAGATCATGCGCCGTATTCTCCGCGCCATCGCCAAGGGCGAGCCGATCACCCAGGATACGTCAACGCTGGAAGACCCGAGCGTCGTCCAGAAGATCCAGGAAGTCGTCAACGCCTGCCGGCTCTAATCCCCCCGGCCGCTTCGGCGGCCGCTACTCCGCGTTTCCAACGTTCCCGTTGGGAACGCATCGCACAACTCCATACTTCAAAAAAGCCGTTTATTTGATCAATCTATGACACAGCTACCGGACGCTCGTTCTCTGTCCGATACATTCCCGTCGAGACGGCAGAAAAGCGAAAAATTTTTTAAGAGAGAATGTGCGAAACTACGCAATTAAATTTCAGAAATTGCATTCTGATCGCAGGATATCCCGTTTCTCCTGATCTCTGTTGAGATGCCGATCATGCAAGTCTATGAGCCTTTGAAGGGGTTTTATGCTGTTAGCTGATTTCATCGGCCCGCTGCAATTGTCGATCGGCCCGGTCATCCTGATCTCTGGAATCGGATTGATCATTTTAAGTCTGACCAACCGTCTCGGGCGAACCGTCGACAGGATACGCCAGCTCTCCGTAGAGTACCGCAATGCCTCCGGCGCGGATGGTGTCCGTATCTGTTTGGAACTTGCCATTCTCACAAGAAGGGCAAAAGTACTGAGAAGCAGCAACCTTCTGGCTGTCGTGAGTGTTTTGATGGTGTCGTTTATTATCATCGGGCTCTTCGGCTCCGCTTTGTACAACCTCAATATCAGTTATCTTCTGATGGCATTCTTTATTGCCAGTATCGTCTGTCTGATTCTGGCCCTTTTCCTGTTCATCTATGACATCGAACTGACGCTGAAAGCCCTCTGGATCGAGCTTCCGGACAAATTATCCCATTCGTGAAATCAGCATCAACGGGATCCGTGTGTGCCGGGAAGGCGTCACAACCGAAACCCGAACAGCGTAGGGCTGTCGTCAACGGCAGCCGACTGTAATTGCTTCGGCCGCCTCGGCGGTCAATTCCTTCCTGCCTCCTGCAAATACATACTTCACAATGCTGAAAAGCGCCGTTTTCCGGTCACTCCCTTATTCACCCGTTTTAGCGGTGGAAAGTCGTTATTGATTTTTTTGTTCCATCGAGACGATAAACAGGTGAATCACATTCATCATAAAATATTTTTAAATGTGTTATTGTTTATTAAGTATTTCAACCAGGAGGTGTGTCATGGCAACGGTGAAAACAGTCAAGGAATATTCAGTCCTTCATTACCGGGACGGGTCAACGCGGATCAATATTTACTTCACGGACGGTACGTGGGATTATTATATCAATCTCGATACTGCCCGGGCTCAGTTTCTCGTGGATCTGCTTCGCAATGAAAAGCCTGTGTACTGGACGGAAGGGCCTGATATCCTTTGGACCGGTCGAGAGCCACAGGGAGAAGGAGAGGGCGCGTAGTTCGTGCGTTCTTTTTTGGAGATACGGTGTCTCATTCCACCTCGGGAGAGGATGGAATGGGAAAGGACGCTGCTCAGACTTTGAAGAGGGAAGGAGATAGACAATGATACGATTGATTAAATGTTCCATTGCTGTGTTTATATTGAGTGTAAATTATTCGCTTCACGCTGGTCTTTCGGAAGGGATGGCATTGTATAAAAAGGGTGAGTACCAAGCAGCATTACAGGAGTTACTACCCTTGGCTGAGCAAGGGAATGCTTTGGCGCAAATGACAATAGGTGTTATGTATTCTGATGG
>QKCD01000016.1 GCA_003245815.1 Sulfuricurvum sp.
TCTGATCTTCAATCTGAGTGATCATGATTGCCGGATGGCTGGCCAGATAGGCATTGTCCTCACTGATTTTCTGCTCCATGGCTTTACGCGCTTTTAGCGCCTGTTGATAGCCGCGCTCCGCACTGTCCCATAAAAAGTAGTAGGAGAGGAAAACCATAAGCCCGGCAACCAACACGTACATCATATAGACTTCGCGGTCTTCCTTTTCAGCCATGGACTGATCGATTTGATAAAGGTAGTCTTCTATATTGAATTTCATCGTAACACCGCCTTCAGTTCACTATAGTAGCGCGCATTCTCCGCATTATAGGTAATCTTCTCGATAGTAAACCGATACTTGTCGGTTTTGGCTTTGGTCAGGTACTCCAGCAGTGCCGTGATCCGTTTATCATGGGTTGCGGTGAGATAGAAGGTGAATGCTTTACCCTCTTTCTCTTTTTCCGTATAAGTGATTTTGTCGAGATTCACGCCGTATTTGTTAAAGTCTGCCGTAAAGGCGGTAAGCGCTTTGGCCTTCATCGGGTAATTGACCTTAACGTCGCGGATTTTTGCCAGGGTCTCTTTTCTGGCATCAAATTCGGATTTTTCAGCATCCAAAAGTTTTTGGACACGGTCTTTTTCCGCCAGTTTCAGTTTGATTGTCGCTTCCCGCGTCACTTTAATACTGTGTAACTCATTGTATTTTTTGGTCAGGAGCTGAGTGTGGACGCTTTCGGCATAATCCATGCTCCAGTAGGTGACGGGGTATGCCAGGGCGATAACAGCCGATGCTGCGATGGTGGCAATCAGCTGTCCGCTCTTACGCTTCAGGAATGGAGGGGGACGGTGGTAAATGGTAAAGTTACATTCGTAGCGTTCCGCCGCACTCATCTGCGCGTACAGCTGCATCAAGGCATGGATCTGGTCGACATACCACGCTTCGGTTTCAAATCCGTAGTCGAAATCGAACGGTTTCGAGGTCAGACCGAGATAGGTCTGTGAATATTCGTCCAGGCCCGAGATGGCACCGATCTGTGAACCGATATAGACGTTGTCGATCTTTTCGATATCAAAGGCGCGTTTGGCATAGGTCAAGACGTCATTGATATGGAGGAAGATCTCTCCGAAGAGTTTGATCAGGTGCTTCTGGTAGTCGGTATTGGAAGCGCTGAGCCCCTCTTCCGCAAGCAGCTGAACAAACATTTTCAGATCAACCTGCTCGCCGAGCAGTTCGCAGAAGCGCTCATGCATCTGCTTGAAGGAGAACTTCAAAGACTTGGTATAGATGAATTCCTGATCCTGATAGAGGGTAAAGAAGGCGTCATTCTCCTGGAAGTAGAGAAATGCATGGACGCCACTCTCATCAATGATCTCCCGTTGATAGAGGGATTTGAGCAGCAGTGGTACCGGCACAATCTGGTCAATGTACTTGACCTTCTCGACGGATGCTGCAAACTCCTCTTCCATCGTAAGCGGGTCGACGACGAAAACATGGTAGAACCGGTTGTTTTCATCCGTCATAGGCGCTTCGATGAATTGGACATGGTATTCGACTGCCATATCCAGTGCAAGCTCTTCATATACTTTGTTTTCCAGTGCGTCGTATACGTCCTCTTCCGGAATGTTTTTGCTGATATCAACGGTTGTGGTGATAAAGCTTTTGGTGTTGAGGAATGAGATCGCGAATTGATCTTTTGCGTATGCAGGGCTCTCTTCCAGTGCCAAACGGTTTGACACCCCCGAATAATAGCTGTTGTTATACGGGTTGATAGAGAGGACACTGGAGAAAGTCTGTTTTTTTGATTTGTCCATTGCTTTTCGTCCTACTCAAAATGTACGGTTACCGTCCCGCAGAAGTTACTGCTGCCAGTCACTTCATACGAAAGCAACGCTCGTTGCTGTCTGCCGGGAAACCTTGGTTCCTGTGAGGTGTTCCAAGACGCTCGACTTCGACTATTATAGCAGGCAATTGTACAATCAACATGCCACGCTTTCGGAGATTGCCCGAAATTTGCCTGAAATGTTGGATCGTACAAACCTTGCACCTCTTCTGCGGCTTGCTATGTTTAGCATGATACCAGAAGAAACGGATTAATGGAACTTATGTTTCCATATGTTGTCCCATTATCCTGTGAAGCCGACGTGAAACTGTGTATAAAGAACATCACCCAGATCGCATTTATCATGCCGGAAGTAGGTAAACAAAGGGTGTTCTTATTTGATTTTAGCGGAATCTAACTTAAAGCAATTCTTAATAATTACGGGTGGTAAGGTGAAGAAATAGGGGATGTTCCGACACGTTTCCCGACGGAACAGGTAGGATATACCGTTTATCATCAAGATGGCGGCAGCGCTGTTTCATGTGCGGCTGCCGGCCAAAGATTACCATTCGTAGCCCATATCGTTGAGGAACTTCTTGTCGTTGGTCCACCCTTTGCGAACAGAGACGAAGAGGTCGAGGAAGACCTTCTTGCCGATGAGACGTTCGATCTTCGCACGGGCGTCGCGGCCGATGCGTTTGATCGCGCTGCCTCCACTGCCGATGATGATCCCCTTCTGGCTCTCCTTTTCGATAATGATGGTAGCGCGGACATGCTCGACGGGGCCCGATTCGTCGATCTTGTCGATCAGGACGTCAGACTCATAGGGTACTTCGTCACTGATATTCTCGAAAATCGCTTCACGGATGAACTCTTTGTAGATGTCGCGCATCATCTCCGTCGTGAGATCTTCGGGGTCGTAGAGGTAGGGGGATTCGTCGAGGTGCTTGACGATAGTGTCGAGCAGGTCCTGCCGGCCGACATTCTTCGTCACGGACATTGGGATGAGCGCTTCGAAATCGTCTGCAAAACGGCTGTACTGGGCAATCCGCTTGAGCAGTTTCTCCTGGGAGACCTGGTCGATTTTGCTGAGGACGATGATATGTTTGCGTCCTTTGGCCAGGGTAAGAAACTTCTCATAGTGTTCGGTGGCATCCGTGACCGGTGCGAGGTAGACGACGAGGTCGCAGTCACCGATCGCCTTCAGGGCCTCTTCGAGCATAAATTGATTGAGGAGCTTCTCTTTCTCGTGAATGCCGGGGGTGTCGACAAAGACGATCTGGTCGTCGCCGTGCATAACGATGGCGTTGGAACGTTTGCGCGTCGCGTTGGCCTTTTGGCTTACCAGGGCGATCTTCTCGCCCAGCAGCCAGTTCATCAGGGTGCTTTTGCCGGCATTGGGGCGCCCTACGAGGGCGACGAATCCTGCTTTGGTCATCATACTGCCTTAAAGGATATAGCGTGAGAGGTCTTCGTCCTCAATCACGCAGTCGAGCCGTTCATGGACCATATCGGCCGTGACGGTGACGGTGGTACCGGCCGATTCATCGGCGTGGAAGCTGATCTCCTCGAGGACCTTTTCGATGACGGTGTGCAGACGGCGCGCCCCGATATCCTCGGTCTTCTCGTTGGCCTGGTGCGAGAGTGCCGAAATGGCGCGGATCGCGTCATCCTCGAACTCTAGGGTGACCCCCTCGGCACCCAGAAGTGCCTTGTACTGGCGCAACAGTGAGCTCTTAGTCTCGGTGAGGATCTTGTAGAGAGCCTCTTCGTCGAGAGATTCGAGCTCGACCCGCAGCGGGAAACGCCCCTGCAGCTCGGGGATCAGATCGCTGGGTTTGCTGACGTGGAAGGCCCCTGCGGCGATAAAGAGGATATGGTCGGTTTTGATGACGCCGTACTTCGTCGTGACGGCGCTCCCCTCGACGATCGGGAGCAGGTCGCGCTGTACTCCCTCTTTGCTGGGGTCGTTGCGCCCCTCGCTCCGGGAACTGACGGCGATCTTGTCGATCTCGTCGAGGAAGATGATCCCGCCCTGTTCGGCACGTTCGAGTGCCTTGGCGCGGATCGCGTCTATATCAAGCAGGGAGTCGGTCGCTTCGCTTTTGAGGAGTTCGCGGGCCTCTTTGACGCTTACCTCTTTGGAGCTCTCCTGCTTGCCCAGGGTCGTGAACATCTTCGAAAAAGACTCCTGCATCTTCGCCATTTCGGGAGGCATGTTCGTATCGTTGAACTCCATCCCGTTCTTGGGCGCGACAATGGTAATCCGCTTGTCGTCCATGTCCCCTTTGAGCACGCGTTCGCGCATCCGGGCTCGGGATGCGGCGTACTCCTCCTTCTTCGCTTCACCGGAGAGGGGTGGCAATGGCGGTAGCAACTTGTCGACGATCTTTTCGATCACGTAGTTTTCGATCGCCTCCCGGCTCGCTTCCTGCTCCTCCTCGCGGACGATGGCGATCGACGTCATCACGAGGTCGCGAACCATCGATTCGACGTCGCGGCCGACGAACCCGACTTCGGTGTATTTGCTTGCTTCGACCTTGATGAAGGGGAGTCCCATCATCCTGGCGAGGCGGCGGGAGATCTCGGTCTTGCCGACACCCGTGGAGCCGATCATCAGGATGTTCTTGGGCATGATCTCTTCCTGCAGCTCCGGGGAGAGCTGCATGCGGCGGTAACGGGTCCGCAGGGCGAGGGCGATCGCCTTTTTTGCGGCATTTTGACCGATGACATAGGCGTCGAGGTAGGCGACGATCTCTTTGGGGGTCATGTTCATGGGCGTGCCTCCTCGAGGGAGAGGGTCTTGATCTCGTGGTTGGTGTAGATGCAGAGATCCGCGGCGATGGAGAGGCTTTCACGTA
This sequence comes from Sulfuricurvum sp., assembly GCA_003245815.1. GTDB lineage: Bacteria > Campylobacterota > Campylobacteria > Campylobacterales > Sulfurimonadaceae > SZUA-415. The sequence goes on from QKCD01000016.1 coordinate 4,661, forward strand.
CGAGGGTCTCCTCGTCGAGATCGGCATGCTGTTTCAGGGCCCGTGCCGCGGCGATGGCGTAGTTTCCGCCGCTGCCGATGGAAGCGATCTCCCCGTCTTCGGGTTCGACGACGTCACCGTTGCCGGTGAGGATGAAGATGTGGTCGCGGTCGAGCACGATCATCATCGCTTCGAGCCGGCGGAGGATCTTGTCCTTGCGCCACGCCTTGGAGAAGTCGATGACTGCTTTGACGAGGTCGCCCTTGCGGTTGGCGAGTTGCTCCTCGAACATGTCGAAGAGGTTGAAGGCGTCGGCCGTCGAACCGGCAAAGCCCGCCAGGATCTTTCCCTGGTAGAGGGTGCGGATCTTGGTGGCGTTATTCTTCAGGACGGTATTGCCGAAGGTTACCTGCCCATCACCGCCGATGACTGCCCGGTTTTTGCCCTTGTAGGCGAGTATCGTGGTGGCGTCGAACATCAGTCACCTACGACATTGATATGGAGCACGGCGTGGATGCCGTGGCCGAGTTTGAGGTCGAGGTCGTGAAGCCCCGTGCTCTTGACCGCTTTCTTCGTCTCGATATGTTTCTTGTCGATTTCGATATCGTGCTGCTCTTTGAGGGCTGCCGCGATCTCGTCCTTGGTGACGGCGCCGAAGAGGTGGCCGGTCTCGCCGAGGGGCTTGTGGACCGTCACTTCGATCGTCTCCAGTTGTGCCTTGATGGCGTTGAGGTTTTCGAGCTCTTTGGCAAGGGCTGCGGCCTGCTGGCGCTCCTCTTCGGCATGCTGGGCGAGGACCTCTTCTGTCGCCGGCTTGGCAAACCCTTTGCCGATAAGGAAGTTCTTGCCGTAACCGTCTTTTACCTCTTTCACCTCGCCTGCTTTGCCGAGGCTCTTGACGTCTTTGATCAGTAGTACTTTCATAAAATTCCTTTGTCTGTCGTGTCTGTGATATGCAGAGTATCCCTCCCGGGGGAAGGCATGGTTACGGTCCTATCTTCCCCGTACGATTGTTCCACCGTAGGAGACGATACCGTGGGTCAGGTTCCCGACGTGTTTGTAGCCCATGTCGCTGAGAATGCGCTGGCAGTGGGCGCTGCGGCTTCCGACGTGGCAGTAGACGACCAGGTGGGCATCCTGCGGGATCTGCGCTTCCTGCAGGGTCTGGAAGAAGCTGCTGGTCGGTACGAGATGGTCGGCACCCTCGATGTGGCCCATCATCCACTCCATGTGTTCACGGACGTCGACGAGTTTGAAATCGACCATGCCGAGTGCACGGGCTTCGATCAGGGCTTCGAGTTCATCGCCGTCGAGCTCGGGCTGTTTGAGCAGCATCGCACACTCTTCGGCGGTCAGGCCGCGCGAGTGGGTGTGTACCGCCTCTTCGAGGCCGAGTTCCACACTTTTCTGGGCAGCGAACTCGGGTGTACAGAAGATGCCGCAGTGACAGGACCCCTCCTCGGGGATCTCTTTTTCGATCGCGGGCTTACAGGGACAGATACGGTCATCGGCGCTTTTGTAGCTGCCGTCAACCTCTTCGACCATGAAACAGGGGCAGAAGCGCTTGTTGTACATGATCTTGTTACGGGCGAGCCCCATCTGGACCCCTTCATTGACCTCGATCTGCGGATTGTAGACCCAACCGAACTGTTTTACGACCTTGTCGGTGAATTTGACGGTCTTCTCCATCTCCGCCTGAAACTCGGGGGAGTTCATATCGATCTTAATGATGCTCATTGTGGTCCTTTCTGTAGCAGTGTTGTGGTACGGGGGGCGATACGGCGGTGCAAACCGCCGCATGCACCGATCCGGGGCGTCAGCCCCGTGCTTTGCCCGCGATGATGAAGCGCAGCGCGTTGAGTTTGATGAAGCCGTTGGCGTCTTTCTGGTCGTAAACCGCGTCCTCTTCGAAGGTACAGTATTCCGGGTTGAAGAGGGACTCTTCGGAAGCGCGGCCGACGACGACGACGTTGCCTTTGTAGAGTTTGAGGCGGACAGTGCCGTTGACGTGCTCCTGGGACTTGTCGATGGCGGTCTGCAGCATTTCGCGCTCCGGGGAGAACCAGAAGCCGTTGTAAATCAGCTTTGCGTAGCGCGGCATCATCTCGTCTTTGAGGTGGGCCGCTTCGCGGTCGAGGGTGATCGACTCGATGGCGCGATGCGCCTTAAGCATGACCGTGCCGCCCGGCGTTTCGTAGCAACCGCGGCTCTTCATGCCGACGAAGCGGTTCTCGACGATATCGGCACGGCCGATGCCGTGTTTGCCGGCAACCGCGTTCAGGGCCGCGAGCATTGCTGCCGGGGAGAGGGTTTCACCGTTGAGGGTGACCGGGTCACCGTTGGCGTAGCCGATCTCGATGTACTCCGGCGTGTCCGGTGCATTCTCCGGGGAGACGGTCCAGCGCCACATATCCTCTTCGGGCTCTGCCGCGGGATCTTCGAGGATGCCGCCTTCGTAGGAGATGTGTAGCAGGTTGGCGTCCATGGAGTAGGGGGATTTTTTCCCCTTCTTCTCGATTTTGATACCGTGCTGTTCGGCGTAGGCGAGGAGGGATTCACGGGAGTTCAGGTCCCATTCACGCCACGGAGCGATGATGGTGAGGCTGCTGTTTTGTCCGAGGTAGCCCAGCTCGAAGCGGACCTGGTCGTTGCCCTTGCCCGTCGCGCCGTGGCTGACGGCGTCGGCTCCGGTGATGCGGGCGATTTCCGCCTGGCGCTTGGCGATGAGCGGGCGGGCGATGGAGGTGCCGAGCAGGTATTCGCCCTCGTAGATGGCGTTGGCACGGAACATCGGGAAGACGTAGTCGCGGACAAACTCTTCGCGCAGGTCGTCAATGAAGATGTTTTCGGGTTTGATGCCAAGCTCCAGCGCCTTGGTACGCGCCGGTTCAACCTCTTCGCCCTGGCCGATGTCTGCCGTGAAGGTGACGACTTCGCAGTTGTATTCATCCTGGAGCCATTTCAGGATGATGCTGGTATCCAGGCCGCCGGAGTAAGCGAGTACAACTTTTTTAACCTCTTTTTTCATTCAAAACCTCTGCAGTGTAGTAAATCCTGCGATTTTACCGCAAAAGAGATTAAAGAGGTGTTAATGGCACTAGTCAGGAGGTGATGTCAAGCCCAGAAGGGGCGTCACTGTGGGTCGCGCGGAGGAATTCGATGTTTTTGCGCAGCTGCGCCTTGGCGCGAAGCGTTTCGTCTTTCAAACGCTGCACCAGCCGTTCGGCCTCCAGGCAGAGGGCGGCGGCCTCTTTCATCTCATTGACGTTCTCGAAGGGGGGCATCGTGTCGAGGAGTTCCGCGACTCTGGGGATGTCCTTTTCGATCAGGGCGATCTTAAAGCGGTTCAGCCACATGGGTTTCGTCCCGCCACGCTTCCAGGAGGGTTTTGACGACGCGGTTGACCTCGTCGAGTTTGGCCGTATCGTTGTGGATGGAGACCTGCATCAGCAGCTTGAGCTGATGGGAGTAGAGCCCGTCGAGATAGTGGGCGACGTCGCCCTGCGTATAGTCGAGGATCCGGATCAGCTCGGAAAAGATGGCGCCCGAACGGTTGATCCAGTAGGTGCGGCGTTCGATATCGCCTTCGGAAATGGCTTTCTTCGCCTGGGCGTTGAAGCGCAGGATCCCTTCGTAGAGCATTTCGATCAGTTTATAGGGGGATTCGACGCTTGCATTGTTCTGTGCGTAGGTGTTGTAAGCCAGATTATTGCGGTACATACTCTTTTCCTTTGTTTCCATAATCGTTCAATTCTTATATCCTCACGGCACCTCTGCCGTTGCGGCGTTACCCTCTTTCGTCGAACAGAAAGCCGTTGAGATCCTGGATTTTCGGCAGGATGGTCGCTGCCTGCTCGGCAGGGAACCTGCGGATCATCTTGTTGGTCTTGGTCTCGATGACGGAGACGAAAAAGTTGTCGTCATAACCGAAACGCAGGCTGGTTCTGAAGGGGTCCAGCGCATGGTTGAGCTCTTTGATCAGCTGTTCCATATCATCGGTCGACGAGATTTTCCGCGTCGCCTCTTTCGCTTGTGTCGCCTCTTTTGCATCCGTAACGGCCTGCTGCAGATGCGTCGGCTGGACAGACTGCTTCGCGACTTCTGCCGTTTCGGTACTCCGGGCGAACTGCGAGCTCTGCATTTTTGCGACGTTTTGCATCAGTTCCATAGGACCTCCTTTATAAATTTCTTACCCGTAGTATCGTCTGAAAAACGATTTACTTTAGCGGAATCGGATGATTTTTCGTGTTTTGTTGACCATGAGAGTGCCGCGGGGAAGATTTACCTCCCGGGAGGTGCCGGAATATGATAGGCTGTCACCCATGAAACACTACATCCGGATTCTGCGCGCCGAAGCGATCCTGCGCCGTCTCTCCCTGATTCAGCTGATCGCTTACTTCGCGGCGTGGTTCAGCAATGTTGCCATCTACACGCTTTTGATCCAGCTCGGGGCCAACCCTGGGATCATCGCGCTGACGGCGGCGCTGCACTTTTTGCCGGGCGTACTGCAGGCACCCTTTAGCGGCAGCCTGATCGACCGTTATCCTCCGAAGCGGCTGATGCTGCTGCTGATGCTACTGGAGATTGCGGCGACACTGCCGTTGATCCTGATCGACGATATCGCGATGCTCTGGCTGCTCTTCGTGCTGGTTTTCGTGCGGATGGGGGCATCGAGTTTCTACTTCACCCTGGAGATGTCGCTGCTGCCGCGCATTCTCAATGCGGAGACCCTCAAGAGTGCCAACGAGATCCATTCGATCATCTGGTCCTTTTCCTACACGGTAGGTATGGCCGTCAGCGGTTTTGTCGTCTATCTTGTCGGTGTCAAGGCCGCGTTTGTGCTCGATGCATCGCTCTTTGTACTGGCGGTGGGACTGCTGTGGCGTCTCGGCCTCCCCTCGGGCACGCACGGTACGGGTGAGCGCTACTGGGAGCTGATGCGCAGCAGTATCGTCTACCTGCGGGAGGCGCCGCTGGTCAAGCACCTGATCCTGCTGCACGCTTTCGTCGGCTTCACCGCCTTCGACGCGCTGGTGGCGCTGATGGTCGAAGCCTATTACGTGCCGGCCGTTGCGACGGCGCTGGCGATCGGGCTGCTGCATGCGTCGCGCGCTCTGGGACTGGTGGCGGGGCCTGTTGTTCTGGGGGGCTGGATCAACAACCGCCGCCTCGGTATTTTGATGCTGCTGCAGGGGGTGGCGATCTGGCTCTGGGCGGCGGTCGTGGAGGATTTCTACCTCTCGCTCCTGGCGTCCGTCGGTGTCGGGCTGGGTACGACGACGCTCTGGTCCTACACCTACACGCTGCTGCAGCGTCATACGGAACCGCGTTTCTACGGGCGGGTCGTCGCCTACAACGACATGATGTTCCTCCTGACCGTCGCCCTCGTTTCGCTGCTTGTCGGCTACCTGGCGGAGGCGGGGATGGGAATCCCCTTCATCACGGCGCTCCTGGGTGCATCCTTTACCCTGGGAGCGCTCTACCTGGCCTGGATCGCACGGCACTACGACCTTAAGGAAGTTTCGGCATGATTGCGCCTGATAATTGGCGTTATAGCGACGTACGAAAGGAAGCATGATGATATACGAAGCCCAGGGACACCGAATCGACCTCTCGAAGATCACACGCCTCTACCCCGCGGCCACGGTCCGGGCCGCCGGCGAGGTCGCGCAGGTTTCACTGGAGTGGGCCGATCTCAAGGGCGATCAGGTCCCTATTGAAGCCTACGTACTCGTCTTCGATTTCGATCCCATCGGCGAGGAGCCGAAGCAGCGCATCGAACTGGTCTACAAAACGAAAGAGGCGCTGATCGCCGCCATGCACGAAGTGGCTCCACTGCTTGAAAGGTAGCGAACTCAGGGGGGTACTGAAACTTGCCCTTCCGGCAGCCTTCAAACAGCTGCTGGACATCCTGCAGATCCTGATCGATATGGTGATGGTCGGGATGCTGAGCATCTATGCCCTGGCCGCCGTCGGGATGAGCATGCAGTTCATGATGGTGATCAATGTCCTGGTAACCCTCTATGTGGTCGGGGGTAACGCCGTGATCGCACGGCTGATCGGCGAGCGGCGGCGCCACCGCGCCTCGGCGCTGCTCTATACGCTGATCCTCTTCGCACTGGTGCTCTCGATACCGGTGACCCTGGCGGGGTACGGCCTGGCAGGGGAGTTCTACGGCTGGATGGGGGCCTCGCCGGAGGTGGTCGAGGCGGGGCAGGCCTACTTCTCCGTACTGGCGCTGGGGATGGCGCTGATATTCCTTGATACCCTCTTTTTCAACGCGCTCTCCGCGGCGGGAGACACGACGAGTTCCCTTTACATTAAGGTACTTTCTGCACTGCTGAACCTGCTGCTCAACTATCTGCTGATCTTCGGACACGGCGGTTTCGAACCGCTCGGTGTCGCCGGGGCCGCCTATGCGACACTGATCGCCTACGGTTTCAACGTCCTCTGCTACGCCGTGATTCTCTCCCGGAGCCGGGTGCGTCTGGGAGTGATCCGCCGTTGGGTGCCCGGAGAGCTGAAACGGGTGCTCAAAGTCGGCGGCAACGCCGCGCTCGAACGGCTGATCAGCGTGGCGTCGTTCATCCTTTTCGTCGCGATCATCACCTCCTACGGTACGGCGTCGCTGGCGGGGTACCAGGTAGGGCTGAGGATCGAGGGGATCGCCTTTATGCCGGGCCTTGGCTTCGCGATCGCGGCGACGGCCCTGGTCGGACAGAACCTCGGGGCCCGGAACCCGGAGCGTGCCTATAGCTCCGGACTGCTCAGCGCCAAAGTCGCGGCATGGTTCATGGGGGTGATCGGGCTCGTGCTGGTGGCCTTTCCCGGCTTTTTCGTCGCCTTCTTCACCGGGGAGCCCGCGACGGTCGCGGAGGCGTCGCTCTACCTGCAGCTTGTCGGGATCTCCCAGGTCCCCCTCGCGATGGTCTTCGTCCTCAGCGGCGCGCTGCGCGGGGCCGGGGCGACGAAGGCAACGCTCTACATCAACGTCGCTTCGCTCTGGCTGCTGCGGGTCCTCCCCTCCTACGTGGCGATGAAATCGGGCTACGGCATTCTCGCCATCTACATCATCATGACCGTCGAGACCTTCGTCAAGGGGGGCATTTTCTGGCATGTCTTCCAGCGCCGGGAGTGGCAGAAGATCAAGGTGTAACGTCAGTTGCTTGATACTGTTCTGGTCCCAAATCATCTAGGTAGGGACATGGTCGAGTCATAAGAAATTGTTCGTGAGGAGAAGTCCAGAAACGCCGAGGGCGCGGGGACAGCGCGCCGAGCGGGAGATAGTGTTAACGTAGGTGACGGGGCTCTGCCTTGGCACCGTACTTACACTTAATGTATTAGCTCGATCGGGTCAATGTGGTAGTTCTTCTGGGTGACTTCGAACATCAGCTCGTCATTCACCCGGCCGATGACGGAGCCTTTTTTGATCTTCTGACCCTTTTTCACCGTTGGGGCGATCATGTCCATGTGGGCGTAGATGGTGTGGATGCCGTCAGCGTGTTCGACGATGACGACGTTGTCGAGCAGCGAGGTGTTCTGGGCAAGGATGACCTTGCCGTTGAGAACGTTCTTGACTTTGGCGTTGGCCTGTTTCGGTTTGAGGGAGATCGATTCGTTGAAGATCTTGATGTCGTAGATCGGGTCGGTATAGGGGCCGAATTTCTTGACGAGCTGGTAGTCGTCGATGGGTGCAATGGTCTTTTTCCCGCGGTAGCGTTTGGTCTTGATCTTCTGGTAGCTGCTGCCGCGCTGCTTCACCTTGGGGAGGTCCTTGGAAGCCACCACCTGTTGCCGGGCGGTCGCCTGCGCCTGGGCCTTCTGCTCCTCCTCGCTTTTGATGATGTTCAGTTCGGCGAGGGTCTTCTCGAGGGCATCCTGCTTGGCGATGAGGCGATCCATCGAGGTTTTGTAGCGGCGCTTGTTGGCTTCGAGCTTGGTCAGGGACTGCTTGTTGGCCCGCTGGGTGGCGACGACCTCGGTGCGTTTGTGCTCGATGGAGGCGATGACCTTTTCGAGTTCGACCATACGCGTCTCCAGGGTGGCGATGCGTTCGGTATTGCGCTCGAAAGTCTTGTTCAGACCGTTGATCTCCGCTTTCACCTGCGCTGCCATCTGTTTGAGGATCTCCGTCGTGATGAGGGCATCGGCGCTGACGGCGCGCCGGTCATCGACAAGCATCCCCAACGAGATGTTCCGTGCCAGGGCGAAGACGAGCTTCTGTTCGATTGCGTCCTGCTCGTTATTGAGAGAGGATTGACGGTTTTTAAGCTCTTTGAGTTCGGCCTGGTTGTTGTGGTAACTCTCCTCGTTGATGCTCAGTTCCAACTGCAGCGCCTCGATACGCTGCTGCTGGGAACGAATCTCCTCTTTCTCGGCGAGGATCGCCTTGGCGGTGCGCGCCATTTTCGTATTGAGGTTACGGTATTTCCGGTCGACACTGCTGATCTGGTCGGCTGTCTGACTGATCTGCTTGGTGATGTCCGTCCCTGCGTCGAGCAGGGTGGCAAAGAGTAGGGCCAGAACTACGAGACGGGGTGTCATGCTTCCTCTTTATGTCCCATAACGATCAGGGTCGCCAACAGGACCGAGATCCCCAGGGCCAGGGCGGAGAGGATCAGTCCGTCGGGGTTGATTTGGTAAATATCGGCCGAAATGCCGATGGCGTTAAGCTGGGCGTCCACCCAGCCGTTCTGCACTACAGCAAAAAAGGTACCGTTGACCAGCAGCGCCGCGACGAAGGCGTCAACGATGGCAAGACGGTAGAGGACGGCGGAACGCAGCCAAACCGGGGCACCGAAGAGGGCCATGATGTTCATACGCTCACTGTGCTGGAACTGCCAGATACGCAGTTCCTTGACGATCAGCAGGGCCGTGACGGCAAAGATCGAGACGGCGAAGAGTGTGATCACTTTTTTGAAGAGGAAGAGCAGCTTGTAGACGAGGTCGTGGTTTTCGGCGAAGTCTTCGACCCGCGTGATGGTCGGGTGTTTCAGAAGACGGCCGCTGAGCGCTTTGAGCTCGTCGGGGGTGGGAAAGTGCTTCAACGTGACCCGGTAAAACTTCGGCAGGGTTGTTTTGAGCAGTTCGAAATTGGTGCCGTGGAGCTCCTCTTTGAATTCGCTGAGGATGCGGTCTGGGGAGATGGGCTCGCTCGCGGCGATAACGCTGTCGATGCCGGCGATCTCTTTGGCGTCGAGCGCCGTATTGGCGACGATGATCAGGGAGTAGTCATTCTTCAGGCGCGTCTCGTAGCTGCTCACGCTGCGCTCGACGATCGTGAACGTCTGCAGGGTAAAGAGGATCGTCGCCAGGGCGATGATGAGCGAAAGGTGGTTTTTAAGTGACTTCATAGACGTTCCCGTACTCAATGTGGAAATGTTTGTAGTCGACGCTCATGTGCGCGGGGATATGGTGGGTGACGACGACGACGGTGGTTTTGAGTTGCTGGTTCGCTCCTTCGAGCAGGTTCCAGATCACTTGGGAGGAGTAGTCGTCGAGGTTGCCGGTGGGTTCGTCCGCCAGGATCAGGATCGGGTTGTGGGCGAGGGCGCGGGCCATCGCGACGCGCTGCTGCTCCCCGCCGCTGAGCTCCATCGGGTATTTGCCTGCCTGGTGGCTCAGTTTGACGTGGCCGAGCAGCTTGTCAACCTGGGATTCGCAGATATCCTTGGTAAAGCCGGCGATGATCAGCGGTAGCATGACATTCTTCTCGATCGTCCACTCCTTGACGAGTTTGTAGTCCTGGAAGACGATGCCGATATGGCGGCGGAGGAAGTTGAGCTTTTTGGGGGAGATTCCCCGCATCTCGACGCCGCCGGTGATCAGGCTCCCCTGCTGGGGCTGAAGCGCTCCGTAGATCGACTTTAGGAGGGTCGATTTACCGCTGCCGCTGGCACCGGTGATAAAGACGAAACTGCCAGCGGTAATGGAGAAGTTCGCCTGGTTGATGATGGTCTCGTTGTGGTTGTAACCCAGGGTCAGGTTTTCCGCGACGATGACGTTATCCATAGATCAGCTCACAGAGACGGGCGTGGGCCTCGAGGTTCGTGCGGGATCGGACCGGGGGTGCCGGGAAATAGGCGGCGCCACTGCTGCCGGCGATCAGGTAGAGGTGCTCGGGACGGTCAAAGCTGCCCATCGCGATGCGGTACATCAGCCGGTCGCTCTCTTCGATCCGGTAGAGGCGTTCGAAGTGGAGGAACCCACCCTCAAAGCGCTGGGTCGCCATATTGTGGGATGTGAACTTCTCCATGTCGACGGCCCGGTCGGGGAAGGTGAAGTCCCCTTCGAGATCGAGAGGGGCGCTCTCCTCGTCGCAGATCATCGTCACATCGTAGATGTTCTTCTCCATGCGGCGCCAGCGGTCTTCATACTTGCTGGTGACGGCGATCTCCTGGTTTTTGAAGATCTCCAGCTTCACCTTCTGCAGGGAGATGAAGGTCTCCCAGGCGTACTGGAAGTAGTTCTCGCTGTCGGTACGCAGTTCGAGGCGTCCCCCCCTCTTCAGCACGCGGATCGCCTCGTTGATGAAGGCGTGGGAGATAACGCGGCGGTGGGGCTTCTTGTCCCAGGGGACGGGGAAGTGGACGTAGATGCGGCCGACGGTGTTGGAGGGGACGAACTCCATGAAGAGGCGGGCATCGTAATCGAGCAGCAGGACGTTCTCGAGCTGCTGAATATTGACCTGCTTGAGCACCTGTTCGATGGAGGCCTTGTGGATCTCCAGGCCGATGAAGAGGATGCCCGGATTTGCCTTGGCCTGGTGGAGCAGATGGCGGCCCGAACCGAAACCGACTTCGATGCGGATCTCTTCGGCTTCGGGGAACTGCTCCGCCAGCTCCTCGATGCGCTTGAGGGCGCTGTCGGAGGCGAGGTGGGGATTCTTGGGACGGTCCGGCACGTTGGAGTGTTTCACCTCCGAAGCGCTCAGCTCGGCGTAGGTCCGCAGCCCCTCCTGGGCGAAATAGGTGGCGGAGGGGCGGGTGATCTTGTCGCTTTTAAGCAGGGAGCCCTGGGGGGTTTCCTTGACGAGCAGGAAGAAGGGTTTTCCCTCAACACTGGTCGCGACGAGGTGCTCGTCGTCATACTCGACGTTGGTGGCGATAAAATCGAAGCGGCAGTTGCCCGATGCCGCGGGCAGCGGCATGCGTTTGAACGCGGAGACGTGGATATGGGGCATGCGTTACTGTTCCGCCGGGAAGGAGAGTTCGACGGGTTCGGTCGGCTCGGATTCGATGCCGTTGGCGTCGACGGCGACCACCTGGTATTCGTAGCGGATATCGGCCGCAATGTCGACATCCGTGTATTGGGGCTGCTGGATATTGGTGATCTTCTGGACCGTTTTCTTCACCCAATTGTGGTGAGTCGTCTTGACCAGGGTAAAGGAGACGGTACGTTCGTCACTGTTTTGCCAGCGGAGCCGGAAGGTTCGGTCGACGTGCGAAGCGCTGGTCATGACCGGCGCGGCGGGGCGGACCAGTGTCGATCCCTGGGCTGGAAGGGCGCTCAAGGGGCTCTCCAGGCCGTCCTTGTCCACGGCGGAGAGCTTGTAGAAGTAGATTTTACCCGGTTCGGCGACTTCGTCGGTGAAACCGATGTCGCGGGTTTTTACGTGGTAATCGTAGTCGCCGTCGGAGCTTTCGCTGCGGTAGATCTTGTAGAAGTCGAAGTCCGGCGTTTCGTTAGAGTTCCAGGCAAGGACGATGCGTCCGGGCAGGTTGGAGGTCGCCGTAAGACCCTGGACCGGAAGCGGCAGCGGTTTGGTCGAGACACGCACGATGGTGCTCGGCTCGGAAAGGATCTTGTCGTAGGTGACGGTACGCAGGCGGTAGTTGTAGACATTGTTGTCTTCGAGCCCGCTGTCGATGTACTCGGCGTTGAGACGGCCGTTGACGAAGCCGACCTCTTTCCACTCCGGTTTCTCGAGGCTCTGGCGTTCGACCTTGTAGCCTTTGACGCGGGCGTCGGTATGCGGGCGCCAGATCAGTTTCGCGCTGCGGGGCATGTTGTCGATGGAGGCGAAGAAACTGACCGGTGTGATCCGCGGCAGGGTCGATGCCGTGACGCTTTCACTTCCTTGGGATTCGGCGTCCTTGGCGTTGTAGCTGGTGAAGCGGTAGACGTAATCGATACCCGGTTCGACGTTGGTGTCGAGGTAGTGGGTGACGAAACGGCTCTCGACCGTCGCGATGCGGACCAGTTCGCCCTGTACATGGGCGAGGCGCCGGTAGATATGGACGCCGACGACACGGGGGTCTTCGATTTTCGTCCATTCGAAGGCGATGGCCGTCATATCGTCCAGGTGGCCGTTGATATGGACCGTGGGCAGGGTCGGGTCGACGACCTTGCGTTCGGGTTGGGGTTGCGGGGCACAGCCGCTAAAAAATGCCAGCAGTAAAAGCGTGCTCGATAGAATCCGCAGTGATGATCTCATCTAGTCTCTCCGTCTCGAAGTGTTTTTCCAAGTATGCTTGCATCGCCTCCGGGACCGGGGCGGTAAAGGTGACTCTCTGCTCGGTCGCCGGGTGGGTGAAGTAGAGTATGTAGGCGTGTAGCAAGATGCGTGCCATTTTAGCGTCCGCGCTCTTAACGCCGTATAAATGGTCGCCGATAATGTGACGGCTCATCGTCTCGAGGTGGACGCGGATCTGGTGGGTGCGCCCGGTGAAGAGTTTGCAGGCGATCAGCTCCTGTTTGCCGTCGCGGCTGGGGAGCAGCTTTTTGAAAAGCGTTGCGGCTTCTTTGCCGTGGGGGACATGCCCCATCTTCAGGCGGTTGGAGGGGCTGCGGCCGATCGGTTTCTCGATAAGGGTGAGATCCTCCTTAAGCGGCGGGGTGACGACGGCGAGGTAGTAGCGCCCCATGCTCTTGTCCTGGAGCTGCTGGGAGAGGGCTTCGTGGGTTTCGTTGTTCTTGGCGACAACCATCAGGCCGCTGGTGCCTTTGTCGAGGCGGTGGACGATGCCGTGGCGCTCTTCGCCGCTGATGGTGGAGAGGCGGATTCCCTTAAGCTTGAGCCAGTCGACGAGGGTCGCCTCCTTGACGCTGGGGGCAGGGTGGACCGTGACGCCGCTGGGCTTGTCGATGACGAGCAGGTCGTCATCCTCGTAGACGATCGTGACGTCGAAATCGACGTCGAGGGCGGGGCTCTCCTTCGCCTCGGGGAAGGAGACGGCGACGCTTTCGCCCCCTTTGAGCTTGAGCCCGGGCTTGGTGGCGGGTTTGCCGTCGACGCTGACCGTCTCCTGTTTGATAAGCTGCGCGACCTGGTTGCGCGTAACGCCGAGTACGTCGGTCAGAAAGGCGTCGAGTCGCTGTGGGGTTTCGGCGGTAAAAGTCGTTGGATGCATCCGTTGGGGCCTTTATGCTACAATCACGTTCAGTTTTTACGGGGGGAGTCGTATATCGGTGTTTAATATTGACCGGCGCATTTTATCACACTTTGACTTTCTCTCCCTGGCCCTGATCCTTCCCCTGGTGCTGATATCGGGGTGGTTGATCGGCGAGATCCACCCGGCCCTTGCCCAGAAGCATACAATCTACGTCTGGATCAGCGTCGCGGTCTTCTTCGTCTTCTTGATGATTCCGCTGCGCCGTTACAGCTGGCTCATTCCCCTGATCTACTGGGGTAACATCATCCTGCTCCTCGCCGTCGAGTTTTTCGGCCATACGCGGCTGGGGGCGAAGCGCTGGATCGAGATCCCCTTCATCAACTTTACCCTGCAGCCCTCGGAGCTGATCAAGCCGGCCTTTATCCTGATGCTCGCCTACCTGATCAGCCGCAACCCGCCGCCGCGGGACGGCTACGGCCTGCGTACCTTTGCCAAGCTCTCCTTTTTCATTCTCCTCCCCTTCTTTCTCATCGCCAAGGAGCCCGACCTCGGAACCGCCACGGTGCTGGCACTTCTGGGATTCGGCATTCTCTTCCTGGTGGGGGTGCACTGGAAGATCTGGGCGACACTGATCGTCGGTTTCGTCATCTCGCTGCCGCTGATCTACTCCCAGCTGCACGATTACCAGAAGCAGCGCCTGCATGACTTTGTCGCGGAGAAGCCGAGCTACCACGTCCAGCAGTCGATTATCGCTGTCGGTTCGGGGGGCTTATGGGGCAAGAGCAAGGAGGAAGCGACGCAGACCCAGATGAAGTTCCTCCCCATCGCATCGAGCGATTTCATCTTTGCCTACGTCGTTGAACGTTTCGGCTTCATCGGGGCGATCATCCTTATTTTTCTCTACGCGACCCTGGTGATCCACCTCTTCAGTCTGAGCCTCTGGAGCGAGGATTACTATATCAAGGTCGTCACCTTCGGGATTGGGCTGTTGATCTTCATCTACATGAGCGTCAACATCGCCATGACGATCGGTTTCGCCCCGGTTGTCGGGGTGCCGCTGCCGATGTTCAGTTACGGCGGCAGCAGTTTTGTGAACTTTGTCATCCTTTTCGCGATCATGGAAAACCTGCTGGCGTTCCGCTTCCGGGACATGTACAACGCGGGGGGGACCAAAACCTTTATCTAGCCTTATCGGTAGAAAGCAAACTCTAATCTAGCGCACTCTATAATTCTAGCCCCATTCGGGTCTTTAGCTCAGTTGGTTAGAGCCCCCCGCTCATAACGGGGTGGTCCAGGGTTCGAGTCCCTGAGGACCCACCACCTTTTTGATGATTCCCCTCTGTTCAACACTACATTCCATAGCATCGGTATCGAAGGCATTCTTGACATCACTAATGTTGACATTGTATACATGGATGGTATATACTCACGCTATAAAACATAAAAACATGAAAAGAGTTGCATTATGCTGAAACAGTTATACATGGAGCTGGCCGCGCTCGATTTGAAATACCATGAACTGGGGCAGCGTGAGTCAGGGCGCATCGACATCAAGGCGACGAGTCTGGACCCGCTGGGTGTGGATGAAGTGATCCGGATCAAGGAGGTGGCCGACCACCACCATGCATTCACTTCATGGGACGGAAAGGATATCAAGATCGTACACCCCTCCTGGTACGACAAGTTCCCGGCCTCCCCTTGACGCCAGCCGTCGGAGCGTGTGAGGGCATGCCGCTCCGTCCCACCCGACGTTTATCAATATCCTAAAAAAGTTCAATGAAAAGAGCAGCCGTGTCAAAGAAAGCGAATATCTACATCAGTTTTTCCATCGACGGTAATGCCCATGTTTCGGAAGCTTCCGACAGGGTGTATCGCGACCGTTTCGAAGCGCTTTGCCGAACTACCGGCGAGATAAGGGGTTCCGAGTCGATGGGATGGTCATGTCTGCCGTCCGGCATTGCGGTGGAGGATGCCTGCCCGGCGATTCGCAGCCGGTGGCCGCAGGATGTGACGGTCACGATTGTGCTGATCGGTAACGACGCTTGGCGCCGCCGGAGTGTTGACTGGGATATTGCCGCTTCCCTCGGTCAGCCCTACGGCCACTCAAGTTGCGGACTTATCGGCATTGTTCTCCCCTCATTCCAGGGGAAGCGTTACCCGTTGATTCCCCATGACTACTGTTATCTGGAGAATCAGAGCAAGGCCGGAGTAAGCCGGCGGGCCCTGCCGGAGCGTTTTGTACGGAATCTGGAAAACGGTTTTGCCAGGCTCTATGAGTGGAGTGATGATTTGTCAGTGGTTGGAGAGTGGATCGATGAGGCGCTGTCACGGTGCGACCGGATCACCCCCGATAACACACTGCCGCTCTTCCGCCGGGATCGTTGATGGATAGCGGCGCGCCACAAGGCGCCGCATGTTTATGCAGATGTGAAACGGGGGAAAGCAGTGAGAGGCATTATGCCTGGCGTTTGCGGCCTCTGGCCGGGAAGACGTCGCGATTCTCTTCCTTGATCGCACGGATCTCTTCTTTGATCTGCTCTTTTTTCAGCTTCAGCTTTTCGATATCGCTGTCCGCCTTGGCAATTTCCATCTCTTTTCTGGAGATCTGGAATTCCAGGTACTCTTTTTTAGATACTTCGAACGTCTCTTTTGACATGCGCGTTCCTTTTCTTTTTGGATTTGAAAACTCTAACATAAATTGATGGGCATTTGTCAATAGTTGCGGAGAATTTGATCCACCAAAACCCGATTTTGATTATTGTGCGTTATCGGTCATGTTCTTAATCGGCGCATCGAGATCATTTGATTGATGCAAACGCTGAAAAGGCATTCGTGGCATATCGGGAATTAAAGGGCATGCCAGGCATCATACTGAACGTAGTCTGTGCGTATGGAAGGGCCATGGGAATTTTGTTCGTATAGTGGAAATGCCAAGCCGGTTTCTGGTTATGGACACATTTTTCGGCCCGGCCAATGCGATTTTCCCGCTAATACGAAGGGTACTGATGGCATTGAAAAAGCAGGAGATGGCGTGAAAATTTTTATGCATTTTTGAGGTAAAAAAAGAGCAGTTGAAAATGTTTAAATTACTTTATGAAAAAAGGGTACCGATAGATCATCGAAGCTTGGAAATTCAAGTGGTGATCCGGTTTGACGATATTGCTTTTAAAGCAACAAAGGAGAGGAACATGGAAATTGACATCAATGTTCTAATCCCCCTCGTCACCTTTGCGGTGATCGCGGGATGGATCGGGCTCGTGGTCGTGGCCGAGTACGTGATGACGCATCGCTGAAGCGAGCGCTCAGACGAGGGTGGAGGAGAGGGAAGAGAGGACTTCTCCCGCCTTGGTGGCATGGTCGCCGTATTTTTTGATTTTGATACCGAGGTCGGCCATGCTCGCAGCCGTGTTTTTACAGGCGCGTCGGACGATCAGGTAATCGCAATCCTCCAGGGCGGACGCCATCACCTGGTGCTGGCGGACATGTTCGGCATCCTCTTCGCCGTGGGAACATTCATGGTGCTCATCTTCCCCATGATCGTGATCGATATCGTTACGGGGGTTTTTGCGTACTTCGTCGAGGTCGAAGGAGCGGAACATACCGCTGCCTTTCATACTGTAGACGGCAAAGTAGGGGGCGTGTCCGGCATTGCCGAAAAAGGTGAGGGTTTCATCTGCTACGGGAATGGCTACTTTCATCGGTAACTCCGTGGTTTCGGTATGGCTTTAGCGGTGATTATACAAGGCGGAGCTTGTAGATTTCCTGATAACCGTGACAAGTCGCTATACTTCTCTATCCAAAGGCAAAGAGACCCATGAACCACAACGACTTTTCGATCCTTCCCCTCCCTGATGCGATGCTCCGAAATCTTAAGGAGCTTGGCTACAGTGTAATGACCCCGGTCCAGGCCGGGAGCCTGCCGCTTATCCTGGAAAACCGCGATGTCATCGCACAGGCAAAGACCGGCAGCGGCAAGACGGCGGCTTTCGGTATCGGGCTCCTTAGTAAACTGGACGTGAAAAAGTTCCGGGTACAGTCCCTGGTGCTCTGCCCGACCCGGGAGCTGGCGGACCAGGTTGCCAAGGAGCTGCGGCGTCTGGCACGCTTTGCCCATAACATCAAGGTGCTCACGCTCTGCGGCGGTACGGCGTTCGGACCGCAGCTCGGTTCGCTGCGCCACGGGGCGCATATCATTGTCGGTACCCCGGGGCGGGTGTTGCAGCATCTCGAAAAAGGTTCCCTGCTGCTCGATGCGCTTGAAACACTGGTTCTCGATGAAGCGGATCGTATGCTGGACATGGGGTTTATCGAGGAGATCACGAAGGTGATCGGTCATGTTCCCCTGCAACGCCAGACCCTGCTCTTTTCGGCAACGTTTCCCGATGCGATCATGCAGTTGTGCGGTACGGTACAGCGTGAGCCCGTCACGGTCCGGACGGTTAGCGAAGAGCGGCCCAACCGCATCATCGAACGCTTTTACGGGGTAGCGCGCGATGCGAAGCTTCCCACGCTGATCCGCATCCTGGCGCATTTTAGGCCCGAACGCTCCATCGTCTTCTGCAATACGAAGATCGAGGCCCGGGAAATTGCCGAGTCACTGCACCGCAGAGGGATTGACGCGCTGGCGATTCACGGCGATCTGGAACAGTATGAGCGGACCGACGTGCTGGTGCAGTTCGCCAACCGCAGCTGTTCCGTGCTCGTGGCGACGGACGTGGCGGCACGGGGGCTGGACATCAAGGAACTTGAGGCAGTCGTCAACTATGATATGCCCCAGGATCCGGAAGTCTATACCCACCGCATCGGTCGGACGGGGCGAGCAGGAGAGGAGGGACTTGCGTTCAGCCTCTTTACAGGTGACGAAGCCCTTGATGCCGATGCCTACCGAGACGGATCACGCCGTTTTGAGGAGGCCGATGAACTGCCGGAATCTCAGCGCTTCACCCTGCAGCCGCCGAATGTGACACTGGTCATTGAAGGGGGAAAAAAGGATAAGGTGCGCCCGGGAGATATTCTCGGCGCGCTGACGGGGGAAGCGGGCCTGGACGGGAAATCCGTCGGCAAGATCGATATCTATGAACGCCAGAGTTATGTCGCTATCGAACGGGGCATGGCGGCACGCGCATATGAGCGGCTCAAAAACGGGAAAATCAAGGGGCGGAAATTCAGCGTTTGGGTGCTGGAGTAGCGATGACGCTCTATATCGACGGGGATGCGTTCCCGAACCTCCTCAAGCCGATCCTTCTGCGCGCCATCGAACGTCTGAAACTGCCAACGGTTGTCGTTTCGAACAAGCGGGTCTCAATAGGCAAATCGGGCTTAATCGATTATATCATCGTCGATGAGGGGGCGGATGAAGCGGACCACCGCATCGTCGAAATGGTCGCAGAGGGGGATCTCGTCATTACGGCAGATATCCCTCTGGCGGACCGCGTGATTGCCAAAAAAGCCCATGCCATCGACCATCGCGGGGAACTTTTCAGCGTCGATAACATCAAGCAGTACCTGGCCATGCGCAATCTGATGGAGGAGATCCGCGATAGCGGCGTTATAACCCGGGGGCCTGCACCCTTCGGGGCGAAAGATGCTCATGAATTCGCTTTTTGACCCAAAAACGTCTCTAAACATTCATAGTGCTGCCATAAATCGGGATATAGTTTCCGGCCGTAGGAGCGTTGAGCAAGCATGCAAGGCATTGACAAGATCCATTCCGGTATGCAGGCATGGAGGGGAAAGGTCCGCTTGTATCGCAAATATATAATGGAAAGGGTGCCGTATACCGTTCATTCACCGAAAGGCATTAAAATCGTTATCGGCGTTTCCGAGTAAGAACATGTGATAAAGGTTAAGGATGAAGGGTCGGGAAAAGCGCGTGAGTAGATTCGTAAAGCAAGCTTCCCCCGGACGAGGGGGGAAGTCTAGTAAATCTCTTAGAGTGCGAGAAGCGATCCGACAAGCGGAAGGCTGCCGACGAGAGAGAATACCGTATCAAGCAGTGAACCTACGAGCGGCCCAACGATCGGAAGACTGCCGACAAGTCCAGTAACAAGGCTCAGAACCGGTCCAAGAAGACCAAGCAGTTGACCTTCAGTCTGAGTCATCTCAGTATCGCTCATCGCGATAACATTAACC
>QKCD01000032.1 GCA_003245815.1 Sulfuricurvum sp.
GTTCAATCTTTTCAACGAGATCATCGTCGTCGACCGCAACGCCCTCATGCGCGCCGTCAACGCCGGTCAGGAGTTCGGCATCACCGTCGACGGAACGGTCCTTCCCGCCCCCTTCGAAGGGCGCCAGATCCTTATCTTCCGGGGTACGATGGCCACACCGAAACCCTCCGCCCTGGCGCCCCGGCAGCCGCTGAGCCTCGAAGCGCTCTTCGGCACGGAGTACCGGGTCGTCGAGGATGACGACCGCGTTCTGATCAAGGCGTCGGGGGCGTGGCAGCAGATCATCGGCCACAATATCCGCCACTGCGACTACGACGACACCTCCGCCGACGGGGTCTCCCACTTTCCCGACAAGGAGCTCGAAGCGATCGGCTGGAACGCCACAGAGTTCGACATCGACTACCGCGACCTCCTCGAAGTGATCGAATCGGGCTGCGACGGCCTCCTGCTCTGCATCGAGCAGCAGGAACCCTACCAGTTCAGCGGGCTCGGTTTCATCGCCGACCTCCCCTGCGCCCGCCAACGCGCCTTTGACTACTGCAGGACACGCATCGAAGAGCTGATGCGCGATGACGACGACTACACCCCGGAGAACCTCACCGAAGACGAGGAGGAGGCCGCAGCCTTTTTCGAACTCCTCTGAGACTCCGTGCTATACTGTTTCTTTGCATTTTCGTCGTGGCGGCGACGGCCGACCGGATTGCCCGGTCCCCCTCGCGAAGAGCGCCATGACCGCCTCCAGGAGCGATGCGTATGGTATACGACTTTTCCCAGACCGAAGCCCCCGTCCGCTACAAACTGATGAGCAACGCGATCGTTCCGCGTCCCATTGCGTGGATCGTTACCGAGGGGAGCAGCCTCAACATCGCCCCCTTCAGCTTCTTCAGCGGCGTCTCCTCCAACCCGCCGACCGTTATGGTCGCCATCGGCCACAAAAGCGACGGTTCCCCCAAGGACACCCTCTACAACATCCGCACCACGCAAAAGTGCGTCATCTGCTCCGTCGCCCCCGATGCCCTGGAAAAGATGCACTACAGTTCGGCGGAGCTGGCGACCGACGTTGACGAATCGCGACGCTATGACATCGAGACCGTTCGCGTCGTCGACGGCTACCCGCCGATGATCAAGGGGGCCCCGACGGCGTTCTTCTGCACCCTGCTGCAGGAGACCTTTATCAAGGGATCCAAGACGATCCCCGTCTTCCTGCAGATCGACCACATGTACCTCGACGAGGCCTACGGCAGCGGAGCGCATTTCGAACTCGACGTCGTCGCCCGGATGGGAAAAGCCTACGTGGCGCTGGGCGAACCGATCCCTTCCCCGACGATACCGGGCTGACGCCGCGGCATCAGGGATTGTTGATAAAGTACTGGTTGATCCCGTTCGCCAGCCCTTCGGCGAAACGTTTCTGATAGGTGCGATTGACGAGGCGCTGGGCCTCTTTCGGGTGGGTGATGAATCCGACTTCCACGAGGACCGCCGGCATCTGGGCCCCGACGAGGATCCAGAAGGGGCCTTCGCGCACCCCGCCGTCCTTGACGTCGCTGAACCCCTTGCGAAGGTTGGCCAGCACGTTGCGCTGCAGGTCGTAGGCGAGGCGTTCGGACATCTTGATCTTCTCGCGGTTGAGGATGTTGATGAAATCCTGCTGGCCGTAGAAGGTGACATCCTGGAGATCCTTGGAGTTCTCCATGGCGGCGACCCGTTTGGCTCGTTCGCTCCCCGCCTTGTCGTCGTTGGAGAGGAAATAGGTCTCGATCCCGTAGGCCTTCTCCACATTGCGCTTGGGTACGGCGTTGGCATGGATGGAGATAAAGAGGTCCGCGTTTTTCCGGTTGGCGAACTCCGTGCGCTTCTGCAGTTTGATGAAACGGTCCCCCGTCCGGGTCATGTAGACCTTGTACCCCAGTTTCGTCAGGAGCTTCGAGAGTTCCTTGGTAATCTGCATGACGACGACCTTCTCCCGGTACTTCTTATGGCCGATCGCCCCCGTATCCTTGCCCCCGTGTCCCGGGTCGAGGACGATCACCTTGTTGAAGTTCCCCCCCGTCGCCGCAGCCCTTTCACCGTCGGGGTGCTGTACGGCGCGGACGCCGAGGTCGATGAAAAGTCCCCCCTCCGCCGTCCGGTGGGTAAGCTGCAGGGGGGTGTCGTTTTCGATGACGAGCCGCAATGTCTTGCTGTCGAACTGCGCCAGGCTGATCCGCTTGAGTTGCTGGTGGCGCAGGTCGTACTGCCGGTCGAGCATCGCGTTGTCAAGATTGAAGATGTAGCGGTAGCGGTGTGCCTTCGTATTCAGCAGTTTCGAATAACCGATCTGGCCGGCATCGAGCGGGCGGTCGAAACGCAACAGCAGTCCGCCATCCTCCCAGCGCGCCTCGCGCAGGTGGGTCCTCCGGCTTACCATAGGCTCCGAGAGGGGCTTTTCGGCATCCCCAACCCCCACGCCGAGGTTGATGGCCAGGCTTTTGCGTTCGCGCTTGAAGCGGATGTCGAGGGGGGCGTCGTTTTCGACGACGAGCCGGAGGGTACCCGGCTTGTGCTGGGAGAGTGCGATACGTCGGAGCCCCTCGCTCTGAAGTTCCGAAGCGCCCTTCCCGAGACGTGCGTGGATGTCGAAAATATAGCGGTAGCGCCGCTGCTCCGTGTCGTAGAGCTTGAAGTAGTTGACGTCACGGGAGGAGAGGCGCCCATCGAAGTCGAGCAGAAGACGTTCCCCCTCCCGGTACACCTCCTGCAGCGTACGGAAGCGCCCCCCGGCCGACTTGGCGGCGGGCTGCTTGACGGGGGTATCCGCTACGGCGGACGACGCGCTGCCGCGCAGCTCATCCTCGTAACGGGAAACATCGATATGAAGGATTTTCCCCGATTTGACGATCCCTTTCAGCGCCTTCTCGCGCAATCGGGTGTCTTCATGCAGCATGGCGCGGAGGTAGACGTTCTTATAGTCGTTGTAGGCGCGGAAGACCTCCGTCTTCTCCCCGCTGCCGAGCAGACGGTCCGCCCGTCTGAGCACATCGGCGTCGTTGACCGCGGCCCCCAGCATGATGGCCATGAAGAGGAGCGTCAGGAGCGCACGGAGCATTGTCGGCCTACTCTCCTTCGGTCAATTTCTTCATCAGCTCCGCGACGGAGATAATCTCGTTAAGGCGGTAGCCGTTCGTGCCGGAAAAGAAGAGTCCCAGTTCCAGGTTGCCGTGGTAGGCATCGCTCAGGCGGTCGGCGATACAGAAGCCGACAGCCTTCGCCTCGACACCCCGGTGGCAGGGCGCGACGCAGTTGGAGATACATTTGATCGCCGGCCCGCTCTTCGTCGCCACCAGTTCGGAGAGGTTCGTGCGGATTCCCCGGGCGGGGTATCCGACGGGAGACTTCATCAGCTGGATGTCCCCCTCTTTGGCATCGAGCAGTACCCGCTTGAAGTTTTCGTGGGCGTCGCACTCATGGGTGCCAATAAAGCGCGTCCCCATCTGGACCCCCTGCGCGCCAAGCGCCATCATCGCTTCGATGTCGTTCTTGTCCCAAACGCCGCCAGCGGCGATGACGGGGATATTCCCCCACTTCGCCGCCTCCTCGACGACCGGCTTGACGAGGTTCTCAAGCTGATGTTCCTCCATAAAGCACTGCTCGTAGGTAAAGCCCTGGTGGCCGCCGCTCTTGGGCCCTTCGAGCACGACGGCGTCAGGCAGGCGGTTGTAGCGCTTCTGCCACCGTTTGCAGATGATGGTCAGCGCCTTGGCGGAGGAGACGATGGGGACCAGGGCGACGTCGGGATACCCTTCGGTGAACTCAGGCATGTTCGTCGGCAGGCCGGCCCCGGTGATGATGATGTCGATCCCCGCTTCGCAGGCATCGGTGACGACGCGGCCGTAATCGTTGATTGCGTAGAGGATATTGGCCGCGAGCGGACGGTCGCCGCAGATCTTGCGCGCGTTGGCGATGATCTGGTGGAACCCCTCCTTGCTGTAGAAGTTCTCGGCGTCGAGGGGGCGCCCGGAGACCAGTTTCTGGGCGTGGCGCCCCTCTTCGTAGTAGCCCGTCCCGACGGCGCTGATGACGCCGAGACCTCCCTCCTTGGAGACCGTGCCGGCCAGACGGTCCCAGCTGATGCCGACACCCATGCCGCCCTGGACGATCGGCTTTTCGATCGTGTAACGGCCGATTTGCAGGGAATTGAAACTCATTTATCTTACCTTTGCTCGCGCAAACTTACGCTTGCCGACTTGCAGGATGTACTCCCCTGCTTCAAGCTGCAGCTGTTCGTCGGAGATTTTTTGTTGATCCATTTTAACAGCCCCTTGCTTAATGTCCCGCCGGGACTGGGAGGTGGAGGGGGAAATCCCGCAGTCGACGAGGGCCTTGGCGATCCAGATCGGCCCCTCGAGCTCGAACTCGTCGATATCGCTCGGGATTTCGCTCTTGGCGAAGACCTTGCTGAACTCCTCCGCCGCCGCTTTCGCCGCCGCCGAACCGTGGAAGCGTTCGACGATCTCGAAGGCGAGGGCCTCCTTCACCTTCTTGGGGTGCTGGGTCCCTTCGGCGACCCCTTCGCGCAGGACGTCGATCTCGACGAGCGAACGGGCGCTGAGGAGCTCGTAGTAGCGCCACATCAGGTCGTCGGAGATGCTCAGTACCTTGCCGTACATGTCGTTGGGGGCATCGGTGACGCCGATGTAGTTGCCGAGGCTCTTACTCATCTTCTGCACCCCGTCAAGACCCTCGAGGATCGGCATCATCAGTACCGCCTGTTCCTTGCCGGTCTCGTAGGCGCGCTGCAGGTGGCGCCCCATCAGCAGGTTGAACTTCTGGTCCGTACCGCCGATCTCGATGTCGCTCTGGAGGTGGACGCTGTCGTAGCCTTGAAGCAGCGGGTAGATGAACTCGCTGATAGAGATGGAGGTGCCGCTCTTGTAGCGCTTCTCGAAGTCGTCGCGCTCCAGCATCCGGGCGACGTTGAAGGTCGTCGTCAGCTCCAGCAGCCCCGCCGCACCGATCGGGTTGATCCAGTCGGCGTTGAAGACAACCTCCGTCTTCTCCGGGTCAAGGATCTTGAAGACCTGAGCCTTGTAGGATTTGGCGTTCTCCTGGATCGCTTCGGGCAGCAGCTTCTTGCGGGTCTCGCTCTTGCCGGTCGGGTCGCCGATCTGGGCCGTGAAGTCACCGATCAGGAACTGCACGGTCCCGCCGTACTTCTGGAAGGTCGCCAGCTTCTGCAGCAGCACCGTGTGGCCCAGGTGCAGGTCCGGCGCGGTGGGGTCGAAGCCCGCCTTGACCGTGTAGCTCTTGCCCTCTTCGTAGTAGGCCTTCAGCAGTTTTTCGATGCGCTCCCCGTCGATAATCTCAGCCGTGCCGCGGCGGATTTCCGCCAACGCTTCTTCTATCATCATTGCTCCTCTCATATTCTGATTCATGGTTCTGTTCTGTCGTACCGGTACGCTAGAGCGACCGGTAGGCGTCATCCGTACGGATGAACTGGATCACCTTGATCTTCTGCTCGATCTTCGAACGCAGCTTGCTCAGGTCGCTCTCGGAGGAGTGGAACTCGATCTCGCAGTACTGCACGTGTTCCTCCTTCTCCTTGCCCAGCTCGATGCTGGTGATGTCGACGCCGAGTTTCGCCATATAGGTCAAGAAGCCCGCCAGGGCCCCCTTGGCGTTCTGCATGCTGACGATCACGTGGTAGTGGTAGATACTCTGCTGCATCCAGCGGATGAAGAGCATCGGCTCGTGGGCGTCGATCTTCTTCGCGGCGTGGCGGCAGAGCTTGTGGTGGACGTGCGCCTTGCCCTTGTGCATGAAGGCGACGATCTCGTCCCCCGATTTCGGGTGGCAGCAGTAGTCGAAGACGACGTCGCCGACCGCCTGGTTGGAGAAGATCTCCAACCCGCCGAAACGGTAGGACTTGAGCTTGAAGCGGTGGCGCGCCAGGAAGCTGCGGAAACGGTTGTTCTGGCGGATCTCGTCGGAGTAGCGGTGGATGATCTCCTTGAGGTTGGCGATGTCCCGGGCAATCTTGTGGCTCTGGTCCCCGTGTTCCTGGGCGATCAGCCACTCCTCGATCCGCTGCGGCTTGAGCCCCATGACCGTCGCCATGACGTTGATGCCGACCTGGCTGTCGATCACCTTGATCCGCTGGTTGCAGACCGCCTTCATGTTTGCCTTGGCCCGCGACGTCTTCACCGCGTCGATCCAGCTGCAGCGGGTAATGTTCTCTTCGGCGGTGTCGATCTTGACGATGTCGCCGTTGTTGAGCTCGGTGAGCAGGCTCGCCTTCTCCTTGTTGATCTGGCAGCTCTCCGCCCGGTTGCCCACCTCGGTGTGGACGGCGTAGGCGAAGTCCAGCGCCACGGCGCCGCGGGGGAGCATGTAGGCTTTGCCCTTGGGGGAGAAGACGTTGATGTCCTCGCTGTAGAGGTCGTTCTTGATCAGCTCGTAGAAGTCCTCGACTGATTCGTTCTGGTACTGCAGGTTGCGCAGCCAGTCGAGGTTGATCCCCGTGCCCCCCTCCTTGTACTTCCAGTGGGCGGCGACGCCGAGCTCGGCGGTTTTGTGCATGTCGTAGGTGCGGATCTGCACCTCGAAGATGGAGGTGTCGTCGAAGACCGTCGTGTGCAGGGTCTGGTAACCGTTATCCTTGGCGATGGCTACGTAGTCCTTGAAGCGGGAGCTCAGCGGCTTCATATGGAGATGGATCAGGCCCAGAACCTTGTAGCACTGGAGCGGCTCCTTCACCAGGATCCGGACCGCCAGCAGGTCGAGGATCTCGTCGATGCCGATCCCCTTGCGCTGCATCTTCAGGTAGATCGAGTAGCGGTGTTTCACCCGGCTGAGGATCTCGAAGTCGTCGTCGCTGAATCCGTTCTGGTTCAGCAGCTTCTGCACCTTCTGGCGGAAGCCGTTGAGCTTCACTTCCATCGCGTGGTAGTTCTCGTCGAGGTAGGCGTCGATCGCCCGCTTCTCCTCCGGGAAGAGGTAACCGAAGCTGATATCCTCCAGGAGGTTCTTCAGGAAGGAGATACCCAACCGGTGAGCGATGGGCGCATAGACGACGACCGTCTCCTCCGCGATTCGGTGCTGCTTGTGCGGCGGCAGGGCATCGAGGGTCATCATGTTGTGGAGCCGGTCACAGAGCTTCACGACCAGCACCCTCACGTCCTCGATGGAGGCGAGCAGCATCTTCCGGAACGAGAGGGCGGAGACGACAAGGCGCTCGTCGGAGTGGGAGGGGATCAGCTCCGCGTCGCGGATCATGTCGATCTTGGTCACCCCCTCGACGATCAGTGCCACGTCCTCCCCGAACCCGGCCTGGACGTCCTCGATCGTCATCGGCGTATCCTCGACGACGTCGTGCAGCAGTGCCGCGATCACCATCGAGACGTTGCCCGTAATCGAGGCGACGATAGCGGCGACGAGAATCGGGTGGACGACGTAGGGTTCGCCGCTCTTGCGCAGCTGATCCTTGTGCGCGTCGATCGAACAGGTCAGCGCTTCGAGGAGTTTCGGGCTCTGGGGGATCAGGGTAAAGAGGTAGGCGGAGGCGGATTCGACGGTATGAATGTGTTTGATTTTTTCAATATCGAGCTGGTTCATACCTGTTCTTTTGGAGTGGGATGATTCTGGTCGCTTTCGGGGCAACGGCAGTGCCCCGGCAGGGAGCAGGTTAGACTTTGTCGATGAAGCCCTTGATCGAAACAAGGCCCTCGGCGATTTCCATCAGCGCCAGGTCTGTCGGCTTGATGTTCTTGATATTGACATTGAGCTTGCTCGGTGCGCCCGCATGGAGCTCTTCGGCGCGCTTCGCCACGGCAAGGGCCAGCTGGTAGCGATCAATGTTCGCGGTTTTCAACGCTTTTGCTGTGATTTCTTCTAGTCTCATGGTCTCTCCTGGAGTTATTTTACGATGGAACAGTTTTCCGTGTTCCCGTTGATGATATCAAGCAGGTTCCCCGGCTTGAACATGTCGCAGACAACGATCGGAAGCTTATTGTCCTTGGCCAGGGCGATGGAGGTGTCGTCCATTACCTTGATATGGTCGTGCAGCGCCTGCTCGTAGGTCAGAGTCGGCAGCTTGACGGCGTCGGGGTACTTGTTGGGATCCCGGTCGTAGACGCCGTCGACCTTGGTCGCCTTGATGATCATATCGGCGCCGATCTCGACGGCCCGCAGCGTCGCCGCCGTGTCTGTCGTGAAAAAGGGGTTCCCCGTACCGGCGGCGAAGATCACTACGCGCCCCTTTTCGAGATGGCGAACCGCGCGGCGGACGATGAAGGGTTCGGCGACCTGTTCCATTTTGATCGCCGTCTGCATCCGTACCTGGAGCCCTTCGTGCTCGCACGCCTCCTGCATCGCGACGCCGTTGATCACCGTCGCGAGCATCCCCATGTAGTCGCCGGAGGTGCGCTTGATGATGCCGTCCTTGGCTGCCGTCACGCCGCGGATGATATTGCCCCCGCCGATGACAAGACCGACTTCGATGTCGCTTTCCGTCAGCGTACGGATCTCCGTCGCAATGAATTTCAAAATCTGTGTGTCAATCCCATGACCAGACTCGCCGGCCAACGCTTCACCCGAAAACTTTACCAGAACACGTTTTCTGCTCATCTGACACCTTAATTGTAAAATCCGGGAATTTTACTTAACTGTCGCTTTAAAACGGCTTTGGCTCTCTTGCACCTTTGGCTTACAGGCCATGTTTCTCCTCGTGCCAGCTGCAGGCGTACTCCTCGCTCACCTCGAGCCCACACCCCTCAAGCATCCCGTAGAGAGCGATGTCCCGGCCCGATACGTGGCAGACGGTTTCCCCTTCACCGTTGATAAAGACGAAGGTTTCATTTTCATGGTCTTCACGCTTGATATATTTGGAGAAAATGACGTAGACCGCACTCTTGATTTCGGGAATTTTTTCGGCCAGTTTCTGGAACTTGTCGCAGGATTTGTTGATCTTTCGGATCTCCAGGAAATCCGTCTGCAGCGATGCGCACAATACCTGCTGCAGCTTCGGCAGACGTTCTCCGAGGTTGCTGAACTTATCCGGTGGTACATGCATGGTGTCATTTCCTTCGTCGGTGCTACGCCCCGTGGTTTCCGGGCATCCCACCGCGCTTCTATGCGTTTCCTGTATTATTTCACTTTTTTCCTAATCGCATCTTAATCCTCGAAGGCTCCGCTTTAAACGGGATGGTATCCCCCTCTTTCGTAAAGCGCAAAAGCTGATCTTCAGACCTAAACTTCCTCTTACTTTTCTTTCGTTAGGATTCTCGTCCACGGTGCTTTTGCGGGCATGTTTAACGGAATAACAACTTTAAACATGACCTCGAGAGCATCCCGCTTTCCCGGACCGGATACCGGTCGTCCCCCCCTACTGCACCCCGTTTTCCAAATGTTCCACCCCTTTGACGCCGCTGCGCTTCACCAGATAGACGAAGATCGAAAAGACCAGCAGCAGCGCCGAGAGGGCACCGATCAGCGTCGCTGCGTAGGGGAGGTCGCGGTAGTCGCTGATGGAGATCTTGAAGACAACCAGCAGCGCCTCGATCAGCAGGGCGATGATGATCGAGACCGAGAAGTTGAGCAACGTCTTGGGGTTGAAGGAGTCCTGGACGTGCTGGGTCTTTGGCAGGACCTCCTGCTCGTAGATCGTTTTTCCGAGGTCGAACACCGCCAGCCCCAGCGTCAGCGCGATGACGGGTTTGAAGACGACGTCCAGCGACAGCCCCTCCTTGCCGAAGAGGTAGGTCCCGAAGGAGTAGAAGCCGTAGAGCACGACAAAGAGCCCGAAGAAGAGCAGCCCCCCGCCGATCATGGCATAGGCATAGCGGCTGATCCGCCGGAACCCCGAACGCTTTTCGATCAGGTCGAAACGCTCCAACAGCCCCCGCAGCCTGAAATCGAGGAAGATATACCCCAGTTTTGTCGCGTAGACGACGGTTACGCACATTTTGCCCGTCGTCGTCGAGATATAGGGGTCGTGGAAATAGTAGCCCGACGCCAGGGCCGACTCGTCGACAAGATAGCTGCGGTCCGCCCCGACGACGCTCGAATCGCTCATCCCCGGCGCGTAGTTGGGCGAGATCTGTACGAACCCCTCGTCGCACTCGTAAAGCAGTTCCAGGTTGGGAAAGACGTCGAAGAGACGCCGGTTGCTCGTCTCGTTGAGCGCATTCAAGTTGAGTTTTCGGATCGAGGCGATGATGAACCGCTGGATCAGCGGGGCATTGGCTTCATAGACCGATACAAGGTTCTGCATGGGAGACTCCAAAAAAATCGTGAGTGGTTTCGGGTCGCGGGCAGCTCTGGAAAATTTCGGGATTCGGTGAAAGCCGGAAGCTTTTTGACAGTTGCACGCAACAGGTCGGAGCCCCTCCCGGAAGAGGGGTTGGAGAATGAATGTTACGATACAGCGCTGACGAAAGGAGGGGGGTGCATCTGCGTATGCTCTTGGTTCCAATCATCATTGGCATGTACGCCAAGAATTATAGAGCAGGCAGATCATAATTCTCCCTGTTTGATGGTCATTTTTTGAACAGCATGCCGAGATAGGCCCATGCCGCGCGGGCTTAAGTTTGCCGGACTATAATTAGGATCGCCTACCTCGATGCGAAAGGATGCCGATGTCCGACTGGTTCAGCCGACTTTTCACCCATGACGATCCGCAGCAGTACCAGTTCGGACGGGGGATCAACGCTTCGGTCAACCCCCGGGAACCCGAGCTCTACAACAGCGCGTCGGAAGCCTTTGAGGAGGGTCGGGTACTGGATGCCTACGAGGCCTTTCTCATGTCGCTGCAGACCTTTCACGACGACCATCCCGACTCCAACGTCACCATCGAGCGCACCGAGGAACTTCTGACCTTCGAACTGCTCCAGGGCAGCCTTGTCGTCCGGGGCCGGGTCACCGACAAACTGTTCGAAGCCGACGCGCTGATCGCCGAAGCCTCCGGGACCAACGTCGCCATCAAACGCCACCTGATCGAGCGCAACTACCAGCTCACCTATGCCCGCTACTACGCTCATGAGGGGCGGATCCACCTGAAAATCTACCTCGACAACACGACGATGTCGCCCCAGAAGGTCTTCTACCCCCTCCGCGAACTCGCCCTCAACGGCGATTACGAGAAGGAGTTCATCGCCAGCGAGTTCGATGCCGCGGCGCTGCTGGAGATGGGCAACCTTCTGCCCGTCCCCGAAGAGGAGAAGCGGCTCAAACACCGGATGCTGCAGGAGTGGGTAGCTGCCTGCAAGGAGGATATCCGCCACCTCCCCACCAACGACAATGCCGGGATGATCGCCTTTACCTACCTGACCCTGCTGATGCAGATCGACTACCTCATCCTCCCCCGGAAGCTCGTGGGGCGCGAGATCATGCGACACGTCAACGACTACTTCAGCGAGGACGAGAAGGGGGTTGAGGAGAAAAACACGGCGCTCGAGAGCTACATCACGGAGCTGGGGGAGCGCGATTACGAAAGCCTCGCTTCCCAGCTCTACCGCGTGACGCTCACCTTCAGCCCGATGGAGCGGGCGTCGCACGACGAAATCGCCACCTTTATCGAGGAAACCTTCTCAAAGGTGCGCTGGTACAAGAGCAACCGCTACCCGCGCGTCATCATGACGATCTACCGCTATATCCCCCTCTACCTGCTTTTCAATTTCGGTATCCACCCCTCGTTGCAGAAGCTGCTGCACCTGCTTGTCCGGATCCAGCACACCGCCTATTTCGCGGCGATGGGCTTCGCGCCGTTCTACGACCCCGAGAGCGGAAAGTTTGAGAAGCGGACGATCGTCAACCGGGTGGCCCAGGCCCTAAAGCCCTACCGGGAACAGTTCCCCCAGCTCGAGGATTTCTCCGGGGCCCTCAACTTCACCGACCTCGAGAAATTCAGCTATAGTTTCCTGCTCCAGGTCAAACACCTCGACTACTCCGAACTCTGAGCCGCTTCGCATTCCAGGACCGTACAGCGGTTGCGACCGCCCTCCTTGGAGCGGTAGAGCGCCCGGTCCACCCGTTTCATCAGCGACTCTGCCGTATCGCCCCGGCAGATCATCGTCGCCCCGAAGCTTGACGTAACGTGCCCGACACTCCCGAAAAGGTGCTCCTCGACGGTACGGCGCAGGTTCTCCATCATCGTCAGCAGCGCCGAGTGGTGGGTCTTGGGGATCAGGATGGTGAACTCCTCCCCGCCCCAGCGTGCCAGGACATCCTGACGCCGGATCCGGTTGCGAACCAGCTCGGTGATCTCGATGAGCACCTGGTCTCCCACATCATGCCCGAAACTGTCGTTGACGCGCTTGAAATGGTCGATGTCAAACATGATGACCCCCATCGCGATCCCGTAGCGCAGCGCGCTCTCCACCTGTTCGCGAAGCTCGTCGTCGAAGCGGGCGCGGTTGAACGCACCGGTCAGCCGGTCGGTCGATGCCAGCTGTTTCAGCTCCGCCTCAAGCTCGATATGGTGGGTGATGTCCCGGTGCGACTCGATGATCTGCACGACATTCCCCGCCTCGTCGAAGATCGGCGTCGCAACCAGTTCGACATAGATCGGTGTGCCCCCCTTTCCGAAATGCTTGTGTACGACCCGCGATGCCTCCCGCGTTTCGAGGATTTCGATGATCGGGCAGGGATCGTCCTTGCCGTCGCAGGGGGTTCCCCGGGCATGGGACATCTGGTAACAGGCCATCGGCCGAAGCTCGCCGTCACCGATGTAGAGCTGCTGCGCCGCCTTGTTGGCCAGGACGACTTCGTAACTTTCGACATCGATTACCAGGGTCGGGTCCGCGATCGCATCGACGACGGTCTGGACGAAATTCCCCGCCTTGAGAAGTTCGCGTTCGGCGTGCTTGAGGGCGCTGATGTCGTTGAAGTAGCCCAGGAAATGGGTCACCCGTCCCAAGGCGTCGGAAACGAGCGACACCATCCCCTGTACCCAGATCCGGGTGCCGCCCGCCCCGACGATCTCGAAGGGCTCATGCTGGAAGTGCAGCCGCTGCTCGCGGAGTGAACGCGCCATCGCTTCGGCGAAGCGCTCCAGGTATTCGGGGGCGATAACGCCGGCCAGGTCAAGCTCCCCGCCTTCGAAACGCGCCTTCTCGAAACCGAAAAGCGTCGCCACGTTCTCCGAGGCGTAGGTGACCGGCCATCCGTAGGCGTTCTTGAACTCCATGATCACCGTCGGTCCCTCGATAAAGAGCTCCCGCTCCGACGCGATTGCCCGGTTGAGCTGATCGATTTTTGCCTCCTGGTGCCGACGCCGCTCGATACTGACGAAGACCGCCTTGAGTGTCAAGAGTCCCGCCAACAGCAGCAGCAGGTTCAGCGGCAGCAGTTTCCAAAACCGCGCCTCCACGTCCTGCCACAGCAGTGCTGCGGGGGTGATCGTCACGACGCGCCAGCCGCACTCCTGGCACTTCAGTGTGCTCCCGTCGCGTACAATGTCGCGCGCCGGGTTCAAAAGGGCGAAATCGAAAATACCCGCCGCGTTTTTCAGATGGCCGCTTTCCTGATGCTGCATCGCTTCCCAGACAGCCGGGTAGCGCTCGGCGAAGGTCCGCCCCGTTTTTCCCGGGAACATAAAACCCCACTCGTCTTCCCGGTCGAAACCGATAAAGTAGTATCCCTCTTCATTGAGCAGCAGCAGCCTGCCCGGAAACTCTTCGACAAGCCGGCGCAGCCGCGACAGCATCCCCTCCGCCAGATAGTTGAGAACTACCAGACCCGTCGGGGAACCGTCACGGCCGACGGCTGGCGCGACGAAGCGGAGCATCGGTTTCAGGGGTACCTCCACCTGGCGGTGCTCGATGTTCAGATCCATCGGTGAGATATAGACCTCCCCCGGTTTCAGCGCGAGCGCGTCCCTCACGTAGTAGCGTTCCTGCTTGTTCTGGAGCAGCGCCTCCCCGATGACTTCGGGGGTTCCCCCGTTGTAGTTGATTCGGATACGCTCGCGCCCCTCGCGATCAAGAAAACGGATCTGGTCGTACCGCTTTTTGTGCCGCATCAGACTG
This sequence comes from Sulfuricurvum sp., assembly GCA_003245815.1. Taxonomy (GTDB): domain Bacteria; phylum Campylobacterota; class Campylobacteria; order Campylobacterales; family Sulfurimonadaceae; genus SZUA-415. Next base: position 14,001 of record QKCD01000032.1, read on the forward strand.
AGGTACTCCGCTTCCCACAGCTGTCGCGCCCCCAGCTCCACCGGTCTGTCGCTTAGATGCCGCAGGTCGGAGTAGATCTCCGCCAGATCGAAGAGCAGCCGCTCCGTGACGGCGTCGAGGGTCGCCTCCGCCTCCCGGTGGACCTGCTCGCGCTCCTGGCGCATTTCCGTCGCGAAAAAGAGCAGATTGCCCCCGGTGAGCAGGAGCATGTAAAGCGCGGCGGCAGCGGGGAAACTTATCTTCATACCGGCCCCTCCCCGGCATCCGCTTCAGGGGCGCTGTGCCGCCGGAAGACGATAACCGCACCGACGACGCCGCCCTCCTCCACGATCGGCGTCGAGATGAAGTCGACGTAGAGCGGCGTACCGTCGCGGTGCCATACCAGTTCGTTGTCCCCCCGGTGCGTGATCCCTTCGCGGAGGACCGCCGTAATGGGGCATGTGTCGGCGTTGTAGACCGAACCGTCCGAACGGGTGTGGTGCCACATTCTGTGGCTCTCCTGCCCGATCATCTCCCCGACCTCGTACCCCAGCAGCTTTGCGGCAACGGGGTTGACAAAGGTGTGCTGCCCCTCCCGGTCAATGCCAAGAATCCCGTCGCCCGCCATCTCCAGGATGGCTGAAAGGGCGTGCCGCTCTCGGGCGATCGCCTGTTCCAGCGTCTTGAGATGGGAGATGGCATCGACGGCCATGATCAGGTATTTGATCTGACCGCTGTCGTCTCTGACCGCCGACACCGTCAGGTTGGTCCAGAGCTGCTCTCCGGAACGGTTGACGATACGGACCTGCAGCGCCGCATCTCCCAGTGCACCCCGTTTCAGCGCCTCGATCTGTTCCAGACTGGCGGAGAGGTCCCTTTCGAAAATCAGCTCGTTCAGGTTTTTCGTTCCGAGCTCCACGCAGCTGTAACCCGTCATCTGGCAGAGCTTCTGGTTGAACCGCAGCAGACCTCCCTCCGTTGTCACGTGCAACAGTCCGACGGCCGCCTGCTCGAACGTCCCCTTGAACATCTCTTCGTTAAGTTCCAGCTCCCGGTGTTTCGCCCGCAGCCGGCGGTTCAGTGCCGATGCCCGAGCCCAGAGCAGCAGTGCCGCCGCCAGGAGCGCCCCGACGAGGAGTATGACCAACCCGTAGTTTTTCCAGACCCCTGCGAGCGTCACCTGGCCGTAGGATTCGAAAGGGGGAAGATGCAGTTCCCTGAGCAGGGACTCCACCTCCTGGTAGTTCTCCGGGATGGTCCACCCCGCGAGTGCCGCGGCGCCGTCGGCTGCCCCGGACGCCGGCATCTGCAGCAGTGCCAGCGCCACCTCCCGCGCCAGCGTGCGGGAGACGTGCTCGAGTTTCGAAACGGGCCACTCGGGGTAGAGGCGCGTCGTGACCGCGAAGGGAAACTCCCGGTACTGGCGTGCGCCGAGAATGGTGAAATCCTCCATCGCAACCCGCCCCTCCTGCGCCATCTGTTCGAGTGTGGCGGTACGCACAATGCCCGCGTCGTACTCCCCCCGGGCGATCGCCTCGACGACACGTTCGTGGGTTCCGAGAAAATCGACGCCTGCCACGGCTTTGCTCACCGTTCCGAGCCTTTCGCGCAGCTCCCGTGACATGATGATCCATCCCCCAAGCGAGTGTACATGGACCGCCGCGATACGCTGCCCTTTCAGATCCTCCGGACGCTGGGGCCCGTTCAAACGCTTTTTGGCGAAGAGTACGGAACCGAATACGCTGAGATCCCCGCCGCCGGGATTGCGATACTTCATCGTTGCGATGCGGCTTACGCCGAACCGGACGGCCAGGTTGATGTAGAGCGCGGGGTTGACAATCACGAAATCGACCAGCGCGTTGTCGACGACCATCGTCACGTCATCAAAGCCGATCGGCACGATCCGGAAACGGTAATCCGGCAGCGCCCCGTCCAGATAACGCGCGGTGGGTTCCCACTGCTCCAGTGCCTTTGCCGCACCGCTGCGAGCCAGGACTCCGATGCGGATCTCCGGCTTCGTATCCGGCACGGGAGCGGCGAGGGCAAAGAGCAGCGGCAGCGTCATCAGGAGGAGAAAACGTCGAAAGAAATCCATAGCCAACCTTGTATCGCCTCCTTCTCTTTGGGTCTCTACGCGCTGCGGCGGCGCGGCAGGACGACGGAGCACAACTGTGATACAATTAGGATGATATCCGCAGCAGGCAAACGAAACTCTCTAATGGTAACACAAAACATACTCGAAACTTATATCGACAGCATCATCCAGATCACCACCCCCTACGGGACGGGAAGCGGCTTTGTGGTGGAGGGGTACATCATCACCAACTCCCACGTCGTCGGCGGTCTCAAGGAAGTGGTCATCAGCGCCAAGAGCCTGCCACGTACCAAGGCCCACGTGAGCTATGACGACCCCAGCTACGACCTCGCCTTTATCCGGGCCCCGGAACTCGGGATCGCCCACCCCCTGCAGCTCACGACCGAAGCGGTTGCCGACGGCGACGACTGTATCGCGATCGGCCACCCCTACGGGCTCAACTACTCGGCGACGGAGGGGATCGTCTCCAAGGCCGCGCGGCTGCAGGGAGAGCTGGAGTACATTCAGATCGACGCGGCGATCAACCCCGGAAACAGCGGCGGTCCGCTGCTCAACGACCGGGGCGAGGTGATCGGGGTGAATACCTTTATCATCCAGAATTCGCAGAATCTCGGCTTCGCACTTCCCTACTACTACGTCCGCGAAGCCCTCGACGCCTTTCTGGCCATCGGCAACGGCGACGTCATCCGCTGTTTCTCCTGCAAGAATCAGGTCAAAGAGTCCGAGATCGAAAAGGATTATTGCCCCGAGTGCGGGGTGAAACTGGAGGTGGCGAAGCAGCGCCGCGAAGGCTACAAGCCCACCGGGATCGTCGCTCTGCTCGAAGAGGTGATGGCGCAGCTGGACATCGACGTTACCCTTGCCCGCCGCAGCCAGCGCTCCTGGCGTTTCGACGAGGGGAGTGCGCGCATCGACGTCAACTACTTTGAAAACGGGATCATCATCGGCGACTCGGCGCTCTGCCGCATCCCCCAGGAGAACATCGAGGCGCTCTACGACTACCTGCTCGAGGAGAATGACCTGCTCAACTACCTGCAGTTCTCCATCAACGAGAATGTCGTCTACCTCTCCTACCTCATCGTCGATTCATCCCTCACCCTCGAGGAAGGAAAGACGGCCCTAAGGCGCCTGAAGGAGCTGGCGGACACCTACGACGACTACCTTCTTAAGACCTTCAACGCCGTCCCGCTCAAGCGCGACGAGACGGAGTGAGCCCCCTCACTCAGGGGCAGAGGGTTTTCAGCGGCAGGCTGAAGCGGATCGCCACGTCCTGCCACGTTTTGCCCTGGTGCAGCTCATAGCACGCTTTGTTGATGGACTTCAGTGCCGCAAGGGCGCTGAAATCCGCCAGGTCGATGGTGCCCTGGGCAGTAACCTCCTCTTTCGTGGCGCTGTAGCGCATCGGCACCTTCTTGGTGACGCCGTTCATCGTCACCGCGACCGTGGCGACACCCTGGGCGTCATCCCCCTCGACGGCCGTCACCGTGCCGACGATCGTATCCCCGGCCATCATGCCGAAGAAGAACTTCGCCAGTTTCGCGTCGCGCCCCGGGTTTTTCGAATCGACCGAGCTGCTCTTGATCGTCACGCTGCTCCCCTCGAGCACTCCCTTCACAGAATCCGCGGCCTTCGCGCCGCTCAGCGTAACGCTGCCGAAACTGCCGGCGACACCAGCCTTGGCCGGGGTTTTGTACGCCTCCCAGCCGACGCTGAGCGCGCCGTCGGGTTCGACCGTACAGGCGGCATGCATCATCGATGCCGCCGCGATCATCATCAACACCGTTTTTTTCATGGGTTCTCTCCTACCGCGTTTTTTAAACAGGGCCCATTATAGAGTGTGACGCCTTGAAGGAAACGGAGCCTTTCGCCCCTAGCTGACGGCTTAAAGCCGCCGTCAAACTAGAGCGCTTCTTTTTCGCCGTGCTGACGGATGAGCCGCGACAGTTCCTCGCGCTTGACGAAATCGGCTCCCATGCTGATGATGAAGGTTGAGGCCTCTTCGAGGGTCAGCGTCGTCGGAATCACCATCGTCTCCCTGACGATGACCGTGTAGCCGCTGGTAGGATTCGGGGAGGTCGGGACAAAGAGTACGCAGACCCCGTCGTAACGGTTCAGCAGGTAGGAGGGGACCCAGACCCCGTCCTTCGGGTACTCCACCAGCACGACCTCCTTCTTGCCGTTGTCATCCCGGCCCGAGAGCATGTTCGCCACCTTCTTCGAGACGGAGTAGACGGTGCGGATCGCCGGGATGGAGGCGAAGACCCGGTCGATCACCGAGAGGATCATCGACCGGCCGTATTTCTCCAGGGAGTAGCCAAGGACCGCGAAGAGCATCAGCACCGCGGCCATCAGCCCCATCGTCACGCCGAAGGAGTCGGTGTAGTCGTGCAGCTTGAAATAGGCGCTGATACCGAGGTCCTTGAGGAAGTTGACGACGATCAGCACGAGGATCAGGGGGAAGAGCGAGAGCGCCCCGACGAAAATATAGCGTAACACCTGTTTGAACCAGCGACCGAGCATCTTCTCCTCTTCCTTCAGGGAGGACGCGGCGGACCTCCCGATTTTGCGGCATTATAGCTTTAAATTCCTTGGCACACTGCCATGTCACACACGGCTGTAAGGTAGCTTTCACTACAATGTACCCCAAAATCCACCACCCCGGCGGATGCCTGCCATGGCTTCCGGGGTCGGTCACGGGAACACCTAATATGTCTGCCACCCCTTTTCTATCCTTCAACATCGACCTGGAGACCTTTACCGACTCCCTCGTCTGCATGCTCGACGAGAACCGAAAGACCATCGAAAACCTGCTCGCGATCGAGGAGAAGCGCTACGACAACTTCGTCAAACCCTTTGAAATGCTCGACGAACGGCTCGACCACTTCTTTACCCCCCTCTCCCACCTCAATGCCGTCCGGAACTCCGAGACGACCCAAAAGGTCTACAGCGACGTCCTGCCGCTGCTGAGCGAGTACGGCACCGAAGTCGGCCAGAACCTCCACATCTACGAAGCCTTCAAGGCGATCAAAGAGGCCGAGTACGACGGACTCAACCCCGAACAGCGCCGGGTCGTCGACCTGAACATCCAGGGCTTCGAGCTCAGCGGCGCCCACCTCGACCCCCATAAGAAGGCGCGCCTCAAGGAGATCAACCTCCGCAAGAGCACCCTGACCAACGACTTCTCCCAGAACCTCCTCAACGCGACCAACGCCTACGAGAAGATCATCGACAACCCCGACGACGTCAGGGGGATCCCCGCCAGCGACCTCGAGGCGGCCCGTTTCGAGGAGGAAGGCGTCACCAAGTACCGCTTCACCCTCCAGATGCCCTCCTATATCGCCTACATGACCTACGGTCCCAACCGCGCCATCCGCGAGGAGTTCTACAAGGCCTACACGACCCGCGCCCCGGAAAACGCCCGGATCATTGACGAGCTGCTGGCCCTGAGACAGGAGTCCGCACGGCTGCTCGGCTTCGAGAACTTCGCCGAATACTCCCTCGCCACCAAGATGGCCCATGACACGCAGACCGTGCTCACCTTCCTGGAAGAGCTGGCCGGAGCGTCGCGGCAGCAGGCGGCCGAAGAGCTGCAGGCCCTGCGGCGTATGAGCGACGAAGCGCTGCAGAGCTTCGACACCGCCTTCTACAGCGAACGGCTCAAAAAGGCGCAGTACGAGATCGACGAGGAGGAGTACCGTCCCTATTTCGAACAGAACTCCGTCGTCCAGGGGCTCTTCGAATTCCTCCACAGCCTTTTCGGCGTCAGCTTCCGTCCCGCCGAAACGACGGAGCTCTGGGACCCGAAAGCAACCGCCTACGACCTCTACGTGGACGAGCAGCTGCGTGCCCGCCTCTTCCTCGACCTGGAGGCCCGCAAGGACAAACGCGGCGGTGCCTGGATGCACAACTGGCAGAGCCACTGCACCGACGAGGGGGGCAACCGGCAGTTCGCCTCCGCCTTCGTCGTCTGCAACTTTCCGCCCTCGGGCGACACGACCCCCTCGCTGCTGCGCCACGACGACGTCGTCACCCTCTTCCATGAAATGGGCCACGCCCTGCACCACCTGCTGAGCACCGTCGACGAGAACGGCGTCAGCGGCGTCAACGGCGTCGAATGGGACGCCGTGGAGTTCCCATCCCAGTTCCTGGAGAACTTTGCCTACGAACCCCAGGTGCTCAAGCACTTCGCCAAGCATCATGAAAGCGGTGAGATCCTGCCCGACGTCATGATCGACCGGCTCGAGCGGGCGAAGAACTTCCAGTCGGCCATGGGGATGCTCCGCCAGCTGGAGTTTGCCCTCTTCGACTTCAAACTTCACATGAGACGCTACAAGGGGGCCCAGGTCCAGGAGCTTCTCGACGCGATCCGCGAACAGACCTCGCTGATCAGGCCCCCCTCCTACAACCGTTTCCAGAACGGCTTCTCCCACATCTTCGCCGGAGGATACGCCGCGGGCTACTACAGCTACAAATGGGCGGAAGTGCTCAGCGCCGACGCCTTCTTCGCCATTGTCGACCAGGGGATCTTCGATACCCAGCTCGGACGCGACTACCTGGAGATCATCCTCGACCGCGGCGGTAGCGTCAGCATGCGGGAGCTCTTCCATCAGCTGATGGGGCGCGAACCCGAAACGCAAAGCCTGCTGCGGCTCAGCGGCATTCAATGATCCGCACGGCTGCTGCCATACTGATGGCGGCATGGACGCTGCTGGGAGCCGAAACAATGAAAATCGCCACCTATAACGTTGAAAACCTCTTCGACCTCCACTACGACGGCACGGAGTACGTCGAATACATTCCCGACACCTCCTGGCAGTGGAACCGGACCAACTACGACACGAAGCTCCGCAATATCGCCCGGGTGATCGCCGAAATGAACGCCGATGTCATCGCCCTGCAGGAGGTAGAGTCGCTCCGCGCCCTGAAGGATCTCAAAGCGGCGGCCAAGCGGACCGGCTGCTACTACCCCTATACCGCCTTCGCCGGTGCGAAGAACACGACGGTCAAGGTCGCCCTACTTTCGAAATACCCGATCGCCTACACCGCGGAGCTTTCCGTCTCCGCCAGCCGGAAACAGCGGGCTATCCTCGAGGTGAAGCTCGATCTTCACGGTACCCCTCTCTACCTCTTTGTCAACCACTGGAAATCAAAAAGCGGTCCCGAAAGCCGCCGTATCCTCTCCGCCAAGGCCCTGAAAAAACGGCTCGACGTCCTCGGGTATGCGCAGCCTTTTGTGCTGCTGGGCGACTTCAACAGCCACTATGAAGAGTACCGCATCTTTCTCAAAGAGCGCAAGCACAACGATACGGACGGCATCACGGGGATCAACCATGTGCTCAAAACCCTCCATGAAGGCACGGCGGTCACCCCCGCCACCCTCTCGCGGTGCGGCGACTGTACCTACAACCTCTGGTACGACCTCCCCGAAAAGGAGCGCTGGACCCATAACTTCTACGGCCAGCGGGAGGCTCTCGACCATATCATCATCTCCAGGGGACTGGCCGACGGCAAGGGGATCGAGTACGTCCAAGGCAGTTTCCGGCGCTTCGCCCCCGACTACCTTTTCAAAAAACGCGCCCTCTTCCGCTGGCAACGCAGCCGCAAGCATCCCCTTCACCATACCGGGAAAGGCTACTCCGACCATCTGCCGGTCTACGCGCTCTTTCGGTTGTAATCGAATCAGGCTATAATAGCCTTTTACGGAATGCGGCCTACCGCTGACGAGGATAACATGCATCTGGCACCGTTAACCAAATACCTCACGTATCATCTCTATCATGCGCGACAGCTCCTGGAGCGGGTTTCAGCCCGCGGCGACCGGGAAAACCTCCACCAGTTCCGTGTCTCCATACGGCGCTGCCGTGCGCTGCTGCGGCTCTACCTACCCGAGTGCTATGCCCTCGACGCGGTTCTGCGATCCCTCGTACAACCGACGAATCTACTACGCGAGCTGGATGTCTTCACGGCCTCCGTCGATTCTACCAACTATCCCAAACTGGTCAAGCTGCTTGAGCGCCATCGCCGCGAACAGTTTGCCGCACGACTCGATGAAAGTTTCCTCACGCACACCGCCACGGCTCTGGGGCTGCTCTACGACGACCTGACCGATCTGAATCCTGCATTCGAAACCGAAATCCTGATCGATACCGCGGAACGCTACTACGACGCCTGTATCGCCGAGTTCGAACACCCCGATCGCACGCTCGGCGAAACGGAACTCCATGAGCTCCGGATCCAGTTCAAGATCAGCCGCTATGGTCTGGAATTCCTGCATCAGAGCGGGCTGCATGTGGAAAAGGCGAAGATACGGCGCAGCAAGGAGATACAAGAGCATCTCGGAGCCATCCAGGATGCCTCGAACCAACTGGAGTTTCTGCGCAACTTCTGCGAGGCACATCCCCTGAAAGAGTGCCGTCAGCTCCTCAAAGAGCGCCGGCACGTGCTGAAAAAACTTAAAGAGGCTACAGCCGCCAGTCGACCGGCCTGATACCGTTGGCCTGCAGGTAGGCGTTGGTGCGGGAGAAGGGTTTGGAGCCGAAGAATCCTCGGTAGGCCGAAAGTGGTGAGGGGTGCGGAGCACGGATAATCAAATGTTTGGATGCGTCAATCATCGCCGCTTTCATCTGGGCAGGCCGTCCCCAGAGAATAAAAACGACATGCTGCTTCTGCTCGCTGATGGTACGGATAACCGCATCGGTGAACTGCTCCCACCCCTGCTCCTTGTGTGAGTGTGCCTGACCGGATCGTACCGTCAATACCGTGTTGAGCAAAAAGACCCCCTGCTCCGCCCAATGGGTCAAATTGCCGTTCTGGGGGTAGGGACAGCCGATGTCGTCATGCAGCTCTTTGAAGATGTTCTGCAGCGAAGGGGGGAAGGGTACGCCGTCCTGAACGGAAAAGGCGAGGCCGTGCGCCTGTCCCGGACCGTGGTAGGGGTCCTGACCCAGTATAACCACCTTAACCCTGTCGAAAGGTGTCGTATTAAACGCGTTGAAGATGTTAGGACCGGCCGGGTAAACCGTGTAACGCGACTTCTCTTCCAGCAAAAACGCCTTCAGTTGCGGGAAATAGGGTTTGGTGAACTCGTCGGAGAGGATCTGCTTCCACGATGCATCGATTTTCGGGTCAATAGATTGTGTCATTCACGGCCTTTAAGATGAAGTGCCATTATAGCCAATCCCTATACGTGAACGATAAAGTGCATGTAAACTATGTGTTACGGCATGGTTTAGAAATATCGGTTATGAAAATATTGTTTGTGGAGAAAAAAGGGAGTGAGGGTTAGAAAAGTCCGATGAACCAGGCGGCGACCTACGTTTCCACACCTGAAAGATGCAGTATCATCAGCGAAGGAGGGCTTAGCTTCCGGGTTCGGAATGGAGCCGGGCGTTTCCCCTACTCTAT
>QKCD01000008.1 GCA_003245815.1 Sulfuricurvum sp.
CCTCTTCGTTCATGATGGGGATAACGACGGATAGTTTCACTGTTCTTCCTTTGTAATAGTTGACCTTATGTACCCAATGATATTGCGAGCGCAATTTTCGGCGGTGCAGTGCAAGGCAGTGGTGTGAAGCGTAGTTACACTACACTGACTCACAACTAACGTAGCAAAGTACCGCCGAAAATAGCGCCCGGCAGGGTAAAACGAGAACGCATCCACTGACGGCGTTAGCGCTTTCCCACCGTAGCTATGGCTACGTTGAAAAACCCCTGCCTTGCATTGAACGCGTTCTCGATTTACTCGCAGTGTCATTGGGTACATAAAGTCAACTAGCGTATTTTAGCCAATGCGACGCCGTGTTTCTCATAAATGAGCTCGTAAGCGGCGAAGGTTTCGAGGTAGGGGGTCTTGGTCAGGACATACTCCCCGGCGGCGGGCTTGTCCCGCCTGGCGATCTTCTGCGTGTAGACGAGGAAGCTCGGCATGTTGAGCCGCCAGAGGTGGACGTCGTACCCCTCCTGCCTGGCGATCATCGCCGCCTCCTTGATCGGGGCCTGGGCGATTTTCGCGTAAGTCGGGATGACGGCCCCGTTGAGGGTGACGACGCTGACGAGGCCCAGCACGATCAGCTTGTAGATGCGCTCGAGCCGCTTCATGGCAAGCAGCACGGCGAGGACGGCGAGGGCGCCGCCGACGGTGAGGCGGTAGGAGAGGCCGAACTCGGCGGGGGCGCCGGCCATGATGTGGCGGGCGTACTCATCCCTGACGTGGGGGTGGATCAGCTCGGAGATCTCCGGCAGGAAGAGCAGTACCCCGAAGAGCAGCAGCAGCGGCAGCACCATCAGCCAGTCGGAACGGAGCTTGCCGACATGCAGCGCCATGATGACGAAGAGCGGGGTGTAGCCGTAGATGACGTAGTGGGGCAGCTTCGTCCCCGAGAGGGAGAAGAAGGCGAAGACGAAGACGAACCAGATCGTGAAGAAGAGGTGCAGGTCGTCGGTCACCCAGTTACGGATGTTGCGGATCGCCTTGAGCAGCAGCGAGGTGTAGGGGAGCGTGCCGACGAGCAGCACCGGGACGTAGTAGAGCAGCGAGCCCGCGTGCCCCTCCATGGAGCCGCTGAAGCGGCTGACGTTGTGCTTCAGGAAGAAGCCGTCGATAAAGGCCTGTCCCTGGTCGAGGTACTCCAGGACGTACCACGGCCCGGCGACGGTGGCGAAGATCAGCAGCCCGAGCGGGTTGAAGAGACTCTTCGCCCAGAAGCCGAGGTCGCGCTTGATCGCGTAGAAGATGAGGGTCACCGCGCCGGGGACGAGGATGGCGATGGGCCCCTTGGTGAGCGCTCCCAGGCCGATGAGGACGAAGACCGCGTAGAGGTAGGCCTTTTTGCGCTCCGTATGGTAGAGGTAGACCATGAACATCGTCGACGCGATAAAGAGGTTGAGCAGGGCGTCGGCGATCGCCGCCTTGGCGATGATGGTGATCTGCAGGGCCGTCGCCATGAAGAAGGCCGCCATGACGGCGACGGAGCGGTCGTAGTAGCGGCGGGTGAAGAGGTAGAGTACCCCGACCCATGCCGCCGCCGCGAGGGCGGAGGGGAGGCGCAGGGCGAACTCGTTGAGGCCGAAAAGGGTGACCGAGAGCGCCTGCAGCCAGTAGATGAGGATCGGCTTGTCGAAGCGGGGCTCGCCGTTGAGGTAGGTCGTCAGGTAGTTGCCCGACGCGAGCATCTCCCGGGTGGCCTCGGTGAAGGCCCCCTCGTCGAGGTCGAAAAGCGGCACGCCGCCCAGCTGGAAGAAGAAGCCGAAGAAGAGGCCGGCAACGATAAACCAGACGCCGTAGCGTTCGATGAGCGCCCGGTTCACGAAGCGGCTCCCTGGGCAGGTTTGTCGTACATGGCCCGGTAGAGCACGAGGGTGACGGTCGCGCCGAGGAAGCCCCCGGCGATGACGTCGCCGACGTAGTGGGCGGTGACGGCGACGCGGGTGAGCGCCAGGGCGACGCCGACGGTGAGGAAGGCGACGCGGTACTTCGGCGCCAGCAGGGCGAAGGCGAGCCACGCCCCGATCACCGTCGTGGAGTGCCCCGAGGGAAAGGAGTTGTAGGCGTGGCCCGTGTGGAACCAGTCGAAGCCGTAGAGCTCCTCGCGGAAGTAGAGCTTCGGGCGGTAGCGGGCGAAGATCGGCTTGAGAATGTTGACGAGGATCCCCGAGATCGCCGCGGTGCCGAAGACGAAGAGCGAGCCCCGGGCGATGATCGCGTCGCGCTTGCGGTAGAAGAGGTAGAGCAGCAGCGAGGGGACGAGGTACCACTGGCCGTCACCGAGGCGGGTGAGGGTGTTGACGACGTCGTAGAAGAGCGTTCCCTTGTAGGGGTGGAAAAATTTCGTGACGGGGATGTCGACGTAGAGGTAGCAGAGGGTGACGGCAGCGGCGGCGAGAAGGAGTGCCAGCTGCCAGGCGCGGCTGCCGAGTGTGCGGGCGAGGGCGGTGGTCACCGCACCGCCTCTTCGCTGCGGTACCAGGCGACGAACTTCGCGATCCCCTCTTCGATGAGGGTCGTCGGGGCGTAGCCGATCAGGGCTTTCGCCCGGGAGATGTCGGCGAAGGTCTGGGGAACGTCGCCGGGCTGGGAGGGGAGGCGGTTGATCTGCGCATCGACCCCCAGGGCCGCTTCGATCGTCTCGACGAGCTGTTTGAGGGTCGTCGTGTGGGATTCGCCGAGGTTGAAGACCTCGTAGACCTTCGCGTTGGCCTCGATGTGCGCCACCGACTTCACGACGCCGTCGATGATGTCGTCGATGTAGGTGTAGTCGCGGCGCGTCGTGCCGTCGCCGTAGAAGGGGATCGCCTCGCCGTTGTCAATGAGCTTGGTAAACTTGTGGATGGCGAGGTCGGGGCGCTGGCGCGGTCCGTAGACGGTGAAGAAGCGCAGGCCGATCATGTTGAGCGCGTAGAGGTGGTGGTAGGTATAGGCCATCAGCTCGTTGGACTTCTTCGTCATCGCGTAGGGGGAGATGGGGTGGTCGACGAGGTCCTCCTCGCTGAAGGGGACCTTCTCGTTTTCACCGTAGACGGAGGAGCTTGACGCGTAGACGACGTCGCGGACGCCGAACTTCTTGGCGACCTCGAAGATGTTCTGGGTGCCGTTGATATTGACGTCGGTGTAGAGGCGGGCGTTCTCTATGGAGGGGCGCACGCCCGCCATCGCCGCGAGGTGGACGATGGTGACGGGGGTGTTCTGCTCCTTCAGCCCGGCGAAGATGCTCTCGAGCAGCTCCAGGTCGCGGATGTCCCCCTCGACGAGCTCGAAGCGGGATGGGTCGATCCCTTCGTCGCCCATCATCGTCTTGATCGCCTCGACGTTGCGGCGCTTGATCGCCGGGTCGTAGAAGGGGTTGAAGTTGTCGATGGTGATAACGCTGCGCCCTTCGCGCAGCAGGGCCTCGCAGAGGTGCGAACCGATAAATCCGGCGCCTCCGGTAACGAAACAGGTGGGTTTGCGGCTCATATGGCACTCCTTTGGTCGATAAAGTCGAAGGTCCCTTTTTCAAAGGTGAAATGATACAGGATTTTGGCGGTCAAGTAAACGATGACGAAAGAGAAGAGGACATCGCTGAAGAAGTGGCCGCCCTGGATGATCCGCCCCAGCCCGACGAGGGCGCCGACGGAGATGGCTGCGGCCATCGCGGCTCTGCGGCGCCGTTTGGCGAGCAGGGCGAGGGCGATCAGGCCGAAGGCCCCGGCGGAGTGGCCCGAGACGAAGGAGCAGTTGCGCGCGCACTGGTCGCTGATGACGAAGGCGGGGGTAAACTGTTGGGTGCCGCCGAACTGCGTCACCTTGGCGGGGCGCGCCCGCCCCCAGTGGTCTTTGAAGACGTTGTGCACGATCACTCCCGGCCCGACGATCATCACGAGGGCGAAGTAGAAGAGCAGCAGGGGGCGGATAGCAAGGAAGCGGCGTCTGAAGATGAGGTCGGCGATCAGCAGCAGCAGCCCCAGCACGGCGACGATGACGATCGGGCGGGGGATGTTGTAGAGCAGGAGCACCAGCGGCTCCTTCGCCCAGAAGAACCCCTCGGCCTCGCGGTAGAAGAGGCCCGAGACGGCCAGGTCGATCTGCGGCACGAACACGAAAAGCAGGGCCAGCAGCAGCGACGCCAGGTAGAACCACTTGGAGACGCCGAGGATCATTCGTACCCCTTGAAGCCGTCGAGGCGGTAGGCGTAGTAGTCGAGGCTGAAGTCGCGGTGGATCGGGATATGGATCGTCGCGATCTTTTCGGCGGAGTCGAAACGGCCGGCGACGCTGTCGATGGTATCTTTCGTCGTAACATAGACGAAGTCGCCGCCGATCTGCGTCTGCATGTCCGTCGTCAGCTCGTAGTGGTCGAGGATGGAGCCGTCGGGGTTCCATATCATCGCGTCGAAGGGGTGGGGACGGACGTAGTAGATGAGCGACGCGAGGCTCTTGCGGTCGTCGCTCAGGAGCTTGGCGCCGGGGTTGGCGGCCAGGACTCTGCCGACCTCCTCGCCGAGGCGGTCCCAGCCGAGGATCCGCTTCTGCGGGTCGGTCTTGCGGGTCAGCTCGATGTTCAGCACGTGGGCGACGGCGTGGAAGTGGTAGAAGAGCAGGGCCATGGCGATATTGACGCCGATGCCGATCTTCAGCAGCCGCATGCGCTGCTGCGCGACGAGGGTGCCGACGACGATCAGGGTGCCGGCGATGTAGACCGGGGCCGCCCAGTTGGCGTGGGCCCGGGAGAGAAAGCTGATCGTCGTGATCAGGGTGAAGAAGGGGATGACGAACCAGGCGAGCATTTTAAAGCGCTCGTCAGAGGCGAGGCCCCGGTAGCGGACGAAGAGCATCACCAGCACAACGAAGAGCACCGGCCCGAAGACGGCGAGCTGGCCGCCGAGGAACTCCGCCAGCTTGTCGAAGTGGAAGAGCGAGCTTTCCAGGTGGGCGTTGTCGCGGGTGTGGAGGAAGCTGGCGAAGTGGTTGCTGATGTTCCAGAGCAGGTTGGGCGAGTAGACGAGCGCCGCGACCGCCATCGCCGCGTAGAGGCGGGCGTTTTTCAGGTGGCGGCGGTAGGGTGCGCTCAGCCCCAGGTAGAGAAGGGCGGAGACCATGAAGAGGAGCATCGTGTACTTGCTCAGCAGCCCGAAGCCGCCGGAAACGCCCAGCAGCAGCCACCAGCGCCACGCGTCCGTGCGGATCGCCCGGACGAAGAAGAGCAGTGATAGGGCCCAGAAGAGCAGGAATACCGCGTCGGTGGAGATGATCATGCTCGAGAGCGAGACCGCCGGCAGGGTCGTGAAGGTGAGCAGGGCGAAGAAGCCCGTCTTTTCGTCGTAGAGCTCCCGGCCGAGGAGGTAGAGCGTCATGGCGGTGATGATGTAGAGGAAGAGCGAACCGATCTTGACGCCGATCTCGCCGTCGCCGAAGAGGGCGGTCGTGGCCATGATCGTCCAGGCGACCATCGGCGGCTTGGAGTAGTAGCCGAAGTCGAAGTGCTGCGCCCACCCCCAGTAGTAGGCCTCGTCGGCGTAGAGGTTGATGTCGCTCGTCGCGAGGACGGCGAAGCGGTAGAGCGTGACGAGGAGGATCAGTGCAAAGGCGGAGCGGGCGGAGTAGGGACTCTCTTGCAGGGAGCGGAAAAATGACACAGAAAACCTTTTTGGCGTCGCTGATGGGAGGGCGGGAACATCCTCTAAAAGTGTGACATTATAGCATATCGGCCGCCCCCCCGCAGTGACGGAGCCCGGCAGGAGTGAAAGCGTACGGTGATTTCACCGGCCCCGGCAGGGGCTTGGCTCCCGATGCGGGCGGTCAGTAGTAGATTTTGGCGAGGTAGAGGCCGTTGTGGGGGGCGGGGGGGATCTTGAAGTCCGCCTCGCAGGCGAGCTGGCGGACGAGATCCTCCTTGCTCCGTTTCCCGGCGCTGATGGCGAGGAGGAAGCCGACCATCAGGCGGATCTGGCTGCGGAGGAAGCCGTTACCCTCGATGCGCAAAACGACCCTCCCCTTGTGGCGGTAGGCGCGGGCGCTGTAGATCGTGCGGCGGTCGTGGGCGGTTTCGCTGCCGGTCTTCTTGAAGCGCTCGAAGTCGTGGGTGCCGACGAAGGCCTGCATCGCGTCGTCGATCTTCGCGACGTCCAGGGGGTCGCAGAAGGTGACGAAGTCCCACTCGAAGGGGTTGGGCTCCGCCTCGCTGAGGAGGTAGCGGTAGACCCGCCGTCTCGCGCTGAAGCGGGCGTGGAACTCCGGGTGGACCGGTTCCACCCGGCGGATGCGGACGGAGGGGGGGAGCTGGCGGTTGAGGACCCATTTGAGCTTGCCGATGTCGCTCCAGTGCGCCGGGAGGTCGCAGTGGACGACCTGGCCGCTGGCGTGCACCCCGCTGTCGGTCCGCCCCGAGGCGACGGGGAGGGCGTCGATACCCAGGCGCGCGAGGGCGCGGTGCAGCGCCCCCATCACCGTGTTGCCCGTCGAGGTCTGCATCTGCGACCCCATAAAGCTCGTGCCGTTGTAGGCGAGGGTGATCTTGACGCGCATCAGTACCTCGTCAGTACCCGCCGGTAGTAGATCCAGGCCGTGACCGTCAGCCAGAGCAGGGGGAGCAGCGCCGTCAGGCGGTAGTCGAGCATGGGCTCGAGCCCGATACTCATGGCGTAGTAGGCCAGCAGGGTCGCGAAGATGAAGAGGTAGAGGTGGCTGCTCTGGTGGCGGGAGTAGACGACGCCGATGACGAGGATCATCGCCAGCGAGAGCAGCGGGAACAGCGACATCAGGACGTTGCGCAGCATCTGGTGGCGCCGGATATGGTTTTTGGCCGGGTCGCTCCAGTACTCCCAGGCGTCCTGGTAGTGGCGCTCCTCCATCAGCAGCATGTCGTTGATCAGCAGGGTGTCGAAATCGGTCTGCGTCAGGGTCGTCTCCGTGTAGTTGTACCCCTCACCCTTGTCCAGCTGCAGCCGCAGGACGCCGTTGTCGTTGATGATCCGGGCCGCCTTGGCGCTGATGAGGATCTCCTCGCGCTGCGCCTTGTTGAAGAGGTAGACGTCGGAGAAGCTCTGCCCGGCGTTGTCGCTGCCGATGAAGAGCTGCCAGGGGCCGAAGCTGTAGCCGAACTCGGAGGCTTCGAGGTTGAACTTCGCCTCGCTCTTCTTCTGGATGATGAAGTTCTTCGCCATGATCTTCGTGTGGGGGAAGAGGTAGAAGAAGTTGAAGAAGAGCAGCGCCGAGAGGAGCAGGGCCGGCATGAAGAAGACCCTCAGGATATGGTTGGGGGTGAGCCCGAGGGTGAAGATGACGACCGTCTCGTTGTCGGCGGAGAGCTTGTGCAGCGAAATCGCCGCAGCGACGAAGAAGGTGAGCGGCAGCAGGTAGAAGAGGATCTCCGGCAGGTTGAAGAGGTAGAGCGTGAACATGTCGAAGGGGTTGAACTGGATCACCGAGGTGAACTTCGCCAGCTTGACGAGGAAGACGACCGACGCCACGACGAAGAAGGGCATGAAGATCGAGAAGAAGAGGACCGAGAAGTTCGCGAGGATGTAACGGCGCAGCTTATCCATAAAGGGCCCCGATGTAGGCGTGCACCTGGGTGTCGAACATGTAGACGATCCAGGTCGCCATGGCCAGGAAGGGGATGAAGGGGAGCTGCTTGCTCTCCTCGGTTTCGTCGCGCAGCAGCAGCATCGCCGGCAGGGCGAGCAGGGCGGAGAGGAAGATCGCCGCCAGGGTGAGCTCGACGCCCAGCAGCGCCCCCATCGTCGCGGCGATCATGATGTCGGCCTCGCCCATCGCCTCTTTCTTGATGGCGTAGGAGAGGTAGAAGCGCAGCAGGGAGAAGGCCCCGGCGAAAATGAGGGCGTTGACGAACTGCTCGATCAGCATCGGCAGGGAATAGGCACTGATGACGGCCAGGGTCAGGGCCGAGAGGTTGAGGCTGTCGGGGACCATCTTGTAGTAGAAGTCGATGACCGAGAGAGTCAGCAGCAGCAAAAAGGCGACGGCGATGCCGACGGCCGGGAGGGTGAACCCCATCTTCACGAAGACGGCGAGGAAGATGATGCCCCCCATGAGCTCCACGAGGGGGTACTGTACCGAGATCGGCTTGCCGCAGAAGGCGCAGCGCCCGCGGAGGAAAATCCAGGAGAAGAGGGGAATGTTGTGCCACGGCTTCAGGGGCGTTTTGCAGTGGACGCAGTGCGACGCGGGGAAGACGACGCTCTCGTCCTTGGGGATCCGCACGATCAGGACGTTGAGGAAAGAGCCGATGGAACAGCCGAGGATAAAGATCAGCGCATAGAGCAGGAAACTCATTTAAGCCCCCCGAAACGGCGCTCAATCGTCGTGAACTTTTCGATGATCCCCGAAAGCTCGGCGGTCGTGAACTCCGGCCAGAGGGTATCGCTGAAGAAAAGCTCGGCGTAGGCGGCCTGCCAGAGGAGGAAGTTCGAAAGCCGGGTGTCGCCCCCGGTGCGGATCAGCAGGTCGACGTCGGCGGGGCAGTCCAGCGCCGCACCGATGCGCGCTTCGGTGAGGGGCTCTTCGGAGCCGCGCAGACGCTCGAAGACGCGGACCAGTTCGTCCCGGGAACCGTAGTTGAGCGCCAGGCTCTGGATCAGGCCGTCGCAGTGGGCGGTCTGGGTACGGATCGATTCGATGGTGCGCTGCAGGGCCGGGGAGAAACGGCCGAGATCGCCGATCGGTTCGAAGCGGATATTGTGTTCGAGGTAGGTCGGCAGCTCGTTTTTGAGATAGTGGTCGAGAAGCTTCATCAGAAACTCCACCTCCATCTTCGGGCGCTTCCAGTTTTCGGTGCTGAAGGCGTAGAGGGTGAGGCGCTCGATCTGCGGCTGTTGGGAACAGAAGGTCGTCACGTTGCGGACGATCTCCGCCCCCTTCTCATGCCCCTTGACCCGTTTCAGTCCCTGTTCCTTGGCCCAGCGGCCGTTGCCGTCCATGATGATGGCGATATGCTTGGCAACGTTTTTCATAGGGCCCGGGCCTGATCGAGGATCGCCATGGCGAGTGAGAGCTTGTCCATGCGCGGCAGGGTGACGCTGGCCTCGGCGGTGATGAAGTCGACCTGGTTGTCCGCCGTGCCGAAGCTCTCGGAGCCCTGGAGCAGGTTGAGGCAGACGGCGTCGACTCCTTTGCGTTCGATCAGCGCCGCGGCGTTGGCGGCGGCGGTTTCGGGGTCCATCTCCGCCTTGAAGGCGACGGTGGTGATCCCCTCTTTGTCCAGTGTGGCGAGGAGGTCGCTGTTCTGTTTCAACTCCAGGGACCAGGTGCTGCCGATGGCCTCCTTCTTCAGTTTGCCCGACTGCGCGAAGGCGGGTACATAGTCGCTCACCGCCGCCGCCATGAAGAGGTAGGGTTTCTTCTGGATCAGGTGGACCGGCTCGTCGCGGATCAGCGAAGGCCTGGACATCTTCCCCTTCTTGGCGATGCGGACGGAGTCGGCGAGGTACTCCAGCATCTCCGCGCTGGAGTCGACGTCGATCTTGTGGAGGCTTCGGGGGAGCTCAGCTTCACGGCGCGTGGCGATCAGGTTGACGTCGGCGCCCCGCAGGAAGAGGGCGGCCGCGAGGGCTGAGGCCATCTTGCCGCTGGAGAAGTTGGAGAGGTAGCGGACGTCGTCGATCTTCTCGAGCGTGCCGCCTCCGGTGACGATGACCCGGCGGTCCTCCCAGAACGCCTCGCGCAATAGAATGCGCGCGCCGTGCCAGAAGATCTCCAGCGGTTCGGCCATGGCGCCGTCGCCGGTCGTCTGGCAGGCGAGCTCCTTCGTCTGGGTGGAGACGACCTCGTAGTTGGCTACCTGCAGCATCTTCAGGGCCGCCTGGATGATCGGGTTGTGGAGCATGTGGGTGTTGGCCGAGGGAGCGATGAGCTTCAGCCCCGGGTAGGCGAGCGCTGCCTGGGTGAGCAGGTTGTCGGCGATGCCGTTGGAGAGCTTGGCGATCGTGTTGGCGGTACAGGGGGCGATGACGAAGAGATCCGCCCACGCGGCGCAGCCGATATGGTTGTGGTCGTCCGCCCATGATTCGCTTGTCTCGTCGAGGACCCTGTTGCGGCTGAGGGTTTCGAAGCTCAGCGGCCCGACGAAGCGCTTGGCGGCGTCGCTCATCACGACGCGCACCTCGGCCCCGGCCTTGATAAAGAGGCGGGTCAGCTCCAGGGATTTGTAGGCGGCGATGGAGCCGCTGACGCCGAGAAGGACCTTTTTGCCCTTGAGCAGGTTGGCGGGAATATTCACGGGCGTTCCTTACCGAAGAAGCTGTAGAAGAAGTGCTCCACTTTGCGAATTTTGGCGCGGCTGAGCAGCAGGACGCCGCTTTCGACATGGCGGCTCGTGACAGTCGTTCCGGCAGCGACGATGACGTCGTCTTCGATCGTACAGGGGGCGATGACCTGGGTGTCGGAGCCGAGGAAGACGTTTTTGCCGATACGGGTCTCGTACTTCTTACGGCCGTCGTAGTTGCAGGTGATGACCCCCGCACCGATATTGGTCCCCTCGTCGATCGTCGCATCGCCGAGGTAGCTCAGATGCCCCGCTTTGACGCCGCGGAGGGTCGACTTCTTCACTTCGACGAAGTTGCCGATGTGGGTTCCCTCGATGCGCGAGGCTGGGCGGATATGGGCCATCGGGCCGACGTCGGAGTCGATGAGCACGCTCTCTTCGACGACACTGTAGGCCTTGACGTGGCTGTTGACGAGGCGGCTTTCCCCGGTGATGCGCACCCCGTTTTCGAGTCGGCACTCCCCTTCGAAGGTGACCGCTTCGTCGATGTAGATCGTCTCGGGCAGCTGCATGCCCACCCCCGCGAGCATCCACTTCTCACGGATGCGGCGCTGCATGATCACTTCGGCGGCGGCGAGGTCCGCCTTGGAGTTGACCCCCTTGAAGTGCTCCTCGTCCACCAGCAGCGGTTCGACGCTGAGCCCGTCGGCCCGGGCGAGGGCGATGACGTCGGTGAGGTAGTACTCCCCCTGGGCGTTGGCATTGGAGAGACGGGGCAGGTAGCGTTCCAGCACGCTTTTGCGGAAAGCGTAGACCCCGGCATTGACGTGGCGGATCGTCAGTTCCGCGGCATTGGCGTCCTTCTCCTCCACGATCCGCTCCACGCCGACGTCGGAGATGACAACGCGGCCGTAGCCCGAGGGGTCTTCGAGGTCGAAGATGGACATCGTGATGTCGGCACCGCCTTGGAGGAACCCCTGCAGGGATTCGGGGGTCACGAGCGGCATGTCGCCGTTGAGCACGAGCACGTTGTCGTAGCGCGGCGCGACGTTTTTCAGGGCGCCTCCGGTACCGGGGAAGCGTTCCGTGTCCTGGGTGACGAATGTGACGCTCTCAAAGTGCTCGCGGATGGCGGCGGTAACGGCTTCCTTCTGGTGGGAGACGACGACGGTGACGTCGTCGGTAAGGGCCAGGGCACTCTTGACGATGTGGTAGAGCATCGGCCGGCCGCTGATGTCGTGAAGCACCTTGGCGGTCTGGGATTTCATGCGGCTGCCCTTGCCGGCGGCGAGGATGATGATGGAAAGCGGTTCGTTCATGGGGGTGCAATACTTCTGTTTTTTTTGGATGTATTCTATCGAATTTCCATAAATAGGAGGTAAAGCGTTTTCGCGGGGGTGATAGAATGACGGGATCGCA
Source organism: Sulfuricurvum sp. (assembly GCA_003245815.1). Classification (GTDB taxonomy): domain Bacteria; phylum Campylobacterota; class Campylobacteria; order Campylobacterales; family Sulfurimonadaceae; genus SZUA-415. The sequence goes on from QKCD01000008.1 coordinate 11,671, forward strand.
TCGCACCGCCTCTGCGCGTATCCCCGGAGCGGGTGGCGTATCCCTCCCGAAATCGGCCTCAATTGCGACGGGGGAGGGGGAGTTTAAGTGTACGGCTAAGAAGTTTGGTGTATGATTGAGACAATTTTACGTTCAGCCGCGGGGTGCTTTTTCGGTGCCCGGTGCCGGCTCAAGGTGGGTTAATGGATTTAGGAACCGTCATCGGGTTGGTTTTGATTCTCGCGCTGCTCTTCGGCGCGATGGCCATGGGGGTCGGGATCGGTCCCTATATCGATATCCCCTCCGTGCTGATCGTTATCGGCGGTTCCGTCGGGGCGCTGCTCGTCTCCTTCAAGATGGAGCAGATGAAGAACTTCGTCAAGATCTTCATGATCGCCGTCAAACCGCCCCAGGAGGATGCCCAGGAGCTGATCAAGAAGCTCGTCGAGTTCGCGACCCAGGCGCGGCGCGACGGTATCCTCTCCCTGGAGGCGGCGGCGAACTCCGAGGAGAACGAGTTCCTGAAGAAGGGGCTTTCCATGGCCGTCGACGGCAACGAGCCCGATACGATCCGCGACCTGCTCGAGATCGAGATGGAGCAGACCAGCTCCCGCCACAAAGGCAACGCGGCGATCTTCGACCAGTGGGCGGCCCTTGCCGGGGCGATGGGGATGATCGGCACCCTGATCGGCCTCGTGGCGATGCTGCTCAACATGGCGGATCCCTCCGCCATCGGCCCCTCCATGGCCGTCGCCTTGCTGACGACGATGTACGGCGCAATGATCGGCAACATCTTCGGGACCCCCGTCGCAAACATCCTCAACGTCCGTAACGACGAGGAGGGGCTGATCAAGGAGATGATCCTGGAGGGGATCATGTCGATCCAGGCCGGGGACAACCCCCGTACTCTCGAGGCGAAACTTCTCTCCTACCTGCCGCCCGCCGAGCGGATCAGCCAGTTTGACTAGGACCGCTTGAAATGGCCAAGGCTAAAAAGCAAGAGTGCAACTGTCCGAAGTGTCTGCCGGGATGGCTGGCGGCCTTCGGGGACCTGATGAGCCTGCTTCTGTGCTTCTTCGTCCTGCTGCTCTCCATGTCGAGCATGGACGCGAAGAAGATCTCCGAGGCGATCGGCTCCCTGGCGGGGGCGATGAGCGTCCTGGAAGGGGGAACGAAGACGGAGATCTCCAAGCAGCGCATCCAGGAGTCGACCCCGATCGAGCAGCGCGACGAGACCAACGAGATGGTCAACCGCGTCCAGCAGGCGGTGGCCGACGCCAACGAGATGATGCAGAAGGGGCACGGCCCCGCCGTGACGATCGAGGAGTCCCAGGACGGCTTCGTCATCCAGCTTCCCGCCTCGCTGCTCTTCAAGCCCGGCAGCGCGACGATCGAGAATGAAGACGCGCTGCTCTTCCTGAAGCGGATCGCCCTGATCGTCGACCAGCTCCCCAACGATGTCGACGTCAGTGTCCAGGGCCACACCGACGACCAGCTCCCGGGCAAGAACAGCCCCTTCAAGGACAACTGGGAACTCTCCGTCGCCCGGGCCCTCTCGGTGCTGCAGGAGCTGCTCCTCGACGGGGTCGAGCCCAACCGCATCCACGCGGCCGGCTTCGGGATGTTCCGGCCGCTGGCGACGAACATGACCAAAGAGGGGCGGGAGAAGAACCGCCGCGTCGAACTGCACTTCTACGGCACCAAGGCGGAGAAGGCGGGCAGCGTGAAGGAGACGATCCTGGATAAAGCGCCCGGGGCCGAATGATGCGCATCCTGCTCCTCCTCTTCCTGGCGGCGGGCCTTTATGCCGCCGATCCGGTCGTGCCGGCGATGAACTTCAACATCACCGCCCCCGAGACGCCCCAGCAGCTGGTGAGCTCTCTGAACGTGCTGCTGATGCTGACGGTGCTCTTTTTGGCACCGAGCCTCGTGCTGGTGATGACGACCTTCACCCGCTTCGTCATCGTTTTCGGCTTTTTGCGCCAGGCGCTGGGGACCCAGCAGGTCCCGCCGACGCAGCTGCTGGTGATGCTGGCGCTGATCCTGACGGTCTTCGTGATGGAACCGGTCGCCACGAAGGCGTACGACAACGGCATCAAACCCTACACGGAGGAGAAGATCGGCTACGAGGAGGCGTTTGAGAAGACGGCGGAGCCCTTCAAGAACTTCATGATCCGCAACACGCGGGAGAAGGACCTCGCCCTCTTCGTCCGCATCCGCAACCTCGAAAACCCCAGGACGATCAGCGACGTCCCCTTGACGGTGGTCATTCCCGCCTTCGTCATCAGCGAACTGAAGACGGCCTTCGAGATCGGCTTTCTGCTCTTCCTCCCGTTCCTCGTCATCGACATGGTCGTGGCCTCGATCCTGATGAGTATGGGTATGATGATGCTGCCGCCGGTCATGATCTCGCTGCCCTTCAAGATCCTCGTCTTTATCCTCGTCGACGGCTGGAACCTGCTGATCGGCAACCTGATCGCCAGTATCAAGTAGCAGCGCCGCGCGCCAGCGGGGTTTTAGTGCCCCGGCGCTATAATTTCCTCATTGATCGGGGCGCAGAGCGCCCGAAAGCAAAGGAAACGTAGACGATGGAATGCAGACACTTCGGCACCTGCGGCAGCTGCCGCAACTACGAGGGGGGCGCCGCCTTGCAGCTGGAAGCGAAACGCGCCCGGATCAGCGAGGCGTTCGCGCCTTTTTACGGCGGCACGCCGGAGGTGTTCGCCTCGCCCGATTCCCACTACCGCGCCCGCTCGGAGTTCCGGATCTGGCACGTCGGCGACGCCATCCACTACGCGATGAACCATATCGACGGCCAGGGGGTCGTGCTGATCGAGGAGTGCCCGAAGGTGCTCGAACCGATCGCGGCGGTGATGCCGAAACTCCTCGAAGCCCTGACGGCGCGGGGGATGGGCGGCAAGCTCTTCGGGGCGGACTTTCTCAGTACCAGTGACGGGGAGATCGCCGTCTCACTGCTCTACCACCGCAAGCTCGACGCGGCGTGGGAAGCGGAGGCCGCGGCAGTAGCCGCAGAACTCGGTATCCACCTGATCGGCCGCAGCCGCAAACAGAAGGTGGTGATCGGGCAGGATCATGTCACGGAGACCCTGCAGATCGGCGGGCGTGCCTACCGCTTCGAGCAGGTGGAGAACAGCTTTACCCAGCCCAACCCCCGGGTCAACGAGCAGATGGTCGGCTGGGCGCTGAAGCAGTTCGAGGGGGTCGGGGGCGACCTGCTGGAGCTCTACTGCGGGGCGGGGAACTTCACGATCCCCTTCGCGTCGCGTTTCCAGAAGGTGCTGGCGACGGAGATCTCCAAATCCTCCATCCGCGCGGCGCAGAACAACATGGCCCTCAACAAGGTGGAGAACATCGCCTTCGTGCGGATGAGCGCCGAGGAGTTCGTGCAGGCCCTCGACGGGGTGCGGGTGTTCAACCGGATGGAGGGGATCGACCTCGGCAGTTATGCCCTCAAAACGATCTTCGTCGATCCGCCGCGCTCGGGGATGGACGAAAAGAGCTGCGACTTTGCCGCCCGTTTCGACCACCTGCTCTACATCTCCTGCAACCCCGAGACCCTGCTGCGGGACCTGGAGCAGCTCGCCGCCACCCACGAGGTCGAGGCGATGGCCCTTTTCGACCAGTTTCCCTACACCGACCACCTGGAGATGGGGGTCAAACTGCGCAGAAGAGGGGTCTGAGATGGGACGGATGAAAGCGTTGCTGCTGGCGGCGGGGCTGCTCAGCGGCGCTGCCGCGGCAGAGGTGACGCAAAGCGGGGAAGTATCGCTGGAGGAGAGGTGCCGGATCTACTGCGACGACCTCGCGGCGCAGCATCAGGCGGGTGGTGAGGCGGAGCGGGTTCGTCAGCTCGAAGCCTCACTGGCGTCGACCAAAAAGGAGGCGCGCAAGGTGGAGCGCGCCCTGCTGCAGCTCTCGAAGGAGCGTGACCGCCTCAAGGCACGCGTCGCGGAGCTCGAAGCCGCGCAGGCGGCGGCGCTCCCCGCTTTGGGAGAGGACGCCTCCTGCCCCGAGCCCAACCCCTTTCCCGAACTCCTGATGAAAGAATCACCAGAGCAGTAGGCTACTTCGCCTCCTGCTGCTCCATCTCTTTGAGCTTGATCTTTAGTTCCAGCGCTTTGATATCCAGCTCGCGCGCACGGTTCTCTTCCCGCAGTTTTTCCAGTTCGTACTGCTCCTGCGTCATTTCGGGCTGCAGCTCTTTTTGCTGCGGCTTCGGCGCGGGTGCCACGGCCGGGCGGGGTGCCGGTGCCGCTGCAGGCTTCGGCGCGGGCTTCACGGGCTGTGACGCGGGAGCCTCCGGCTGCGGTGCCGGTTCGGGCTCGACCGTTTCGGCCTCCGCTTCGGCGGGTTCCGCAGCGGCGGGGGCGCCGGCGATATGGCACTCGGCGGTCGTGACGTCGATATCCATGGCCGGATAGCCGAAATCCCTCCAGTCGAGGTAGAGGGTCGTATCGGCCTTACCCTTTTTGAGAACAACCTCGTGGCGTTCCGAGAGGGAGTATTCGAGGTGATCGACGCTGCGGGTGGAGATGTCCAGGTCGGCGTTGCACTCCAGCATCACGGCGGCGTTCTGGCGGCAGGTCGAATCGACTTCGACGTTCAGGCGGACCCGGCCGATGTTGCACCCCTCGGAATCAAAGCCTTCGGTACAGTAGAACTTCTTGCCGCTGACGGCAATATGGGTATTGGAGGCGTCGGGTCGGCACGCGGCGGAGGCCGCGGCGGAGATCAGCCCCAGGGTCAGGGGAAGCAGGAGTAACCGGGGTAGTTTCATCAAAAGGCTCCTCAAAGATAGTGGCACCATTATACCAAAGGGTCGTCCAAACGCAGTGTCACCCCGGTGTCGCTTAAGGATGACCACTATAGACTATACCTATGAAACGTGTCGTACAGCGTACCATCGACCAGCAGTTTTTCCCCGTTTCGCCCGGAAGCTTCGCCGTCGGGTCGACCATCCCCTTCGACTGCTACATCAAGCGGTTTAACGGGTATGCAATCGTGATCAAGGCGGGCACCGTGCTCAGTGCCGAGCTTCTTGCCAAGGTGTCACGCCATCAAAACTGCTTTGTCCAGCAGTCGGAACGCCCCGCGTTCAAGCGCTATCATAACGAGCATGTCAAGGCAGGAGAGGAGAAGGCCGTCGAGCCGGCAGCACCTGAAGAGCGCGCAGTGCCGGGGGCGGAGCAGCTTCCGGAAGCCTTGAAGGCGCAAGAGGGTGTCGAAGCGAAGATTGCGCTGCTCTATGCTACTGGCAGCACTCTGCTCAAAGGGTGTTTCGAGAGCGGCAACGAGATGTTGCCGATGGCCGAGCTGACGGGTTTCGGTGAGACGCTTTCGCAGTTTATCGGGGAGGAGGCGTATGCGCTCGAGCAGTTCTTAAAACAGATGCCGCCGGCCTATTCGGACGCCACCCATTCGCTTAACGTCGCTGTGCTCTCCGGTGTCCTCGGACGGGTTATCGGCATGAGCCGCCGGCAACTCGAAGAGATCGTGATGGCGGGGCTGCTGCACGATATCGGAAAGCTGCGGATTCCCCGGGAGATCCTCAACAAGGCGGATACGCTTGAACCCGACGAATTCGAGAAGATGCAGGATCACCCCCTCTTCGGTACGGCCATCCTGAAAAAGAACCGTATCGGCAACCCCCAGATCGCCGCGGCGGTCCGCTTTCACCACGAAAAGCGCGACGGCAGCGGCTACCCCGAGGGCCTGGTGGAGAACCAGATCCCGGCGGCGGCACAGATCATTGCCGTGTGCGACGTCTTTGACGCCCTGACGACGGAACGGACCTTCCGGTCGGCATACAGCAGTTTCGAAGCGTTGATGCTGATGAAAAAGGAGATGCACGACCAGCTCGCGACGCGGTACATCGACGGACTGATCAAGCTGTTGAAGCGGTAGAGGGAAAGCGGGAGGGGGTTACTGGCCGCCCCAGGGCATCTTTTCCTCTTTCCAGCCGAAGATGAAGCCGTCCTCGAGGTTGTAGGCGGTGATACCTTCGCGGGCGAGCATGTTGGCCGCCGCTTTGGAGCGCGGGCCGCTGCGACAGACAAGGACGACCTTGTCGACGTTGCGCATCTTCATTGCCTTCATAACGTCGGCGACGAAACTCTTGTTGATCACCTCTTTGGCGTTGTAGAGTTTCATGGTGTTGACGTGGTCTTTCACCTTGGAAGTTTCCACTTCGTATTCGGCGCTTTTGACGCGGGTCTCCAGGGATTTCGGTTCGTAGGTCCATTCGAAGGCGGGGATGTTGATGAACCCTTCGCCGTGACCGGTATAGATGAATTCGAGGGTCGTACGGACGTCGACGATGATCGCTTCACCTTTTTTCTGCATCTCGAAGGCGACGTCGGCCGTGACGTCGTCCTCATAGATATCTTCGGCGAAACTCAGGGAAAAGAGCATAAAAACAGCGAGTAACAGGCGCATGATTTCACAGTTCCTTATATTAAGATTGAAATGGCTTCCGCAGCGGGGCATCGGAGGGACGACGGCTCGGCGGCAGGCAGACGCCTCCCCGGCATTTCGCGGGAAATGACGGTGGCATTGTAACGGAAAAAGATAACGCGCGACTGAAAAATATAATGTGAATATCAACACAGCATAAGAATAGATAATGCATCTCGAAGATCGGCACTGGAAGAGAGAGGGGATATTACGGGCCCGGCCTAGAGAGACTCCGCCTCGAATGGGTGTTTTCAAGGCCTACGTCGCGGGTAAAACCGGATTATTCCTTATTAAACTAGTAAGGATACTTGATTTTAACGTCGCCGGAGTGTAATATCCCGTTTTAAGAATAAGAAAAAGGAATAGTGATGGCACAAGCATGTCCCTTGCTTTTCAGACAGATCGACGGTACGGTCGTCCGTATCAACGCCGTTTCGGTCACCCTGTTGGTTCTGCTTTTCGTCGCAACCTCGCAAAGCTTCTGGCTCTATCTGCTTGGGGGTGACTTCATCGTCCGGCTCTACGGGTCGAAATCCTACAGTCCGGTCAACCGGCTGTCGCTCTGGGTGCAGAAGGTGCTGCGCCTGCAGCCGCGGATGACGGATGCGGGGGCGAAACGGCTGGCGGCCCAGTTCGGTCTGCTCTTTACCCTGCTGCTGATCGCGGGGCACCACCTGGGGCTCTCGGCGTTCGTCGCCGCCCTCGTGTCGGTCTTCCTGCTCTGTCTGGGGCTGGAACTGCTGTTCAATTACTGCGTCGGCTGCAAGATCTACTTCATCATCAAAAAACTCTACCCGGGGTTCTGAGATGTCGGGCATTTCATCCAAAGGGGTCTACGGCCTGGCGGCAATGCACGTGCTCTCCCACGCGGTCAACAACCGCACGATGCAGGTGAAGGAGATCGCGGCGATGACGCAGATCTCCCACAGCTACCTCGAACAGCTGCTCTCTCAGCTGCGCAAGAGCGGTCTGGTCATCAGCACGCGCGGCGCCTCCGGCGGTTACCGTCTGGCCCGTCCCTCCCACGAGATCGAGGTGATCGAGATTCTAGAGGCGCTGGAGGGGTCACTCTGCCGGATCGAGGGGAACGTCGGGGCGAGCATCATTTTGGAGTATTTCTGGGCGGATATGCAGGAGAAGGTGAAGCAGCTCTTTTCGCTGAAACTCTCCGAACTCGACCAGTCCTACCAGCCCTACCACTACGAGATCTGAGAGGCTTCAGCGATGCCGGCATAGGCCGCCGCGATGCCGTCGCGGTTTAGGCCGTAGGTCCCGATCAGCGTATCGGCGTGCTCCAGAGGCTGCAGGCCGTAGACCGTGATCAGGGTACGGGCCACCTGCAGGGTCGCGGCCAGCTTCTGGTTTCTGGAGGCGTGGGCGGCATCCATCGAGTGGCGGAAGAGGTCGATGAACTCCGCCTCGAATTGCCACCGCTCGAAGAGTTCGGCGGCCAGTTCGTCCCCCGTCGCCCCGATTACCCGCCGCTCCTCTGCCTGCAACCCTTCCGGGCTCCGCTGTGTGAAGCGGTGCCTGTTCCCCATCTGCTGCATCACGTACTCCGCCGCCATTTTGCCCATCTCCAGGACGAACATCACCCCGCTGAGCTTGATGAATGCCGAGGGGTCGTCACCGATCTTCAGCAGGCTGAAGAGAAACTCCTGCTGCAGGCGCATCGTCTCGAGCCACTGCTCCAGGGTGATACCGTAGGCGGGGAGGTCGTCGCCGGCATACTCCGTCATTGCCAGCTGCAGGGCGATCCCGTGGATCTTTGACGTACCGAAGAGTGTCAGGGCGTGGCGGATGGAGGTGATCTGCGAACGGAAGCCGTAGAAGGGGGCGTTGACGCTGCGAAGCAGGTCGGCAAAGAGCATCGGGTCCGCTTCGATCGTTCTGGCGAAGGCGAGGATGTCGACCTCGGGAGCCTTGGCCAGTTCGTTGAGCCGTTCCAGGGAGCGTCGCAACGGGGGAAAGTGCTCCAAAGAGTGCAGCAGGTTCGTGTTCACACGGTGTCCTTCATCGCTTCGGGTTTGCGATATTGTAGTATAAAATCCGTTAAGAGCAACGTGTCTGCCTGCGATGCAGAAGGAAAACGACGGTGACATTGAGCGTCAGTCCCCAGACGCCAGCATGGATGCCCAGCGGTTTTGCGGGCAGCGGCGCCAGCAGCAGAAGCAGTGTCAAGGCAACGCCCGCGAGCAGCCCCGCGAGTACGGCCGTGGCACCGAGCCGCTTGAACCAGACGCCCAGCATGATGGCCGGGGCCGTCTGGCAGAGAAGCTCGAGCTTGATCTGGATCAGCCACCAGATGGTCGAGGGGAGCGAGACGGCGAGGTAGACCATCAGGGCCATCATCCCCCAGGAGAAGAGCTTGCCGACGTAGGTGAGCTCGCGCTGGGAAGCGCCGGGGCGCCGGCGGCGGTAGAGGTCCTGGGTGAAGAGCGAGGCGATGGCGAGCAGGGCCGAGTCGACGGTGGACATGATGGCGGCGACGGCGGCGGCGACGAAAAGGGTCAGGACCAGGGGCATGCCGCTGATGTTTCCGAGCTCCTTGAGCATGAGCAGGACGATCTGCTCCGATTCGATCGCTCCAAGACCGGGAAAGCGGGCCGCTCCGATGACGGCGATGACGATCAGCGGCAGGGTGGTCAGAAAGGGCATGACGAGCATCAGCTGCAAAGAGCGGCGCAGGGTCCGCTCGTTCCGGGCGGCGTAGATGCGCTGGATCGCCTGGGGATAGACGGCGATGCCGAACATGATAAGGATGAGGACGCTGGCCCACTTGATCTGCTGCTCACCGGAGGGGTCGGCGAAGAACTCCGGGCGCAGCGCCGCCAGGGCGGGGAGGTTCGCCTCGAGGGAGCCGTAGTGAAGCCAGACGACGGTGAAAATGATCAATACCCCCGCGAAGAGCAGCACCCCCTGGATGGCGTCGGTCCAGGCGACGGAGCGCATCCCGCCGAGGGTCTCGTAGAGGACCATGATGAAGGCCATGGCGATGATCCCCTCCGTGAAACCGACGCTGCCGCCGGTAACGCTCTCGAGGATGTAGCCGATCGCCTTGAGGTTGGTCAGCATGTAGTTGCTCAGGGCGAAAATCCCGATGCCGACGACGATATAGGTGAGGGCGTCGCGGCCGTAGCGGTGGTGGATGTAGTCGCCGACCGTGATGAAACCGTGTTCGCGGGCCAGCGGGTAGAGGCGCGGCGCGTAGAGAAGGTAGCCGCCGACGATGACGATCATGAAGGTGACGCTGACGAGGAAGTACCAGCCGCTTCGGTAGGTGCTTCCGGCGAAGCCGATCAGGGAGTTGCCGCTGTACTGGGTGGCGTACATCGTCAGGAAGAGGATGCCCACCCCGAAGCCGGCGCCGCCGAGGTAGAAGTCCCGCATGGAGGCTTCCCGGCTGGCGAACTTTCCGGCGACGCCGACGAGGATCATCGAGGCGAGATACCCCAGCAGCACGGCGGTGCCCGTTTCCCCCAGCAGCGCGTTATTCATCCTCCTGCTCCTTGAGGAGATCCCAGCCTGTTTCAATGGTGAGGCCCAGCAGCAGGGCGTAGAGCAGGGTGGCGCCCAGGCTGCCCCAGACCCAGAGGGGAACCCCGGCGACGGGGCTTCCCCCGAGGAGGGGAAGGGTGGCTCCAAGCAGGGCGAAAGTGAGCCAGAAAGGGGTGAATCGGCGTTTCATGGCGGGAGTGTAGCACGGCGTTGATGAATTCCCGGTAAGCTATTCATAGAGATATGTTATAGTCACTCCCCGATAACGGCTACGGGTCGAGTGATGAGGTTGAAACATGAAGATGTGGCGATACGGCGCGATGCTCCTCTTGATACTGTTCTTTCCCCCGATGATGGCGGCGCAGGGAGGGGATGGTGAACATGTCGTGCTTCAGCTCAAGTGGAAACACCTCTTCCAGTTCGCCGGCTTCTACATGGCCAAGGAGAAGGGGTACTATGACGCCGCCGGGCTGGATGTGGAGATCCGGGAGAAGTCGCCGTCGGTCAACATCGTACGCGACGTGCTCTCGGGGGAAGCGACCTACGGGGTCTCCGATTCGGCGCTGGTGCTTGACCGGCTGCAGGGCAAGCCGGTCGTCGCCCTCAAGGCGATCTTCCAGCACTCCCCCCTGGCGCTGTTGAGCCTGGCGTCCTCGGGGATCGGCAGCGTGGAGGCGTTGCGGGGGAAACGGGTCATGATCTCCCCCGAAAGTGCCCAGAACGTCTCCATCATGGCGATGCTTAAGAGCCACGGCGTGACGGAGTCGGATATCGATATCGTCCCCATGTCCTTCGATATCAATGACCTGATCGGGGGGAGGGTCGACGCCTTCACCGCCTACGTGACGGACCAGCCGGTCCTCCTTGAAGAGCGTCAGATCCCCTACAGCCTGCTCAGGCCCAGCGACTACGGTTTTGATTTCTACGGGGATATCCTCTTCACGTCGGAAACGGAACTCCAGAAGCACCCCGGCCGGGTTCAGGCCTTCGCGGAGGCGAGCATGCAGGGGTGGCGTTACGCCTTCGAGCATATCGACGAGACGGTCGACGTCATCAAACGAGGTTACGCGGGTGCGGAGATCACCCCCCACAAGCTTTTCAAAGAGGCCGAAGCCCTCAAGGCGATATCGGGCTTCGGGAGAGAGGAATTCGGGAACCTCGAACGCTCCAAGATACTTGGGATCGCCAACACCTTTGCCGTTTTGGGCAAGGGAGTGGGGGCGCACAAACGGCTGGAGGGGTTCGTCTACGACCCGGGTAGAATGCTCCTGAGCGAGGAGGAGCGGCAGTTCGTGGCCGCACATCCGCTTATCCGGGTCTCCAACGAGGAGGACTGGCCCCCCTACGATTACCGACTGGAGGGGCTGGCAACGGGTTACTCCGTCGACTTGATGCGGCTGCTGGCGGAGAAGATCGGCGTTCGTATCGCCTTTGTCACCGAAAGCTGGCCGCAGATGCTCCAGATGCTCAAAAATCACGAGATCGATGCGGTGCACCTGATGTCGATCACCCCGGAGCGCCGGGAATACACCCTCTACAGCAAGCTCTACATGATGTCGGACCGGGTGATCGTGACCCAGGAAGCGACGGCAGACATCCGCAGCATGGGAGATCTCAACGGCAAGACCGTAGCGGCGGTGCGGGGGTGGGCGATCACGGAGACGATGAAGCGGCGCTACCCGAAGATGGAGGTGCTCTACCGCGAGAATGCCGCGGCACTCCTTGACGCCGTTGCCTACGGCGAAGCCGATGCCGCGGTGATGGATTATATGGTGGCGAACTACCTGATCAAGCAGAAGATGCTCGGCAACCTGAAGATCGCCGCCAAGGTGCAGCGTGATGACGACGAGGAGCTTCATATCGGGGTGCGCAGCGACTGGCCGCAGCTGAAGGAGCTCTTTGACCGGGCGCTCGAACATGTGACGGCCGAGGAGCGGCTGGCACTGAACCGCAAATGGTTCGAAGACGGCCGGAAGGTCGGAGGAAAGACGCCGATGCAATTCAGCGTCGCCGAACAGGTTTATCTCCGGAACAAGAAGCGTCTGCGGACCTGTGTGGACCCGAACTGGATGCCGCTCGAAGCGATTGCAGAGGGGCATTACACGGGGATGGGCTCGGATTACCTCGAACTTTTCCGCGAACGCATCGGGATTCCCATCGAGGTGGTGCCGACGGCGACCTGGACCGAATCGGTGCGCAAAGCGAAGGCGCGCGAATGCGACATGTTCGTCTTCAGCATGGACACCGCCGAACGCCGGGAGTATATGAACGTTACCGGCCCCGTGATCGCCCCGCCGCTCGTCATCGCGACCCGGCTGGATACCTGGTTTTTGGCCGATCTCGCCAGCATCACCGACCAGAAGATCGGTATCGTCAGCGGCTATGCCCTGACGGATGTGCTCCGCGAACGTTACCCGCAGATCAACTTCGTCCCCGTTGTTTCCATGGACGAGGGACTGCAAAAGGTGATCGACGGGGAGCTCTACGGTTTCCTGGACGCCTACCCGGTCCTGGGGTACAAACTGCAGCAGGAGTACCTGGGTGAGTTGAAGATCGGGGGACGTTTCGAAGATACCTGGGATCTCGGTGTCGCGCTGCGCAACGACGAATCCGAACTCTACACCATCTTCGAAAAGATCGTCGCTTCCATCTCCGAGTCGGAGCGCAAGGCGATCGAAAACCGCTGGATTTCCGTCACCTTCGAGGAGGGGTTCGACTACACCATGATGTGGCGGATGATCCTGCTCTTTTCCGTTGTTTCGGGCTTTCTCATCTTCCGCAACCGCCAGCTGACGCTCCATAAAAGAGAGCTCGACGCGAAGAACCTGGAGCTTGAAGCGCAGAAACAGCAGATGAACTTCATCGCCTACCATGATACCTTGACGGGACTGCCGAACCGGGGGAGTTTCCGGGAGAAGCTCGAACACGCCATCGGCATCGCCAAACGCAACGAGCGCAGCATCGCCATACTCTTTGTTGACCTGGACCGCTTCAAGATCGTCAACGATACCCTCGGCCACCATATCGGCGACGAGATGCTCAAGGAGCTGGCGGTACGGATCCGCAGGACGCTGCGCGACACCGACACCCTCTCGCGGATCGGCGGCGATGAGTTCACGGTGCTGATCGAGACGCTGCGCCATCCCGACGAGGTGGCTTTTGTCGCGGAGCATATCCTCGAGGTGATCCAGCAGCCCGTGCATATCGGCAGCTACGAACTCGGCACGACGGCGAGTATCGGTATTGCCCTCTACCCCGAGGACGGCAGTGACGCCAACAGCCTGATCAAGAACGCCGACAGTGCTATGTACCTGGCGAAGTCCGAGGGGAAAAACAGCTACCGCTACTACACGAAGAAGCTCTCCGACGACGTTCACCGCAGGATGCAGATCGAACACGACCTGCGCAGCGCCATCGAGAAAAACGAACTTTCACTGCTCTTCCAGCCGCAGTACGATCTGCAGACGCAGCAGGTTGTGGCCGCCGAAGCGCTGGTGCGGTGGCGGCATGGAGACGGGCTGATCCCTCCGTCGGAGTTCATTCCCATCGCCGAGGACAGCGGGATTATTGTGGCGATCGGGGAGTGGGTCTTTACGACGGCATGCCGGGAGTTCATGGCCTGGAAGCGGGAGGGTCTGCCGGTGAAGACGATCGCCATCAACGTCTCCAGCGTCCAGTTCAACCAGCCCAATATCGTTGAACGTTTCAAGGCGATGGTCGACGAGGTGGGGATCGATCCCCAGTCGGTGGAGATCGAACTGACCGAACGCTACATCATGGAACATACCCAGCAGAACCAGACGATCCTCGACCGGCTGCGCCGCATCGGCTTCCGGATTTCGGTGGATGACTTCGGAACCGGCTATTCCTCGATGAGCTACCTCAAGACCCTGCCGCTGGACACGATCAAAATCGACAAATCCTTTATCGATGAGATCCCCTACGACAAGAACGACGTGGCGATCACCCGGGCGATCCTCGCCCTCGCCAAGAGCCTGGGTTACACGGTCGTCGCCGAGGGGATCGAATACGGCGAACAGGAGCAGTTCCTGCGGGAGCACGGCTGCCACTACGGTCAGGGGTACCTCTTCAGCAGGCCTTTGGAGACGCAGGCCTTCGCGGCCTTCCTGAAAGAACGGGAGAAAAAGGCCTAGAGCCCCTCCTGCATCACGTACCAGAGGCGTTCCACTTCGGTGTCGTCGAGGAAGAGGGAGCTGCCCGTTTCAAAGAGTTCGAGGGCCCCCTCGCGGCCGATCGCGAGGGTGTGGCTGCAGTGTGGGTGCGCGGGGAGGTAGGCCCGGATCAGGGAGACCTCCTCCTCGACGGGGGCATCACAGAAGAAGCAGTGCAGGTCGCGGTGCAGCCGCCCTTCATGCTCGAGCAGCCGGACGTAGGATTCCACGGCGATCCGCTTGGGGTTTTGCAGATGCCACTGCCGGGCGGCGCGGTCGATCAGCTCGAAATAGAAGCCCCCGGTCTCCTCGGCATGGCTGAGGTGGGGGTAGAAAAGGGTGATGAACTGCTGCCAGAGCCGCAACCGGTGGTGGTCGGTCATCCAGGGGAAACCGAGATGGATGACGTCGCGCAGCCGACCCATACTGCTTTTGAGGGAGATTTCGCTTTCGAAGTCGATCTTGAAGCCGAGATTGATCGTACTGTGGCGGGCCCCGTAAAATCGGTAAAGGGTCTCTAAGTTTTGCTGCGTTAATATGGTGACCACGAGATCCTCATCCCGTGCACGGTTTAACCGGATGATATACCCCTGCATCTTCCTGCTTCTTATTTACTCAGTAGCGTCATCTTACAAAAAAGACCTTGATTGTTAAATGAACTTTTAGACGTTTAGAGATATAATATAAAAATTTTCATCTCTAATAAAGCAAAGTTCTTTAAAAAGAGATTAAATGCATGAAATTTTATGAATTTTCTTCTGAAAGGTGAATGTATGATGGAATACTCCGACTTACTTCGGTCATCTAAAGACAACTGTGGTTTCGGCCTCGTGGCCAACATCAAAAACCGCGCTTCCCACGAAAATCTCGAAAAGGCGATCACGGCCCTTGAGCGGATGATGCACCGCGGTGCCGTTGCAGCCGACGGCAAAACCGGCGACGGTAGCGGTCTGCTTCTCTCCATGCCCCACGAGTTTATGCTCGAAACGGCGAAGGAGCTCGGCGTCGAGCTTCCCGACCAGTACGCCGTGGCGGTCGTCTTCACAAAGGACCGGAGCCAGATCGAAGCGATCGAACAGGTCTGTGAGAACAACGACCTTAAAATCGTGCTCGTCCGCGATGTACCCGTTGACACCAACGCACTGGGAGACCAGGCGCTCGAAAGCCTGCCGCAGATCGTTCACCTCTTTATTATCCCCAACTCCATCATGGCGACGAAACGCTTTGACGCGCTGCTCTACCTGAGCCGCAAGGAGAGCGAGCACCGCTTCGTCGGGGATGAGGACTTCTACATCGCCTCCATGTCTTCAAGGGTCATCTCCTACAAGGGCCTGGTGATGCCGACGCACATCAAGGAGTTCTACCCGGACCTGCAGCGGGAAAACTTCAAGATCTCCTTCTCGCTCTTCCACCAGCGCTTCTCCACCAACACCCTGCCGAAGTGGCGCCTGGCGCAGCCTTTCCGGGCCGTGGCGCACAACGGGGAGATCAACTCCGTCGAAGCGAACCGCTTCAACGTCCGTGTCAAATCCGAATCCGTCAAGAGCGAGGTCTTCACCGACGAGGAGATCAAGCGGCTGCTGCCGATCCTGCAGCCGGGTGCTTCCGACAGCGCCAGCGCCGACAACTTCTTCGAGTTCCTCATTACGAACGGCATGGACTTCTTCAAGGCGGCCCGCGCCGTCATCCCCGCGCCGTGGCAGAACGCCCCGCACATGGACCCGGAACTGCGCGCCTTCTACGAATACCACTCCACGGTCTTCGAAGCGTGGGACGGCCCGGCCGCCTTCTCGCTGACCGACGGCCGCTACATCGGCTGTGTCCTTGACCGTAACGGCCTGCGCCCCTCCAAGTACATCATCACCCACGACGACACCCTGCTGATTACCAGCGAGTACGGCGTCAACGACATCGCCGAGGAGGAGATCAAGGAGCGCGGCCGTTTGCAGTCGGGCCAGATGATCGGTCTCGACCTCAAGTTCGGCAAGGTCCTCAAAGACGAGGACATCAACAACTACCTCAAGTCCTCCAACCCCTACATGAGCTGGCTCAACGAGCACATGGTCTACCTGCAGGAGCACGTGGACGAGCAGTACGCCAAGCTCTCCGAGCACGACGTGGCGCATATGGTCAAGCGCCAGCGCTTCTTCAACATCACGCAGGAGGTCGTCGAGCAGGTGATCGAGCCGATGATGAAAGACGGCAAGGAAGCCGTCGGCTCCATGGGCGACGACACACCGATGGCGGCTTTCAGCGAGAAGCAGCGCAGCTTTACCGACTTCTTTAAGCAGAAGTTCGCCCAGGTCACCAACCCGCCGATCGACCCGATCCGCGAAAAGGTCGTTATGAGCCTCAATACGGGCTTCGGCGAGGTGCACAACATCCTTGACGAAATCCCCTCCCATGCCCACCGGCTTAAGGCGATTTCGCCGATCATCACCTACGAGAAGCTGGAGGTACTGAAATCCTTCGGCGACAAGACGTCGCCGCGCTTCCAGGCCTTCTACTACAACCGTACCTTCTCCACGGCCTACAGCGGCACGCTCAAAGCGGGCCTCGAGGCCCTGGCCGACACGGTCGTCAAAGCGGTCAAAGAGGACGGCGTACGCATCGTTATCCTCGACGACTGGGAGTTCGGCGAGAAGAACGCCGTCATCCCGATGGCCTTGGCGGTCGGCCGCGTCAACCGCGCGCTGCTCAGCGCCCAGGTCCGCCACCTCGTCTCCATTGTCTCCGCGACGGGTGAAGTCGTCGATTCCCATGGTGCCGCGGTACTGCTCGCCTACGGTGCGAGTGCCGTCTACCCGAGCCTGCTCTTCGCCACCGTGGCATCCTGCCTGCAGGAGAGCAAGGCGATCGACATGCCCCAGAGCGAAGCGCTCAAAGGGGTTCACCACGCCCTTAACGCCGGCCTGCTGAAGATCATGTCCAAGATGGGGATCTCCACCATCGCCTCCTACCGCAGCTCCGGTCTCTTCGATATCCTCGGCCTCAGCCGGGAGATCGTTGACGAGTGTTTCAGCGACTCCCATGTCATGGTTCCGGGTCTGGGCTACGACGATATCGACGCCCGGATCAAAAAGGCGCATAAAGAGGCGTACCGCGAAGACGGCTTCAGCCGTATCTTCCCGCTCAATATCGGCGGCTTCTACAAGTTCTACCACGGCCAGGAGCACCACGACTTCGGTCCGGACGTCATCCAGTCCCTGCACGCGGCGGTCGCGTCCGGCGCCAAGGCGGACTTCGAGAAGTTCAGGAACATCGTTAACGGCCGCGGCCAGAAGTTCATCCGTGACTTCTTCGTACTCAACTCCGACCGCAAGCCGGTTGAACTGAGCGAGGTTGAGCCCAAAGAGGCGATCTTCAAGCGCTTCGTCACCGCGGCGATGAGCCTCGGCTCCATCTCCCCGGAAGCCCACGAGTGTCTGGCGACGGCGATGAACACCATCGGCGGCCAGTCCAACTCCGGCGAGGGCGGCGAGGACGCCGTCCGCTTCGGTACGATCAAGAACTCCCGCATCAAGCAGGTCGCGTCGGGCCGCTTCGGCGTCACGCCGGCCTACCTCCGCAGTGCCGACGAGATCCAGATCAAGGTCGCCCAGGGGGCGAAACCGGGCGAGGGCGGCCAGCTTCCGGGCCACAAAGTCAGCGGCCTCATCGCGCGGCTGCGCCACACGGTACCGGGCGTCACCCTGATCTCCCCGCCGCCGCACCACGACATCTACTCCATCGAGGACCTGGCGCAGCTGATCTACGACCTCAAGCAGGTCAACCCCAAGGCGAAGATCGCCGTCAAGCTCGTCTCCACGGCGGGTGTCGGTACGATTGCGGCGGGTGTCGCGAAGGCCTACGCCGACAAGATCATCATCTCCGGCGGCGACGGCGGTACCGGTGCGGCACCGCTCACCTCCATCAAGTTCGCGGGCAACCCGTGGGAACTGGGCCTCTCCGAAGCCCACAACGCCCTTAAGGCGAACAACCTGCGCGAGCTGGTACACCTGCAGACCGACGGCGGCCTGAAAACGGGTCTCGACGTCGTCAAAGCGGCGCTGCTCGGCGCGGAGAGCTTCGCTTTCGGTACGGGCGCACTGGCGATGATCGGCTGTAAGATGCTGCGGATCTGTCACGTCAACCGCTGTTCCGTCGGCATCGCGACCCAGAACGAGAAGCTGCGCGAAGAGTACTTCAAGGGCTCCGTACAGAATATCATCAACTACTTCACCTTCCTCGCCGAGGACATCCGCTCCATCATGGCGCAGATGGGCTTCAAGACGATGGAGGAGATGGTCGGCCGCAGCGACCTGCTGAAGGTCGTCGACACGGAGTTCGCGAAGAAGTTCGACTTCAGCAACGTCCTGCACCGCGAGCCGGGCGTCGACACCTGCCAGTACGACTTCAACGACCCCTTCGATCCGAACGAGTTCGAGAAGAGTGTCCTTGAGGAGGCGATGAGCACGATCAAACACCCGGAGCATCCGGTCCGCATCAAGCGCGACATCTGCAACCTGAACCGCAGTTTCGGCGCCCGCATCAGCGGCGAGATCGCCCAGTACTACGGTGACGCCGGCCTCAAAGAGGACTCCATCCGCATCCAGCTCAAAGGGGTCGCGGGGCAGGCCTTCGGCGCCTTCCTGATCAATGGGGTCTCCCTCGAGCTCAAAGGGGTGGCGAACGACTACATCGGCAAGGGGATGCACGGCGGCAAGATCGTCATCACCGCGATGCACGAGGGCGAGGCGTTCAGCTCCGGCGGCAACACCTGCCTCTACGGCGCGACGGGGGGCAGACTCTACGTCAACGGTGCCGTCGGCGAGCGCTTCGCGGTCCGCAACTCCGGTGCCCTGGCCATTGTCGAAGGGACCGGCGACAACGCCTGTGAGTACATGACCGGCGGTATCGTCGTCATCCTCGGCAAGACGGGCTACAACTTCGGTGCGGGTATGACCGGCGGTATCGCCTTCGTCTACGACGACGGCCACAACTTTATCGAGAACGTCAACCGCGAACTTGTCGAAGCGGTCCGCATCGACACCGACGAAGGGGACGAAGCGCGCCACTACCTCAAGCGCCTGCTCAAAGAGTACGCTTCCGAGACCGGAAGCAGCAAGGCCCAGGAGATCCTGGAGAACTTCCGCGTCGAGATCCGGAACTTCTGGCTCGTCCGCCCGAAAGATATGAAAAAACTTCCACTGAACCAGGAGAAAGGGGACTAAAATGAGAGAATTTATTTTTACGGGACGTATCGACCCCACAAAACGCCTGGTTGTTGAGCGCGTTAAGGACTTTAAAGAGATCTACGAAGTTTTCGACAGCCACACGGCATCATCCCAGAGTGAGCGCTGTATCCAGTGCGGCGACCCTTTCTGTCTGAACAAATGCCCGCTGCACAACTACATCCCGCAGTGGCTCAAGGCCGTCGCTGAGAAGGACCTGGAGTTCGCCTTCAAGCTCTCCAACGAGCCCTCTCCATTCCCGGAGGTTATGGGGCGGGTTTGCCCCCACGACCGTCTCTGTGAAGGGGACTGTACCCTGAACGACGGCCATGGGGCGATCACGATCGGCTCCGTCGAGACCTTTATCAACGAAGAGGGGTTCCGCCAGGGGCTCAAGCCCGATTTCCCGGGCATCATCACCGACAAGAAGGTGGCGATCATCGGCTCCGGCCCGGCCAGCCTCTCCGCCGCGACCTACCTGCTGCGTTCGGGCATCGCCGTGACGATGTACGAACGTTCTGACCGTGCGGGCGGCCTGCTCACCTACGGTATCCCGGGCTTCAAGCTTGACAAGCGTGTCATCGACCGCCGTGTCAACCTTCTCAAGGAGGCAGGCATGGAGCTGGTACTCGGCGTCGAAGTCGGCAAGGATATCTCCTTCGACGAGATCGCGAACAAGCATGACGCCGTCTTTGTCGGGATCGGCGCGACGAAGGGCAAGAGCGCTCGCATCGCCGGTGAGAACGCCTCGAACGTCTACCTTTCGATGCAGTACCTGACAGCGATCCAGCGCAAGAACTTCGGCCTGAAATATGACAAGGCCCTCGACGTCAAGGATATGGAAGTCGTCGTGATCGGCGGCGGTGACACGGCGATGGACTGTGTCCGCACCGCCAAGCGCGAAGGGGCGAAAAAGGTCACCTGCCTCTACCGCCGCGATGCCCACAACATGCCGGGTTCCCGCAAAGAGTACAAGAACGCGATGGAGGAGGGGGTCGAGTTCACCTTCTTCGCATCTCCCAAAGAGGTCGTTCTCGGCGACAGCGGCAAGGCGGTCGGCGTCAAGATGGTCAAGACCGTTCTCGGCGCCAAGGATGCCAGCGGCCGCCAGCGCATGGAAGAGGTGAAGGGAAGCGAGTTCACCGTCAACGCGGACATCGTTATCATGGCGCTCGGTTTCGATCCGGAAGTCCCTGCCTTCCTGGCGGAAAATGGTATCGAGACAAACAGCTGGGGCGGCATCATCGTCGATGAGAAGCACCAGACGACAACGCCGGGAGTCTACGCGGGCGGCGACTGCTACCGCGGCGCCGACCTGGTCGTTACGGCGGTCTACGACGGCCGCGAAGCGGCCCGCTCCATCGTCCGTTCCCTGCTGGGTTAAGGGGCGTGCTCGAACCGTTTGTCGACGCCGCCATCGCCGCATGCCGTGAGGCGGCGGCACTGATCGCCTCCAGCGAGGACGGCGAAGGATACCGCGCCCACAGCCGCGGTGCCGGCGGCGATATCAGCATCGGTTTCGATTTGCTCGCCGAAGCGGTCTTCGTTCGCTACCTCCGCCCCTTCGGAACGATCCTTTCCGAAGAGAGCGGCACCATCGAGGGGGAGGGGGACGCGCTGATCATCCTCGACCCGGTCGACGGCAGCGACAACCTCAAATCCTGCTTTCCCTACTACGGCGCCTCGATTGCCCTGCAGCGTCACGGCAGGACGGAAGCCGCCGTCATCAGTAACTTCGCCAACGGTGATTGTTTCGTGAAGTATCACGATCGCCACTACCAAACCTCCCTTTTTGACCCCGATATGTATCGTTCGGTAACGATCCATCCCCATGCGAAAATCGGGCTTTTCGAGAAATCCCCCGACTACTGCAGTCACGCCGAAGCACTGATGCAAGAGGGGCTGAAGTTCCGTTCCCCGGGGGCTGTGGCCCTCTCTCTGGCCTATGCCCATGTGGTCAATTATGTCCTCTTCATGGGTCCGATGCGCCCTTATGACCTCGATGCGGGACTCTTCATGTGCGAGTCGCTGCACGTATTTAAAGACGCCGAACGTCTCGTAGTAGCGAAAGATAAGAGAGTTTTCGATACACTATTGGGGATATTTCTAAAGGGGTGACCATTGAATCTTTTTAATCTTTTCGGCAGTTCCGGCAAACATTCAGAACCGACGAAGAGCGAAGCGCCAGCTCACTGGATCAAGTGTAAGTCGTGCCAGTCGCTGATGTACTACAAGGAAGTGGAGAATCAGAACTACGTCTGCCCCAAGTGTGGTTTCCACATCCGCATCGGCGTGATTGAACGGATCAAGATGCTCTCCGACGAAGGGACCTTCGTCGAGTTCGACGGGGCGTTGCGTCCCGTCGATCCGCTCAGCTTCGTCGACAAGAAGAGCTACCTCAAACGGATCGAAGAGGGGATCGAGAAGACGGGCCGGACCTCTTCCGTCGTCAGCGGCGAGTGTACGATCAACGGCATCCCGACCCAGCTGGTGGTTTTCGACTTCGCCTTCATGGGGGGCTCACTGGGTTCCGTCGAGGGGGAGAAGATCGTCCGGGCCGTCAACCGCGCCATTGAGAAGCGTCAGGGTGTTGTCATCGTCAGCGCCAGCGGCGGCGCGCGGATGCAGGAGAGCACCTTCTCGCTGCTGCAGATGAGCAAGACCTCCGCGGCCCTGGCGCGCCTCTCCGAGGAGAAACTCCCCTACATCTCCCTTCTTACCGACCCGACGATGGGGGGTGTCAGCGCCTCCTTCGCCACCCTGGGGGACATTATCATCGCCGAGCCGGGTGCCCTGGTCGGTTTCGCCGGCCAGCGCGTTATCCAGCAGACGATCGGCGCGGACCTTCCCGAGGGTTTCCAGCGCGCGGAGTTCCTGCTTGAGAAGGGCTCCATCGACATGGTTGTCCACCGCAGCGAGATGAAGGACACGATCGGCGACCTTCTGAAACTCTTCCTGAACAAGTAATGGCTCACGAAAGCGGCGCCAGACCCTTTAGACTCTACGCCCTCTGCGACCAGGAGAGCCTGGACCGCCGGGGAATCTCCCTCGAAGCCTTTGTCTCCCTCTGTAAGAAACATGATGCCGAAATCATCCAGTACCGCAACAAAAGCGGCGATACCCATGTGGTCAAGAAGCAGCTGATCGCTCTACGCAAGCTCTGGAACCGCTTCCTCATCATCAACGACAGCGTCGATCTGGCGCTGTTCTGCGACGGGGTCCACTTGGGGCAGGAGGATCTGCTGGCGATCGACCCCGACCCAGCCAGGGCCCTGAAGGCACTCAAAGCCTCCATCGGCCACGACAAGATCGTCGGTCTCTCCACCCATAACGCCGAGGAGATCGCGGCCGCCAACGCGCTGGAACTCAACTATATCGGCCTGGGGGCCCTCCGCGCCACGCAGACCAAGGAAGTCGACAACATCCTCGGCCCGCGTCTCGATACCCTGGCAGCGGAATCTCTCCACCCCGTCGCGGCAATCGGGGGAGTCCGGTTCGACGACCGTTTTCTCCATGTCACCTACCATGTCATTGGCAGCGGGTTGCTGCCATGAACGTCGACATTCTCTCCATCGCGAAGAAGGAGCGCTCCATTTACGACCCGCTCTATAAAGAGCTCGGCAAGATGATTTCGCGCTTTGCCAAGGTCGAAGACACGGAACTTTTTCCCAAGGATGTAGCGAAAGCACACACCCTCTCGCCGGAGGCGTCGCAGGCGGCGTACACGAAGGTTTTCGAGCCTTATCTCACCAAAGGGTATTCGATTGCGTTGCATCCTGATGGAAAATTAGTCGACAGTTTTGAATTTAGTAAGCTTTTAAGTGATAGAATGTCGGTGCAATTTTATATAGGCGGAGCTTATGGTTTCGAGGACGCTTTTTTGAAGCGCTGCGACCGCGTCATCAGCCTTGGAAGGCTGACGATGAGCCACAAAATCGCAAAGGCGGTTTTGCTGGAACAGGTCTATCGCGGATTCAGCATCCTGCATAATCACCCCTACCACAAGTAAGGAGTACTGGTGAGAGAAAGTGAGTTGAAGTTCTTCGAAGAGACCCTACGTGCGCGTAAGGAGCAGATTCAGAAAAACCTTCACGGCGTCGAAGAAGAGATCGACCAACTGCGTGGACTGGAACTCAACGATGAGGGTGACTATGCCTCCGTCAGCAACGACAATATGGTTGAGAATGCGATCGGCTGCCAGCAAGAGCTGGAACTGCACGAGATCGAGATTGCACTGGAAAAGATCAAGAACGGCAGCTACAACGTCTGTGAAATGTGCGAGGAACCGATCGGGATCCAACGTCTGAAGGTAAAGCCGCATGCGAAATACTGCATCGATTGCCGGGAGAT
The DNA here is from genome assembly GCA_003245815.1 of Sulfuricurvum sp. Lineage (GTDB taxonomy): Bacteria > Campylobacterota > Campylobacteria > Campylobacterales > Sulfurimonadaceae > SZUA-415. The sequence goes on from QKCD01000008.1 coordinate 35,357, forward strand.
CGCCGAGAAGAACGGCAAGTAAGTCAACGCAAAGGGAGAACATATGCATATTAAACGCTATACGCTATCGGCACTGATCTTTATGATCCTCGTCGGATGGTTCGTGTACGCCTTCATGACACAAGACGTCACGACCATCGACTTCTTCGGTACCCAGCTGCCGGCCATGCCCGTCGCATTCTGGACCGTTGTGCCGATTTTCCTTTTTTATGTGGCCAGCGTCATGCATATGTCCTACTACGGGTTGATCAGCCATTTCAGTTTCCGTAAGTACCAGAAGGATTACGAGACCTACATCGAGGCGCTCCGTGATGCTTACCTGGGCAAAAAGAGCCGTTTCCACCAGTTCAAGACCGACGAATACCGCAAACTCGGCAAAATGGTCGACCGCAGCGTTATTACGCCGACGGAGAGCCTGGACGAAGTGGGCAACGAGCAGATCGACAATGCACTCAAGCTGATGCGCGAGGTGGAGAACGGGAATATCGTCGAGCTGAAAAAGTACCAGCTTGACAAAGAGAACCCGGTCAGCGTCCAGAACCAGATCAACCAGCTTGAACGCGGGAAGATCACCGCCGAGGACATCCTCAGCAAGAGCGACCGCTACAGCGAGAGCGTCTGCCGTATGGCCTATGTCAAGCTGGTCGAGACGGCACCGCTTTATGCCATCGAGAAGTACCGTGCCTTTATGAGCGTGGAAGCCCTCGAGGTGATCGCCCGCCGCATCAATGCCGATGAGTACATATTGGAGGTCTCCAACGAAACGCTGATCTCCCTCTTCAACGGGCTGGAGCTAAGCGCAAAGGACTACCTGCAGCTTTCCGTGGCACTGGCGGCCCACACGGTCCCCGACCAGCGCATCAAGCTCTTCGATACACTTTCGACGGAGCACGAAGAGGCGACGGCTGCCTACCTCTATACCCTGTTCGACCTGGAACTCCTCGCCCCGGTGGACGAGATCCTCGATAACTCTCAGCCGGATGAATTCCCTGTATTCAAGGCGTACCGTGCCCTTAAAGAGTGCAACAAGCACTACAACATCGAAATCTTCATCCCTGCGCTGCTGAAATCGTAACATCCGCCGGCTTCTGCCGGTGCTAACCTCCCTGCCTCAACGGCCTCTTGGTTCAGACCTGCTATAATTCCGTCATCAAAATCCTGGATGAGCTATGGCACCCAAAATCACTTTCGACAAACCGGTTTATGTTTTAGCGCCTCTGGCCGGCTTCACCGATCTTCCCTTCCGCAGCGTCGTCAAGAAGTTCGGGGCCGACCTTACCGTCAGCGAGATGATCAGTTCCAATGCCCTGGCATACGGCTCGCAGAAGACGATCAAGATGCTCGAGAAGTCGCCTCTGGAAGATCCCTATTCGGTGCAGATCTCGGCCAACGACCCCGATATGGCCAAGCGCGCCGTCGAGGTGCTGAATGCCCAGGAGGGGATCGATATTATTGATCTTAACTGCGGCTGCCCCGTCCCCAAAGTATTCGGGCACGGTTCGGGCTCGGCACTGCTGGGTGATCTGCCGCGTCTGACGGCGATTATCCGGGCGATCAAGGAATCCTCCGACAAGTCGATGACGACTGCGAAGATCCGCCTGGGGGTCAATGAAAAAAATCATGTCGAGATCGCCCAGCAGATCGAAGCGGCAGGGGTCGATTTCATCGCCGTACACGGTCGGACCCGCGCCGGGAAATACAAGGCCCCGGTCGATTACGACGCCATTGCCGAGATCAAGCAGCATGTCAATATCCCGGTCATTGCCAACGGGGACATCGACAGCTTCGAAAAGGCCCAGTGGGTCCTCGAACATACGAAGGCGGACGGGGTGATGATCGGGCGCGGCGCGGTCGGCAAGCCCTGGATCTTCCACCAGCTCAAAACCGGCAGTGCGGCGGTTGATCCGGTGATCCGGCACGAGATCGTTATGGAGCATTACGACAAGATGATCGCTTTCTACGGCGTCCGGGGGGTGGCGATGTTCCGCAAGCATACCCATACCTACTCCAAGGGCTACGAAGGGGCGTCGGCCCTCAGGGACGCGGTGAACCGGATTGAGGACCCCATCGCCTACCGTGAGCTGATCGACGACTTCTTCGGGACGCGCCGCCTCGTTGCCTACTAAGTTGGGCAGACTCCCCTATCACATACCCTCCAAAAGCGTTACCATTTATCACATCGGCCCGAAACCACGGTGTTTCGGGCCATTTTTTCCCTTTTTACAGACCCTGCATAGAAAATGTGATACGGTTTTTACTTCACGATACCCCATCGGTCCAGAAGATCTGGCCTTTCGCAAAAATAAATGTGATAAATGTCTATTTTCTCTTCAAATTACTTTCATAAATCCTCTCAATAAAATATCAGTAATATAAATTCCATTAATCCGAATAAGAAGTTTTATCGCTGAAAAAGCATTATTAATAGTAATACTGTTATTTTCGCATAAGATTATGGAATGTAATATTGACGCTGTTTTTGACGGCAAGTCTTTGCACGACGGTACCGCTCCCCAGGAACCGGGTGCTGTCGCGCAAACACTTATGTAAAGGAGTCCTGTGAACAGAAGAAATTTTTTGAAAGTAGTCGGTGCTACCGGCGCCATGGTGGCGATCAACCCTTCGATGATCGACCAGAAGCTCTACGGCGATACAGGGATGTACAAAGCGTATGAACGGGTACAGCTCGTTGACGGTAACGGTGCGCCCATCAAGGCGAGCAAGCTGAAGAAAGAGACGAACTACGTCTTTAATTACCCCCATGTCGGTACGCCCGCGCTGCTGTTGAACCTGGATGACGCGACGGCGACGGACGTCAAACTGAAGAGCGAAGACGGCCAGGAGTACCTCTGGAAAAGCGGCGTCGGCAAAAAACGGACGATCGTCGCCTATTCGGCGATCTGTTCGCACCAGCTCTCCCACCCGACGCCCAACGATAGCTTTATCTCCTACGTCCAGAAGAGCAAGAAAACGATGGCGTACGACAAGGCCGGCATCATCGTCTGTTCCTCCCACCTCTCCGCGTTTGACCCCAAAGCAGGGGCAAAACAGATCGCCGGTCCGGCACCGCAGCCCCTGGCATCCATTGTTATCGAAGTGGGTGACGACGATACGATCTGGGCCGTCGGCGTTCTCGGTTCCGACCGCTTCCATGAGTATTTCAAGTCCTACAAGCCGGAACTGAAAGAGTGGTACGACGGTCCGCGCGGTGCGAAGAAACTGGTCAAGATCAGTGCCAAGACCGTGACGATGAACGAATACAGCAAAGAGATTATTCAATACTAAAAGGGGTATCATGAAAAAAGCAGTTTCAGCACTGATAGCGGGAATTCTCGGGGTCAGCCTCCATGCAGCGGCTCCGACGGAAAAGCAGGCGCAGCTGGCAATCGATATGCGGGCGATGCTGGCCGCGCTGGAGACGATCCAGATGTCAGGCTTCTACAACGACAAAGAGGGGATGAAGACAGGGGTCAAACGCCTCAAGGACGGCCTGAAGACGCTGCACTCCACAGACGCGAAGAGCTACCTTCCCGATGACAAGGCCTATGCGGACAAGTTCGCTATCAAGCGGGCCACGATGATCGAAATGTACGCCAACGACATGGTTGAGTCACTCAACCGCGACAACATGGACGACGCGCTGGACGACTACACGCAGATTCTCAAGCAGTGCACCTCCTGCCATCTGCGGATCCGTCCCTACTGATTCCGCCTCCAGGCTCGGGCATGCCGGGAGAGGGAGTGAGCCTCTCCGGCAGTCATAGGCCCTTTCATGCCCTTCCGAACCTCCCCGACACACGCTTCTTCCACGCGCTTCTTTTTCCGAACGGATTAAAGTGAATAATGATTCAGTTTTCTTTGTCCATGACTGTAATATACTATACGTTTGATGCCGTTAAAGTTACAATGTACACCAGTTATGAACCTTTGGCAAACCGGGGTCTGCAGGAGTTTTGACCCCGCTGATCCGGCATTGCCGGATATGTCGATTTTCTGATAAAAGAAGAGATGTGGTCACGATCGAAAAAATAGATTTTTCCCAATGGGGAGTCAGCGAATTCATCGAAGATATCCTGCTGGTCTCCCCGGATGATGCGGGGAAAGTGGATGTAGAGTTTGTGAAGTTCCCGCAGCCGCACGAGCTGCTGATCCTGAATGTCGCCCCGGCGGAGTGGGAATCGGGAAACCGTGCCAGTATGCTGTGCGGCAAGAGCGACCGCAACTCCGTCTATCACACGACCCTGGAACAGCCGATCTGCATCGTGCAGTTCAAGCCGCACGCATGGTATGCCTTTTCCCGGAACCGCGTACAGAGCTTCCGCAACCGAATGGTCCGGCTCCACTGCGATATCGGAAGCTGCCTGAAAAGCTTCATCCAGAAGCATCTCCCCGGCTACCTGCTCCGGCTGATTAAAAAAGAGAAGACGAATGACGCCGCCTACCACATGATGCCGGTCATGTTCGACTATGTCGAGGCGCACTTGAACACGGTGACGGTCTCCTCCCTCGCCGCTGCATTCAAAATCTCCGAAGCGACGCTACGGCGCCATTTCAACAAATACGTCGGCATGAACGTCAACGGCTATATCCGCCACCGCAAAGTCCGCAAAATGATCCAGCGGATGTACGACAACGACTACAACGCCGTTGCGGTGCAGGAGTGCGGTTTTTACGACCAGTCACACTTCATCAGGGAGTTTAAGCGGATCCACCGGGTGACCCCGACGCACTACCTACAGAATTTCCGGAACCTCTGCGGCGCCAAGGAGCATGCAGAGCGCCTGTTCGGCGCCTGCTACTTCCACACCGTCCACCCCCACTAACCTTACATTGAAAAGCAAAAACGCTTTTCCGGCGCACGCTTAGGCGTCGTCGAACCCGGAGGCCTTCTCTTTGTAGGATTGCAGCGGTTCCCGGGACTGCACGTCGAGGCTCAGGAAGGTGTCAAGCTCCTCGTGTTTGTTCTGCAGCATCGTTTCGAACTCCTCTTCGGTCGCCGGACGGTTGCCGTGGAATTTGTCGAGCAGCAGGTTGGAGTTACCGATGACGACCAGGTAGCTCTCCTCGCCGTAATCGAGCATCACCACGCGGTTCTTGGCGTCCAGGAGCTTCTGGAAGCGGATATTGACACCCTCGGAATCGCTTTTTTTCAGGTTGAAAGGCCAGGGTTTGGCCGGCGTACCCGCCGATGCCAGGGGCATGCGGCTTTTGAGCCAGAGGAGGATTGCGATGCCGATGATAAGGATGATGATAACGGCGATGTAACTGCCGCTGTAGGAGCCTTCCGGTTTGGTCGGCAGGGAGGAGAGCGGCGCCTCTGCGACCGCTGTGTCGGCCCCTTCGGCCGCGCCGCTTTTGGTGAAGCGCAGACGCAGTCCGAAGGCGTCGGAGGTCTTGGACGCTTCCATCTCGACGGAGGGGGCGACGGTGGCGATGATCTGGGTATGCTCGTCGATCGGGGTGATGGCGATCTTGCTCAGGAAGGGGGAGCTGATGCTCTTGACCTTCGGGGCTTCGATGGCGGCGTTTTCGAGCTTGATGATGATCCGGTCCTGGAGGCGGCTCTGGCGCAGGGCCCCGTCGTAGGGGGTGTCGAAGGTCAGCATGATGTCGACGCGGTCGCTGCGGTCGTAGACGTTGTAACTGAGGATCTTCGAGGCGAAGAGGAACACGGGGAGCAGGAGCAGGGGGATCAGGCGTTTCATAGGCGCTCTTTGGAGAGGTAGTAGATGACGGCGCTGGAGTCAAGGACCTCGTTGATACGGATGGCGAGGTTCTTCTCGTAGACCATCACTTCCCCCTTGCCGATGATGCGCCCGTTGACGTAGGACTCGACGCTCTCGCCGGCAGGCTTCTGCAGGTCGATGACGGAGCCCTTCTCCAGCTTGAGGATCTCCGCGATGGAGAGTTCCGTGGCGCCGAGGTCGGCGACGAACTCGACTTCCATATCCAGAAGCCCCTCGTAATCCATCCAGCTCAGCTCCGTCGCCGGGTCGATGCCGGCGCGCTGTGCGCGGTATGCGGTGTCGTTGCGTTTGGCTGCCATGGTTACATTCCCTTGATTCCGATAATCATCGTGTACGCTCCGCTCTCGATTCCCCTGATTGCGTCGCAGTCGACGTCGAGCGGCCCGTGGCCGACGAAGTGGGGAATCCCGATACCGAAGGCGACGCCGGCGCGCTCCTCCGCCACCACCTTCGCACTGCCGACGACGAGGTTCGCCGTCTCCAGGGCCATGTCGGTGCGGGTCGCTTCATCGCTCTGCGTCTCCCCGAGGAAGAGCTCGACGATCAAGTCGATCAGGGCGTCGTCGCATCCGACGTAGACGCGGTAGCGTTCGTTGTACTCCGAAGTTATATCGATATAAGCAAGAAGCGTTCTCACCGCTTTAGGGGAGCTGACGGCACTCTCCTGCAGAGCGAGTTGCTGCTGCATGAAGTGCTCCGCGGCGTGGAGGATGGTGTCGAGCATACGGGCTCCCGCACCGGAAGAGGATGGCTGATTCGGCAAAACGTATACTCCTTCTGCGCGACGTCGGGCGGTGCGCAGCGTCGGGTCAGGTAAGTAAGGGATTATACGCTATGCATCGTTTGAGTTTTCTTAGTGTGGGCGTTGCGCCGGTGGTTAGAGGAAGCTTCACGCGCCGGGAAGGGCAGGGGGCCATAGCCAAACGCAAGTAATCCTTCAGTATAATCGCGCGCTGTTTGGAGGTATACCACCTATGATGATCATCGAACTACTACTTCTGGGGACCGCCGTCGGGGTTCTGTCGGGCTTCTTCGGAATCGGCGGCGGCACGATCCTGGTACCGGCGCTGCTCTTCATCGGGTTCGACATGAAGACGGCCGTCGGCATCTCCATCGTCCAGATGGTTTTCTCCTCCATCTACGGCAGTTACCTGAACAGCAAGAAGGGGACCCTCGATGTCAAAACGGTCCTCTTCATCGGTTTCGGCGGTTTCGCCGGGGCGCTGATGAGCTCCTGGGTCGTGGCGACCCTCGACGCCGTCGTGCTCGAAGCGATCTTTCTCGGCTTCGTCCTAACGGCGCTGACACGGCTCTACTTCAAAAAGCTCGAAGATATGGGCGAGCCCCGGACGGCCCACCCGGCACTGCTTTTCGCGGTCGGGGCCGTATTGGGCCTTTTCTCCATCTCCATCGGCGTCGGCGGGTCGATTCTGCTCGTACCGCTGCTGGTGAGTTTTTTGCATGTGCCGCTGAAGAACGCCATCTCCGCCGGCCTCTTTTTCGTCGTCTTCTCCTCCGTCTCGGGCTTTATCGGCTTCAGTGCCGCGGGGCGGATCGACTACACCGCCGGTCTCACCATCGGGATTGCTTCGATGCTCGGCGTCTTTATCGGCATCGCGCTCAAGCACCGCAGCAGCGATGCGCTGCAAAAACGGCTCCTGGTACTCTTCTACCTGATCGTATCGGGCTACATTCTCTACAGGCTGGTAACGCAACATGGATAATCTGATCAAAATCACCGGGGCACGGGAACACAACCTCAAGGATATCTCGCTGGAGATCCCGAAGAACAGTCTCGTTGTCTGTACCGGCATCAGCGGCAGCGGCAAGTCGACGCTGGCCTTCGACACCCTCTACGCCGAGGGGCAGCGCCGCTACATCGAATCGCTCTCCTCCTACGCCCGCCAGTTCCTCGACCGCATCGGCAAGCCCGACGTGGACAAGATCGAAGGGCTCACCCCGGCGATCGCCATCGACCAGAAGACCACCTCCAAGAACCCCCGTTCGACAGTGGGGACGATCACGGAGATCTACGACTACCTGCGCCTCCTCTACGCCCGCATCGGGGTGCAGCATTGTCACCTCTGCGGCAAGAAGATCTCGAAGATGAGCGCCAGCGACATCATTGACCAGGTCTCGAAGATGCCCGAGGGCTCCAAGGTCGTCGTCCTCGCCCCACTGATCCGGGAGAAGAAGGGGAGCTTCACCGACCTGATCGAGTCGCTGCGCCACAAGGGCTACGTCCGGGCGATGATCGACGGCGTCATGGTGCGCCTCGACGAGGAGATCGAGCTCTCCAAGACGAAGAAGCACACGATCAAGGTCGTCATCGACCGGATCGTCATCAAGCCCGAAAACGCGGAACGGATTGCCCAGGACGTGGAGAAAGCCCTCAAGGAGAGCTACGGCGAGGTAGAGCTGGAGGTGATGAACCACGAGGAGATCGGGCTTGCCGAGAAGCTGATCCATTTCAGCGAGCACAGCGCCTGTTTCGACTGCAAGGTGAGCTTTGAGCCCCTCGAACCCCTCTCCTTCTCCTTCAACTCCCCCAAAGGGGCCTGCCCCGAGTGCGACGGCCTCGGGATCCGCTACGCGCTGGATCACGACAAGGTGATCGACAGCGACCTCTCCATCGAGAAGGGGGCGGTGAAGATCGTCTACGGCTTCAACAAGGGGTACTACTTCACCTTCCTCAAGGCCTTCTGCGAAACGAACGGCATCGACGTGACGGTCCCCTTCAGCGATCTTGAGGAGCACCAGAAGAAATCGATCCTCCACGGCTCCATCGACGAAGTGACCTTCTACTGGAAGAACCACCCCGTCAAGCGGATCTGGCCGGGGATCATCCGTATCGCCTATGACATGTTCAAGGACGAGAAGGACCTGGCGGACTACATGAGCGAGAAGACCTGCAGCGTCTGCGGCGGCCACCGTCTCAAGCGCGAAAGCCTCGCCGTCAAGGTCTCCGGCCGCGGCATCGCCGAGGTGATCAACCTCGCCATCGACAAGAGCTACCAGTGGTTCTCCGATGAGACGACCTTCGCGCACCTCGGGGGGCAGCAGCAGATGATCGCCGGGCCGATTCTCGGGGAGATCAAGGAGCGCCTCTTCTTCCTCTACGACGTCGGGCTGGGCTACCTCTCGCTCAGCCGCGACGCCCGCACCATCAGCGGCGGCGAGGCGCAGCGCATCCGCATCGCCTCGCAGATCGGCAGCGGCCTGACGGGGGTGATGTACGTCCTCGACGAGCCGAGTATCGGATTGCACGAGCGCGATACCCTCAAGCTGATCCGCACCCTGCGTTCCCTGCAGGAGAAGGGCAACACGGTGATCGTCGTCGAGCATGACAAGGAGACGATCGAGCATGCCGACTTCATCGTCGACATCGGCCCCGGTGCCGGGCAGTTCGGCGGCAACGTCGTCTTCGCCGGTACCCTCGAGAAGCTGAAAAAGTCCAAGACCCTGACGGCGGACTACCTGAGCGGCCGGAAGAAGATCGAGTACTTCTACCGCCGCCCGCAGGAGGCGTGGATCGAGGTCAAAAACGTTTCGCTCAACAACATTGAAAACCTCGACGTGCAGATCCCGCTGAACAACTTCGTCTGCGTTACCGGCGTCAGCGGCAGCGGCAAGAGTTCGCTGATCCTGCAGACCCTGCTGCCGGCGGCCCGGGAGATCCTCAACCACGCGAGAAAGGTGAACAAGGTCGCCGGCGTCGAAGTGAACGGCCTCGACGCCCTGGACAAGGTGATCTACCTCGACCAGAGCCCCATCGGCCGCACGCCCCGCTCCAACCCCGCCACCTATACCGGGGTGATGGACGAGATCCGCAACCTCTTCGCCAAGACGAAAGAGGCGCAGATCCGCGGCTACACGTCGTCGCGCTTCAGCTTTAACGTCAAGGGCGGCCGCTGCGAGAAGTGCCAGGGGGAAGGGGAGATCAAGATCGAGATGCATTTCCTTCCCGACATCATGGTCAAGTGCGACACCTGTCGCGGCACCCGCTACAACCGCCAGTCCCTGGAGGTGGAGTACAAGGGCAAAAACATCGCCCAGGTCCTCGCGATGAGCGTGGAGGAGGCGCTGAAGTTCTTTGAGCCGATCCCGAAGATCAAAATGAAGCTGCAGACCCTCTACGACGTCGGTCTGGGCTACATCACCCTCGGCCAGAACGCCGTCACCCTCTCCGGCGGCGAGGCGCAGCGGATCAAGCTCGCCAAGGAGCTCAGCCGCAAGGATACGGGTCAGACCCTCTACGTCCTGGACGAGCCCACGACGGGCCTGCACTTCGATGACGTCAACCGCCTGACCAAAGTGCTGCACCACTTCGTCGAACTGGGCAACTCGGTGCTGGTCATCGAGCACAACCTCGACATGATCAAGAACGCCGACTATATCATCGACATGGGGCCCGAGGGGGGCTCCGGCGGCGGGCAGATCGTCGCCGTCGGCGACCCGGAAACAGTGGCCGCCGAGCACGAGCAGACCGGCAGCCACACGGGGCGCTACCTGCAAAAAGAGCTGCGGGGGCACTGACTCTGCAGCCCCGGCCTTGCCGGGCCGGGCTCCTGTTTCGAACGCGCGTTCCGGCGGCGGGAATTGCCGCCCTTTTGGGAACGCCTATTGACCCCCGTGGTCGCACGCGGTATAATAGTGCCCATTATCAATGCAGTAGGGGTATGAAGGAATGAAAAATTCTATCGTCGAGAGTATCAAGGCACTGCCGCCGTTGCCGAGGACACTCATCGATATGCAGCGGGTCTGTGCGGATCCGGAGGCGTCGATTGCCGACCTGACGCGGACGATCGAGCACGACCCGATGATCGTCGCCAACCTCCTCAAGGCCGCCAATTCGCCGCTCTACATGTTCGGGCGCGAGATCAAGAACGTTGCACAGGCCGTTTCGCTTTTCGGGATGAGCATGACCCGCTCGATCGCCCTGGGCAACTCCGTCAGAAGGCTTCTGAACGTCGACATGGAACCCTATGGCATCAGCTCGGAGCGCTTCGCGGAGATCTCCTCTTTGCAGGCCGCGCTGATTCACAACTGGTACTCCCGTATCGACCGGGAGAAGGCGGATACGCTCTTTCTCGCCGCTTTCTTGCAGGAGACGGGCAAAATCCTGATCGCCAGCGACATCATCCAGGAAGACCTCACCTACAACTTCCGTTCCGACGTCGAGATGACCAACAACATTGCCCAGGTGGAGTTCACCTACGTGGAGGACACGACCGCGACGGTGACGGCCGCCATCTTCGAGCACTGGCGTTTCGACGCGGAGTTCGTCGAGATGATTCGCTTCTCCGACAACTATCTCAATGCCCCGGAGTCGATCGCGGAGTACGCCACGGCCCTCAACATCGTCAAGACGATCCTGCCGGTCAACGCCCCCTTCGCAGAACCCTCCATCAACCTCGGCCTCCGCAAAGCCCACGACGCGGGGTACGACCATGAACTGCTCGAGGATATTGTCGACGATATGCTTGACAAAAGCCTGATCTGATCCGGCAGGCTTCTGCGATGTCCAAAACGATCACCGTCATCGACACTTTCGGCTTCTTTTTCCGAAGCTTTTTCGCCCTGCCGCCCCTGAGTAACAAGAACGGTTTCCCGACCGGCCTGCTCACGGGGTTCGTCAACTTTGTCTCCTCCCTGCACAAAGAGCACGCCAGCGACTACATCGTTTTTGCCCTCGACTCCAAGGGGCCGACCTTCCGCAACACGATCGACCCCGAGTACAAGGCGCATCGTCCGCCGCCGCCGGAGGACCTGAAACTGCAGCTCCCCGTCGCGATCGAATGGATCGAAAAGATGGGGTTCAAGACCCTCGCCCGGGAGGGTTTTGAGGCGGACGACATGATCGCCTCCGTCACGAAAGCCGCCGTCGCGCAGGGGATCAGGGTGCGTATCGTCTCCCACGACAAGGACCTCTACCAGCTGATCGACGACGAGCGCGTCGTCGTCGTCGACGCGAAGCTGAGCAAGGAGATCGACGAGGAAGAGTGCTTCAAAAAGTATGGCATCCACCCCAAACAGTTCACCGACTACCAGGCGCTGCTCGGCGACAGCGCCGACAACGTCCCGGGGGTCAAGGGGATCGGCAAGGTGACGGCCCAAAAGCTCCTCTCCCAGTACGAGACCTTGCAGAAACTCTACGAACAGATCGATGAGGTGACGCCCGCGGGCGTGCAGAAGAAGCTGAAAACCTTCGAGGCGGACGCCTGGCGTTCCCAGCAGCTTGTCACCCTCAAAGACGACCTCTTCGACGCCTTTGATTTCGAACCCTATACGATGCATTACGACAACCCCTTTGTCGGCCTCTATGACGAGCTCGTCGAGTACGAGATGAACGGCATTCTGCGCACCCTCCATGCCAAGGGGATCGTCGACCCGGCATCGCGCCCGGCACCGGAAACGCCCGCATCACAGCCGCAGGCCGAAGTGGCTCCGAAAGCGGATTTCAGGACGACCCTTATCACCGACGAGGCGGAGCTGGAACGCATCGTCGGAGCCCTGGAACCGCAGCAGATCGTCGCCTTCGATACGGAGACGACGGGACTCGACGCCGAGTGCGACAGCCTCGTGGGGTTCAGCTTCAGCACCGACCCCGGCGAGGGCTTCTACGTCCCCGTCGCCCACAGCTATCTCGGCGTTCCCGAGCAGGTGGGCGAGGCCGCGGCGAAGGCGGCGATCCGCAAGATCTTCGCCTCCAAAGTCGTCGGCCACAACATCAAGTTCGACCTTCACTTCGTGACCGCCTACCTCGGCTGCGACCGGCTGCCTATCCATGCCGACACGATCATTCTCGCCTGGCTCGTCAACCCCGAAAGCGGCCTTTCGCTGGACAAGCTCTCCGAGACCCTGCTGCAGCACGAGATGGTCCACTTCAAAGATACCGTCAAGAAGGGCGAGACCTTCGCCTCCGTGGAGCTCGGCGATGCCTGTCAATACGCGGCGGAAGACGCCCTGATCACCCTGCGCCTTTTCAACCTGCTGCGCGAACGGCTGAAGCTGCAAAACGCCGCGCACCTGATCGAAGAGGCGGAGCAGGTGGAATTACCCTTCGTGGAGACGCTGCTGGGGATGGAGAAGGAGGGGATCCGGGTCGACACGGCCTACCTCGAAGCCTTCGCCGTCGAAGCCCGCGACGCCCTGGCCGCGCTGACGGCGTCGATCTACGAGGCGGCGGGGTGCGAATTCAACATCAACTCCCCCAAGCAGCTCGGCGCCGTTTTGTTCGAGACCCTGGGGCTGCCCACCGCGAAGAAGACGAAGAGCGGCTACAGCACCGACGAGAAGGTCCTCAGCGGCCTGGCCGACGCGCATCCCGTCGTCGGGCTGGTCCTGCAGTACCGCGAGATGCACAAGCTCTACTCCACCTATATCGACCCGCTGCTCAAGCTCGCCTACGCCGCGGAGGACCGCCGCGTCCACACCTCCTTCGTCCAGACGGGGACGGCGACGGGGCGGCTGAGTTCCAAGAACCCGAACCTCCAGAACATCCCGACCCGGACGGAGATGGGGGTCCGCATCCGCGAAGCCTTCGTCGCTCCGGAGGGCAAGCGCCTTATCGGCATTGACTACTCCCAGATCGAGCTGCGTCTGCTGGCCCACTTCAGTGCCGACCCGGTCCTTGTCGACGCCTTCCGCCACGACAAGGACATCCACCGCCAGACGGCGGTCGCCCTCTTCGGCGAGGCGGAGGCGGACGCGAAGCGCCCCGTCGCCAAGACGGTCAACTTCGGGCTGCTCTACGGGATGGGCCAGAAGAAGCTCTCCGATACGCTGAAGATCCCGACGAAGGAGGCGAAGGAGATCATCGACCGCTACTTCGAGACCTTCCCGACGGTCAAGGCCTACTTCCGCTCCATCGTCGAGACGGCGAAGGAGCAGGGGTACGTCGAGACCCTGCTGAAGCGCCGCCGCTACTTCGACTTCGCCAAGGCGACGCCGATGCTCAAGGCCGCCTATGAGCGCGAATCGGTCAACACCGTCTTCCAGGGAAGCGCCGCGGACCTGATCAAGATGTCGATGAACCGCATCGACCGCCTGATCCGCGAGGAGAAGTTGCCGGCGCGGATGCTGCTGCAGATCCACGACGAACTGATCTTCGAGGCCGACGCCGACGCGGCCGAGGCGCTCGGGAAACGGTTCCAGCAGATCATGGAAGAGATCGCCGAACTGCGGATTCCGCTGAAGACGTCGATCCATACCGGCAGCCACTGGGGCGCGCTGAAATAGCCGTCAGCCACGTTGCCGGTGGCCCTGTGCTGAAGCGCTCCTCCCTGTTACGGGAAAGCAGGGGAGCGAAAGTTGCTTTTAATGCTATTTCGTTATATTTCCCCGATGTTTCAGGTGGCGTGAACGGTGGGGAAGGATACGGCGGTTTCGCCCCCGTAGCCTGCCGTTTCCCTTAGGTTCATCTAAAATTCATAATACGCGGCTAGAATCGTTCCGACAGCTCCATGGGGGTGCCGCGACGGGTCTGCACCCGTGCCGGAAGTCTATTACATAAAAAGGTTTGGAATGAAACAGCTTTTTTCCGTTTTGAGCTCAATGAAAACGATGGCCGTTTTGATGCTCGTTTTCGCGGTCGCGACTGGATATGCGACCTTCGTCGAAAACGACTTTGGGACGATGACCGCCAAGGCGGAGATCTATAATGCCAAGTGGTTCGAGGCGATGCTCTTGATCCTTTCGCTGAACCTGCTGATCAATATCTTTCGCTTCAAGATGATCCAGCGCAAGAAGGCGCTGGTGCTGCTCTTCCACGTTTCGTTCCTCGTGATCGCCGTCGGCGCCGAAGTGACGCGCTACGTCGGCTACGAAGGGATGATGCACATCCGCGAAGGGGGGCAGAGCAACATCATCACCAGCAGCGAGACGTTCGTCGCGATGGAGCTTGACGGGAGCACGCTTTACAGCGAGCCCGTCTTTCTCTCGAAGCTTTCACACAACAGCCTCGAAACGACGCTGAACGCCGAGGGTAAAAACGTCGAGGTTTCCCTCGTCGACTACCTGCCCAACGCCAATTACGAGTTCAAAGAGGGCGAAGGGGGAGAGCCGGTCGCGCGGGTCATGATCAGCGGCCCGGCCGGTGCGAAGCGTATGGACCTCTTTAAAGGGGAGTACTACGACGCCGGCGACGCCGTCATCGACTTCGGCTCCGGCAAAAGCTTCGACAAACCGGTACTGGCCCTCTACGTCAAAGATGGGCAGCTCTTTATGCGCCACGACGTCGCGCTCAACTTCCTCAACATGGACGACCGCAGCGGCGGCGACCTGGCGCCCAGCGCGGAAGAGCCGGTCCAGACGCGCCGCCTCCACACCTACGGCAGCACCAACCTCGTACTGCGCGAGTTCTACCCCAGCGCGGTCAAAACCCTTGTCTCCGTTCCGGCCCGCCCGAAGATGGAACGCTTCCCGAGCGCCCTGGTCTTCGAGCTGCGCAGCGGCAGCGAGACCCAGCGCGTGACGGTCTTCGGCAACGAGGGGGCCGTGGGCGAGACGGCCTACGGCGAGATCGCCGGCATGCGTGTCGGGATCAGCTACGGCGCCAAGCCGATCCAGATCCCCTTTACGGTCGCCCTGACGGATTTCCAGCTCGAACGCTACCCGGGCTCCATGTCGCCGGCCTCCTACGCCAGTGAGGTGGTACTGATCGACCCGGAGATGGGGATCAACGAACCCTTCCGGATCTACATGAACCACGTTCTTGACCACCGGGGCTACCGCTTCTTCCAATCCTCCTACGACCAGGACGAGGGGGGAACGATCCTCTCCGTCAATCACGATCCGGGTACGCCGATCACCTACATCGGCTACCTGATGCTGGGAATCGGTATGTTCGGGGCGCTCTTTATGCCGGGCGGCCGTTTCCGGGACCTGATGCGCAAGGCGCGCAACGTCAGTCAGGCACGGGAGGCCCTGGCGGCCTTTGCCGCCGTCGTCTTTGCGCTGGGCCTCACCCAGCCGCTGCAGGCGGCGGAAGTGAACCCGATCATCAAGACGATCGGCGCCTTCGACAAGGCCCACGCCGAGCATTTCGGCCGCCTCATCGTCCAGGACAGCAGCGGGCGGATGAAGCCTATGGATACCCTCTCCATGCAGATCGTCAACAAGGTGAACCGCTCCAACTCCATCATGGGGCTGACGCCGAACCAGATCGTCCTGGGGATGATGGCCCGTCCCGAGGCGTGGCGCGAGATCAAGATGATCCGCACCGGCGACAAGGAGGTCAACAAGCTCCTCGGCCTCGACGAAGCGGAGAAGAACGCCGCCTTCTCCCAGTTCTTCGAGTTCGCCGACCAGAACGGCGGCTATAAGCTGGGAAGCTACGTCGAAGAGGCGAGCCGGAAGGCGCCCAAGGACCGCAACAAGTTCGACAAGGCGGTGCTCAAGGTCGACGAACGGGTCAACATCGCCTACATGGTCTTCACCGGCGAGCTGATGCGGCTCTGGCCGAAAGAAAACGACGCCAACAACAAGTGGGTCGGTACCGTCGAGGGACTGCAGAACCTGCCGCAGCATGAGGCGAACGCGATCCGCCAGCTCGCCTTCAGCTACTTCACGGCGATCGACGCCGCCCTGGAAAACGGCGACTGGAGCCGCGCGGACCAGGCGCTCGACGCGATCACCGCCTACCAGAAGGATAAGGGTGCGGCGGTCTACGTCGACGATTTCAAACGCAACGTCGAGATCTGGTATAACCACGCCAACATCTTCGAACGCCTCTGGCCGCTCTATTTCGTCGTCGGCTTCGTGCTGCTGATCCTCTCCTTCGTGAAGATCATCCGGCCGAAGTTCAGACAGCTCGAGCGGGCCTCCAAAATCAGCCTCGGGCTGCTGGTGCTCTTCCTGATCGCCCATACCATCGGTCTGGGGATGCGCTGGTACATCTCCGGCCACGCGCCGTGGTCCGACGGCTACGAGTCGATGATCTACATTGCCTGGGCAACGGTACTGGCGGGCTTCATCTTCTCGAAGAACTCCTCCATCACGCTGGCGGCGACGGGCATCCTGACGGGTCTCATCCTCTTCGTCGCCCACCTGAACTGGATGGACCCGAAGGTGACGAACCTCGTGCCGGTTCTGCAGTCCTACTGGCTCAGCATCCACGTCTCGATGATCACCGCGAGCTACGGCTTCTTCGGTCTGGGGGCGCTGCTGGGCTTTATCACGCTGATCCTCTTCATCCTGAAGAACGAGGAGAACACGAAACAGATCTCCCTTTCGATCAAAGAGCTCAACTACATCAACGAGATGAGCCTGATGATCGGCCTCGCGCTGCTGACGGTGGGCAACTTCCTCGGCGGGGTCTGGGCCAACGAGAGCTGGGGGCGCTACTGGGGCTGGGACCCGAAAGAGACCTGGGCGCTGGTGACGATCCTCGTCTACGCGGTGGTCGTGCACCTGCGCTTCATCAAGGCGATCTACACGCCGTATCTCTACAGCGTCATCTCGCTGCTGGCGTTCACGTCGGTACTGATGACCTACTTCGGCGTCAACTACTACCTGGCGGGGATGCACTCCTACGCCAAGGGAGACCCGGTGCCGGTCCCGGACTTCGTGCCGGTTACCTACGGCATCGTTTTTGTCATCATCGCGCTCGCCTACCGCAAACGAAAGCTTGCGCAGTAAGCGATGATCCGACCGCTTCTTATCGGCATGGCACTTGCATGGGTGCTGCATGCCGATGGCGGCGTCTCCTCCGACTACGAACTCGACCTCTACTACTCCAACACGTCACTCTTTTTCCAGATCGGCGACGAACCGGTCGTCGACGCCACGGAGGTCTCGGAACCGGCTCTCTATACGAATCTCTTCCTGGACTCCTGGAAATCCAACACCTTTATCATGGAAGCCGCGCTCTATCCCGCAGCCATTGCAGGCGTCGCCTACCGCAACGGCTATCCCGAAGCCTATGAACATGCGCTTAACAAGCGGATTGTCCAGGCATTGACGACCGGTTTCGAAGAGCCCTATGCGCTCTCGCTCTTTTTTGGGCGGATGGTGGTCTTCAACCGCGGTTCGCAGGAGCATATCGGAAGCAACCGCGCCTACGCCGGCTATCTGCTCAGTGTCGGTGACCGCTCCATCAAGGAGAACCGCCTGATAGAGAACGTATGGTTCAATGTCGAGGCGAAGCTGAAAGGGACGCGGGATATCGATCCGCACCTGCTCGACTGGAGTTTTCGCGTCGGCGCCAAGTTCAACAGGAACAGCGATGTCGCCGACAGCATCTACGTCGGGGCACGCCGCAGCCGCATCGATTTTTTCAAGCATATCTGGTCCTGGATTTACAACAGCGGATTTGACATCATGGTCGCCGTGACGGCCGACCGTTTGGAGCTGATGCAGGTCAAAACCCTCTTTGAGAAGCAGTGGCCGATCGACAAGGAGAAGAAGTTCTCTTTCGGCCTGGAACTCGGCTATATCTACGAGAGCAGCGACGCCTACCGCGGCGCCCTTTACGATGAAGGGGTGACCAACCACCGCATCATCCTGCGCCCCAATATTACTTTCTGAGCTCAAAACCTTTAACGGCAGTCCGGGCAGTAGGAAATGATGAGAAGTTCCCGTTTAAAAAACGGGAACCGGCTCATTCGATATTTGAAGGCCATCAAAACAAGCCACTGAAATTAGATCGGCATGGTTGATCGTTTCGCGGACATGGTTCAGCGGAGGTAGTGTCATCTTCGCCAAGCAAAGCGTTACTCAACCAATTCTGCCAAGAATCTCCGAATATTGCATTCATCATTCCAGTCGTTGCAGTGACTGTTAAATCATAGACACCTACAGCAACGCCTACAGCTTCACCGAATGCCATAGTCGTCCCTGTTCCAACAACGGTTAAGGATATGCCGAGAGCAGTGATAGCCGCACCGCCGACGGTAGTAGCTTCTTCCGGCGCTTCAGACCATAATCCACGCTGTAAACTCCATATCGCAGCATCATTCAAAGATGTCGGTAAATCGATAGTCGGAGGGCAATACCTCAGTCCTGTGATATCTATAAAGTTGACGGGATCATTTTGAGCATATGAATAAAGATTGCTGCTTTTCCCCGCAAAAGAAATTGGATCTTTCATCGTCCATCGGCCACTCTGTGCGTCATAGTCCCTCAGGCCGAAGCGGATGAGCTTCGTATCGTTGTCGTAAAGGCCGCCGGCGAAACCGAAGGGCTGAAAGCCGGGGGCGGTATCGCTGACGACGTTGCCCCAGGTATCGTAGTCGATACGCTGCGCGATAGTACCGTCGCTTGTGTTGAGCACCAGCCTCACGCTTCCGAGATAATCGGAGACGATGCGGTAGGTATTCCCCGCTTTGACCATATAGTCGGGGACGTTCTTTTTACTGCCGTAGATGAAGCGGCTGACGACGCTGCCGCTGTTGTCGAGTTCGGCGACGGGGTTGAGGCCATTCTGGTACAGGAAGCCCTGTACGAGAGAACCGTGGACCATTTTGCCGATGCGGCGGTTCGCCCCGTCGATGACATAATCGATCGGGGTACCGTCCGGCAGCGCGACATGAGTCAGGTTGCCGAAGAAATCGTAGGTGTAGGTTGTTGTTCCCGAACCGTCGGTTTTGGTCAGCAGTTCGCCGTTGGCGGTGTAGGTATAGGCCGTACTGCCGAGCGCCGTGAGTTTGTCTTCATCGTCATAGGAGGCGCTTTCGCCGTTGGCTGAGAGGCGGTTGCCGTTGTCGTCGTAGGTGTAGCTCTCAACCGCGACACTGTTTTTCGAAACCCCCGTCAGCCGTCCGGAAGTGTCATAGCTGTAATCGTAGACGCTGGTGCTGCCTCCGACGGTCTCGGTTTTCTGCGTGATGCGGCCGACGGCGTTGCGGACGTAGGCGGTCTCGAAAATCGGGGTGCCTACGAAGGAGGCGGTATAGTCGCTGAGCTCATTGTAACCGTTGTAGGCGTAGCTGTCACTGACCGATCCCAGAGCCGTTGCGGAGAGCAGTCCGCTTTCGGCGCTTCGGGTCAGGGTCATAGCCCCCGCACCGGTGATCATGCCGTCGTCGTCATAGGTGAACGAGACGGGGTTGGCCCCGTTGACGGCCAGCGAAACCACGTGGAAATTGTTGTCGTAGGCATAGTTGACGCTGCCGTTGACCGTACCGCTCCATGTTTGACCGGTCTGGAGCATACCGTCGTATGCCAGGTTGAGCGTTTCGGTTGAAGCGGCGACTTTCAATACATATCCGCTACCCGTATCATAGGTATAGTTAATCGTTTTGGAAGGCGTAGTGATACTCAACAGGCGGCCTGTCGCACTGTTATAGGCCATTCCCAGCGACGATCCGTCAGGCCGTGTGATACCGGTGAGCTGATGGTCTGCATTGTAACTGTAGGTGGTTGCACTGCTGACGGGCGGGTCGTAGCTTTCGATTTCGTCGACCAGGGTGTAGATGAAGTCGTGGGCCGGTTTGCTCGGCGGCGTGACGGAGACGAGGTTGCCCATCGCATCGTAGCCGAACCGTACCGTTCTGCCGCCGGGGAAGGTTTTCTGCGTCAGACGGCCCGCTGCGTCATGGGTCATGGTGACCGTGTTGTTCAGCGGGTCGGTGATGCCGGAGAGATACCCGTCGCTTCCGTAGGTGAAATGATAGAGTCGTGTGCCGCGCCCCATGGTCTGTATCCGGCCGAAGAGGTCGTACTCCATCAGCGACGGCTCCATGCCGTTCATACTGATCTGCGTCGGTCTACCGTGGCCGTCGAGTGTCGTGCTGACGCTTCTGCCTTCGGGCGACGTGTAGGTGAGGGCGTTGGCTGTGGCGTCGTAATGGTGCGTGAAGACGCGCCCATTGATGCGGGTCTCTTTGGTTTCGGTCCGGAGGCTGAACGGGTCGGTTTCATCGGCCAGCGTGAAGGTCTTGTCCCAGTTCAGTGTCATCTTCAGCCCTGCCGGCGTTGTGGTACTCTGGATCCTGTTGAACGGACCGGCCATGCCCCTGAAACGCGGATCCGAAACCTGCGTCAGCGAGACGGTTGTTCCGTCAGGGTAGTTGGTGATATGCGATGTGATCCCTATGCTGGCGTTATGCAGCGTTTCGGTCTTCAGACCGTCCGGGGTGATGAGCAGGTCTCTTGTCTGACCGTTCTCCAGCCGTTCGGAGATGTATCGGGTCGTCCGTCCCATGGACGTTTGACGTCTTACTTCTTCCGTGCCTATCGTCTTGATACGTGACAGTGTCTGCCATCCGCCGGCCGCATCGGTCGCTTTGACCAGGGCTCCTTCCTCGTCGAACTCATAGCTTGAGGCGTGTCCGTGCGGCTTGGTGATCTGGGTGACGAGCCCGTCGTCGGTATTGACGAAACTCCATGCCTCGCCGAGCGGATTGCTGATCTGCGACAGATGGCCGTTGCTGTCTGTATTCAGGCCGGTTTGTTGGCCGTTGACCGGAGTGATGACGGTCGGCACGCCTGCAGCGTTGCGCGTTATGCCGATCGTATGGTTGGTATCGTCGGTGATGCCGACAAGGAGCCCCTCTGTATTGTAATCGAAGGTATAGAGCGGTGTACCGGTCATGACATCGAGCGTCTGCAGGTGGCGTCCGGTCTCGTCGAATGCGTACAACTGCGTTCTATCCGGCGAGAGCAGCGTGTATTGGGATGCAATCAAATGGGATTTTTTGATGCGCCTGATACTGTTGGCTTTGCGGTCTCCGATATACAGGGAACCGTCCGGGGCGAGGGCCATGCTGTAGAGATAGATCGCCGCTTCCAGCGCCGGGCTTCCGTCTCCCGAGGAATCGCTGGAGCCATTGCCTGCAAAGGGATAGATCGTACCGGTGTGATCGACTTTGCGGACATAGGTAGACTCTCCGATATAGAGCGTACCGTCGTTTGCCACGGCAAGGTCTCTTACCGTGCTCAGGCTTGCTTCCGTCGCCGGTCCGAAATCGCCGCGATCGCCGAGGACTCCTGTTCCTGCTACGGTTTTGATGGTACCTCCGGGATCGATTTTCCGGACTTTGTATGCCGACCCATATTGATCAGTCTGGGCAAAATAGAGGGATCCGTCCGGTGCGACGGTCAATCCTCTGGGGCTATATCCGATTTGGGCATTTATGGCCAAATCGCCGTCCCCGCTGTCGCCGAAGCTGTCTGTTCCGGCGATCGTGGTGATGATGCCGTCGGTGCCGATCCGGCGGATCCTGCTGTCATCGGTAAAATAGACCGTGCCGTCGGAAGCGACGTCCAAGCTGTTCACCGATCCGATCTGGGCTTTGGTCGCGGGACCGCCGTCTCCGCTGTAACCGTAGGTGCCGGTGCCCGCTATCGTGGTGATGATGCCGTTCGGATCGACTTTCCGGATACGATAATTATAGAAGTCTGCTATATAGAGCGAACCGTCCGGTGCATAGGCGACATCCATGGGTCCATCGAGCAGCGCGTCTGTCGCGGCCCCGCCGTCACCGCTGTAGCCGTTGGTGTAATCCGTACCGTGATCGCTTACAACGGTTATGATGCTGCCGTCTGTATTCAGTTTCTGAATTTTGCTTATGATTCTTGCGGCGATATAGCAGGAACCGTCCGGCGCGCAATCCATTCCCGACGGCTCATAGACACTTGTCGGATAGTAAAGAACGTACGAGGCATAGGTATTATCAATATCCGCTTTGACAATGGTCGGAGAGACCTGTTCCGCTACCGTTTCCTCGCCGGTGCCCAGGTAGAGTGTTTTGGTCAATCCGTCATAGCGGTGGTGCAGGTTCAAAGTCCAGCCATCCGTTCCCAGCGATGAGACCGGATTTTTTTCGAGGTAACCGTTCCATCGACGGTATTTTAATGCCACCTCAAGAATCCAGCGATCCCCGAAAAGATAGGGAATCCAGTACTCATAGATGATACGCACTTGCACGGGGTATGTACCGTAAACCTCCCGTCCGTAAGCATCAAGGCCGTCCCAGACAAAGTGGTGGAATAGATCCGAAGAGAATTCCGTATATTCGGTATCGTGCGACTGTCCCGCAACGGTGATACGGACTTTGATTTTGGCGAGGTCGCCGTTCCAGTTGTCTTTGGTCAGGGGAATGTCGAGGATATGCTTCCGGTTTCCCCCTTCGGTACGGTTGCTGCGGTAGTTCAGGCTCAACGGCGTACCGGCGACGGAGACCGTCTCGCCGAGTACCTGGGACTGGCATTCGATGATCGATCCCCTGGCGGTTCCGGGGGGGCACCCCGTGTCGATCTGATCCATCTCGTTCAGGTCGGGGAGGGTGTCGTCTTCGGGTGGAATAGCCCAGCCGTTGTAGTCGACGGGCGTGAAGTGCTCCAGCGCGACGCGCCACAATGCGCTGTTCGCAGGGTAGAGCGTTGCGATGGTTTCGCGTTCGGCATCGGTGATCCCCAGCGAGGCGTTGTTGTCGGCGACGCCGTCCCCGTTCGTGTCGAGATCGGCCTTGCCGTCGGTGATGCTCAGCACTTTGATGACCCTGCCGAAAGGCATCGTGACCCATTGGCCTGCGGCCCTGTCGTAATAGTAGGAGGGAACGTTGCTGCCCACTGCAAAGCCCATGAAGTTTTCGACGTAGTTGATGACCGGCGTGTCGAACAGAACGCTCGTCGCCCCATGCGCTTCGGCCTCGTCGACGCTCATTTCGACGCAGTAGGTATAACCGACGCCCTCGGGAAGTTCGGCGGGCATGGCATCTTCTCCCTCTTCGCCGGTCGTATACTCCGTGATCCGCAGTGTGAGCGACGTAATGGGCTGCGTCGATCCGTCGGGGAGTTTGAGCTGCGCCTGGGTCCCCTGCGGGAAGAGCAGCGTGGATCGGCGCGTGCCGCGGTCATCGCTCGAGACGCTGCCCTGCGCTACGGCATAGGCATCGGGTATATGGGCCAGGTCGACGGTGGTGGCCGTGGCGCTGGCCGGAGTCATCACGACAGCGTCGATCACGGTGAAATCGAGCTCCGGGATCACCGAGGTACGCTGCAGAGAGAGGTAGCCCGTTTTGGTGTAGTTGACCGTCAGGGTCGTGCCCCCGTTGACGGCGAGGTCGAACATGCCATCCGCACGGCTCAGGGTCTGACCGTATTCGGGATGGTTCAGTACGGTGACGGTGACCCCGGAGAGGGGTGAACCGTCGCGGCTGAGCACTTTGCCGCGAACGACGGCGGCGACCGCCGGATCGATCGTGCCGTCCGCCACTCCGGTCTGGATCGGCGTGCTGCCGCTGTAGAGGAAGGCGGTCGAGCTGCTGACAAGGGTCGACTCCGTCGGGCTGAGCGCCGGTGCCAGAGTGCTTGGGTCGGGCGGGATGGTGCCCGTCGCCGGGGGCGGTGTCGTATCGCCGTCATCCGGGAGTGAGACGTTGCCATCCGTCACCGTAGTGGTACCCTTCCGATAATCATGCCAATCGCAGCCGCTAAAACCGGCGGCGATCATACTCAGCAGTAATATCGTGGCGATTGCTCTCAATATTTTCATGATTGAATCCTTTTCGGCGCAGTTGGATGCCTACCTATTTGAAGATTGCATCACGTTATCTGTAATATAGGCCAAAGATGTTGCATCGGCGTTGCATCGAAAGATTGATGCCGGAAACGGGAGTCAGGCGGGGAAGGTGAGGGTGACGCGAAGGCCACGGTCGTTGGCGAGGTCGAGGGAGCCGTGGATCTCCCCAGCGGCAAGGCGGATCAGTTTCATGCCGAGGCCGGGGCTCTTCTCGAGAGCGTCGAGATCGATCTCTCGATGATTGCGCTGGTGGTAGGTTAGCCGATACTCCTCCGCTTCATGGGTCAGTGTAATCACAACTTTGAGTCCGTGTTGGGGATGTTCCGTGGCGTATTTGAGGGAATTGGTGTAGAGCTCGTTGAGGATCATGCCGATTTTCAGCATTCGATCGAGGGGGAGGGCACCGTCGTGTACCTCCAGCTGAAAGGGTAAGGGCCTGCCGAAGGCCTGACCGATAAGCTTGAGAAGCTGTCGGGCGTAGATGGCGAAGTCGATGCGTTCCAGGTCGTTGCTGCGGTAGAGGGCGTCGTGTACCATTGCCATCGCCTCGATACGGAGCTTGCTCTTCTGCAGTGCTGTTTCCGGGGGGTCGGCATTGCGATGGCGGAGGCTCAGGATCTGGAGCCCCAGCAGGGAAGCGATCCGGTTGAGGTTGTTCTTGATCCGGTGGTGGATCTCCTTGAGCAGGATCTCTTTCTGGCGGTTGGAGCGTTCGAGTTCGGCATAGGTCATCTCCGTCGAGATGTGGTAGAAGAGGGCGATGAATACTACGAGAATGGAACTCATGAACATGTTGAGCAGCGGAACCATATGGAAGAGGGGATGGCCGACGAAGCTCTTCAGGCCGTAGGCGCTGACGGCACCCCAATAGATGAAATGGCCGACCGTCATCCATGCGGCGGTTTTCAGCCGGAAAAAGAAAAAGAAACCCAGGATATGGAAAAAGGGGTAGACGGTGGCGAAGTTGTAGAAGTGGGGATCGATCATCGCCGAGGAGCTTTCGATCTCCATCAGGAGGAGGAAGAGGATGGCGAAAAGCGGCGTGTTACGGGAACGGCAGAAGGCGAGGAAGAGGAGTGTCAGCAGCAGTGTCATAGTCAGTTTGAAGTAGAAGAGTGCCGGATAGCCCATCCCCAAGGCCATCAGGGTCAGCATGGCGAGGATGAGAATGGAGGCGCTGTACAGGCCGACGAGCATGATTCTCTTATGGTCCCTGCTGCGGAAAAGCGACTGCATACGTTCCCTGAACATCAAATGCCTCCTTCTGCACATTATACAATGGTTTGATTCTATTGGATAATATTTGGAAAAATGAAGTAGAATATGGCTATGAAGCATCAAAAAGTGTTTATCGTCGAAGACGATCTGATATCGGCCCAATACCTCAAAGAGGTGCTTGAAGGGGAGGGTTACCAGGTCAATGGGATCGTGGACAGTGGGGAAGAGGCCATCCGTCACTGCCGCGAGGAGGGGGCGGACGTGGTCCTGATGGACATTATCCTGAAAGGGGCGGTCAGCGGCTCAGAGGCAGCGGTCCGGATCAAACGTCATCATCCGGAGTGCAGGATCATCTTCCTGACGGCCTATGCGGACGAAGAGATGATCGACTACGCCATCGAGGCGAAGGCCGTAGCCTACCTAATGAAGCCCTACCGCGAACGGGAGATTCTCGCTACCGTCAAAGTGGCGCTTGCGCAGGAGGAGTCTCCGGTGCCCGATTCGGCCCGTTCGGTGGTGGTATTGAGAGACGGTTATGTTTTCGACCTGCACAAGCGCCGTCTGGGGTGTAACGGGGAGGTGGTGCCGCTTTCGCCCCAGAAGCTAAAGCTGATTGAAGTGCTGGTCCGAAACCGTAACAGTACCGTTTCCAACGAACAGATATGCCGGCATGTCTGGGACGAGCCCAAGAGCAATAGTACGCTACGTTCGCTGGTAAAGCGGCTGCGCGCGGTACTGGGTGACGATCTGATCGTCAACGTTAACGGCTTGGGATACACGATCGCCCCCTAATCGGCTCTTAACAGGGGCTTAGGCTTTGTGCCTGCCGCGCCTTCGGCAATCTCTTTTTAACCCCGCTTCTCTATACTTCCGCACCAAAAATCGCAACCATCAAAGGATCTGATATGTATAAAGTTATTGTAGAACGCCAGTGCGGATGTTTCAAGCGCAGCGGCGAACCGGCGGAAAAAACCTTCGCAACGAAAGACGAGGCGCTGATCGAGGCGAACGCGTGGAAAGACGCGATGAACGAGGAGTACTGCCAGAAGCACGCCTTCGGCGTCGTTGAGAACGGCGACGACCTGATGATCGTTATGCAGATGCGCGGCTAGGCGGAAGCCTGACCGCCCTCTCTCAGGCGATACACTCCTTCACCCTCCCGGGTGATGCTCCACACCCTCTTGGCAACACTTCTTACAAACAAGGCATCGTGGCTTACAACCAGGAGCAGGCCGTCGTAGTGCTTCAGCGCCTCTTCCAGGGACGTGATGGCGTCGATATCCATATGGTTGGTCGGTTCGTCGAGTATGATAGCCGCGATGTTGTCGAGCAGTGCTTTGGCGATCAGTAGTTTGCGCAGCTCCCCGGGACTGGGCATAGTGTTCTCCAACAGGGACTTGGGATCTGACGAAAGCCGCGTTACGAAGGTGAAAAGCGCCCCTTTCTTTTCATTCGGAAGCATCCGGATCGCTTCAAAGAGTTCTGCCGCAAGGTCGGCATCGATCTCTTGCGGCAGATAGAGGAGCTCCTGCCTGTCGAGCTGTGGGATCAAAGTCTTGATAAAACTGCTTTTACCGCTGCCGTTATCCCCGACCAGGGCGATTTTGTCACTGTCGCCGATTAGCAGCTTGGGGTAGTGTAACACCTTCTCCTCGGAGAGTGTCAGATTGCCGCCCTCGATACAGATGGACGCATGGTGTCGATGGGCACCACCTTCAATGACGACCCCCTTCTTATACTCCTTTTCGACCCTCATTTTGTTGGCATCGAGCTGTTGATATCGGCTGTTGAGGGTATGGACGCGTTGGGCATCATTTTTGTCTTTACCGGTCAGTTTGGCCAAATTGATCTTTTCTTTGGCGTCCCTGTCGTGGGGATCGATGCGCTTTTTTGAGAGCCGGCTGTCGGAGCGGGAGACTTTTTCCTTCTGTTGCTGAATCGCTTTTTGCAGCTGCTTGATTTTTTGATTGTGATCCTCAATCTGCCGCGTAAGGGCTTCTTGCTCTTTTTGGAACTCAAGCATGGCGTTGGAGTAGGGCGTCTTGTATTTATAGAGACGATGGTTCTTGATGATCACGGTAGTGTTGCAGAGGGTATCAAGAAACGTTCTGTCATGACTGATGAGAATCCCCGTTTGATGAAATCCTTTCAATGCTTCGATGAGGGTCTGTTTGGTGGCAATGTCCAGGTGGTTCGTCGGCTCATCGAGTAAGAGAACGTCCGGTTCACTATAGAGGGCAACGGCGATCTGTATCCTCTTCTTCTCCCCGTAGCTCAGGCTCTCCCAGCGGTAAAGCCATGCGTCTTCGATCTTTAACGCGTTTTTGATTTTGAAGCTTCTGGAGTCGTATGCCGTAGAGAATGAATCGAAATCTTCAGGAAGGTCGTCGAGTTTCTGCTCGCAGTAGTAGACCAGGGCATTGCCGCTGATGGTGCCGTGGGTGGGCGAGAGCTTTCTGGCGATCAGTTTCAGCAGCGTGGTTTTGCCCGATCCGTTGGCCCCGACGAGACCGTTCCAGCCCAGGGAAAATGTCAGATTCAGATCAGAAAAGAGCGCTTCGGGGGAGTTTGGATAGATAAACGAAAGGTTTGAAATCTGCAGGTGTCGCATGGAATAAGACCTCGATTGGATCGATGTATGGCATGAGGAGGTGTGACGAATTCAGGCCCAGTCGCGTTCCAGTGATTCTTGTCGTGCCGCAAGATCGGCGGAACGCCCTCTCAGGAAGAAGACGATGCCGGTAGCGGCGAAGATCGCCATAACGGCAAAGCCGGTGGCATAGTCGTTGAAGGCGTCCAGCCGCGACGTATCCATCACTCTGGCCAGTTCCGGCGAACGCTGAACGGTGATGATATTGACAACCATAAAGAGGGACATCACCGTCGCGGCGATGAAGGTGACGCCCGAGGTGATGCCCCAGGGGCGTTCGCGGTAGAGCGCCAACCCGATCAGGTGGGGAATCAGGAAGGGGATGCACGCCTCTGTCACGAGCACCCATTTGCCGCTGGCGATCTTCGACGTGTCGGTGAAGCCGAGGAAGATGACGAGGCTCATCAGAAATCCCGATCCCACCAGGAAGAGGATGCCGACAAAATTACGAATCATCTTCCATCTCCGTTTCGGGCTGCTCCTCGAAGTAGGCGTTCGCATTGGGGCGGTAGAGCAGGAAAACGATCAGGGCGAAGATGAGGACTCCCGGCAGCATCACCATCTTCATCGGCGAGGAGATCAGGGTGACCGCAAGGGAAAAGGCGGTCCAGGAGACGTAGAGAAGCCGTCCGAGCTTGTTCCCGTTGAGCATCAGCATACCCGAGGCGATGGCGATCAGGATTCCCGCGGCATACATCAGGTACTGCATGGGAACGGGCAGGGCGTTGACCGCCATCACTTTCGCGATCTCGGGATCGTTGAAGGTCATGGCCAGGGTCCCCAGCGAGAGGATCCCCGTAATGACAAGATACCAGCTGATGATCGAAACGGACAGGGGACGTTTCATGCGTTGAACTCCACTTGATGATGACAGGGTAGAACATTGCCGACGCGCGCCAAACTCCGGGATAAGACGACACCGGAACTCTTGACGGTATACAGACAGTAGCACATTATACTGCCTCCCTCCTTAATCGGGAAGATGGGGCGGGGGCCTCTACCCCTGCAGCGTCGGGTAGTCGAGGTAACCCTCGGCGCCCTGGGTGTAGAATGTGGCGGGATCGGGTGTGTTCAGGGATGCATCGCTTTTGAACCGTTCCGGGAGATCGGGATTGGCCAGGAAGAGGGCCCCGAAGGAGACGGCATCGGCCACTCCCTCCGCGATCACCGCATTTCCCCGCGTCTTGTCGTAGCCGCCGTTGGTGATCAAAAGCCCCGGGTAGGCCGCCCGCAGGATGCGCAGGTCGACGACGTTCGCCCCGTGGCGGATGTCCCCCTCAAGGGCGTCGATGATGTGGAGATAGGCGAGGTGGTAGCTGCCCAGCTGTCCGCAGATATAGGTGAAATGGCTTTGGGGATCGGAGTCGCTCATGTCGTTGAACGTACCGCTGGGGGAGAGACGTACCCCGGTACGTTCGGGCCCGATGGCGTCGCAGACGTCGCGGACGATCTCGAACAGGAAGCGCGCGCGATTCTCGACGGAGCCCCCGTAGGCGTCGTCGCGGCGGTTGGTACCGTCACGGAGGAACTGGTCGATGAGGTAGCCGTTCGCCCCGTGGATCTCGACGCCGTCGAATCCCGCTTCGACGGCATTTTTCGCAGCGATGACAAACTGCCGGACGATCGTCGGGATCTCCTCCGCTTCAAGGGCCCGGGGGGTGACGAAGGACTGCATCCCCTCGGGGGTGTAGGTTTCGCCGGCGGGTTTGACCGGCGAGGGGGCGACGGGGAGTGCGCCGCCGAGGAAGGCGGGGTGGGAGATCCGGCCGACGTGCCAGAGCTGCAGAAAGATCCTGCCACCCTTCTCGTGAACCGCGTGGGTCACCTGCTTCCACCCCTCCAGCTGCTCCGGCGTATAGATGCCGGGAGTGTTGGGATAGCCGATTCCCAGCGGCGAGACCATGGTGGCCTCGGCAATGATTAGGCCCGCCGAGGCGCGCTGGGCGTAGTAGGCGGCCATCATCGCGTTGGGGATATGGCCGTCGACGCTGCGGCAGCGGGTCAAAGGGGCCATAAAGATACGGTTTTGCAGGGTGAGGTTACCGAGTTTGACGGGGCTGAAGAGATCCATACATTCCTCCTGTGCGCGCAAATGCCCTATTGTTCCACAGTAGGAGTTATATAAGTATTAAGAATTGATATTGGGTCGGTCAGGGCGTTGTGCCGCCGGACGTCGGGGGAGTTCTCCCCCGGTGCGACGCCGTGTAGGCGGCAAGAGTCTTCAAAATTTTAAACGCAGAAGCAGCGCGGGAGCTGGTCCGGCTGCAGAAGAAGACTATTTTGTACGGATCACGACAGAATCGCTGCCTGTAATAGGGATCGGGGTAGCGTCATTCGTAGTGCCTGTCAACTCCAAGGTGACGCATGCGTCTCTCTCCATGACACCGATGGCCTCGGCCAGGGCCTGGGTATCGAAATGTAGCACGAGGTCGGGGTAACCGTCACCGCAGTAGGAGTCCATGACGCCGTCCGTACCGGGAACCGCCGGGTCGACGGTTGCGTCCCACAGGTCGCAGTTGTAATTGGCCGGGTCATCGGCGTCGAAACAGGTGTGACAATCGCTGTTCTCGCCGACAGGCTGCGTCATGTCTTCGATCGCCCAATTCTCGAGCGCAGGTACCCCGGCCAGTGCAACGGATGCGGGATCGACGGTGGTTACATCGAAATCAGCACTCCCGATAATGGCCACAGGCACGCTGCCGCGGCTTTTGCCGTTGAAGGGGTTGGGACAGGAGCCAGGTTTGATATCGATTGCCGCATCGATGCTAAGGCGTGTCAGTTTGATATCATCTACAGAGCCGTTGAACCATAATGCATTATCCGCTTCAGCGAAACGCAGACGCACCGTTTGTCCTGCCCATGGGGTCAAATCAACGTTGTAGGGAGCCGGGGGGATATCAGACGGGTCGCCCGGCATCGTCTGGAAAACGGTATAGAGAATATCTGCGGGATCAACGGAAAGCAGATCGGCACCGGGCAGCATGATGTCCACCCGGTACTGCTGGTTGGGGAAGCCGCAGTTGTAGCAGAGTGACTGGGGGCTGTAGTAGGCAGGTGCCCAGTTATGGGTGTAGAGCGTCATGCTCAGCTCGTAGTTGCCGTCAAGCGTAATGTCCTGGTAGAGTATCTGTACGTTGGCCCCGGTTTGGTCCGAAGTCGCGGCACATAAGCCTTCCTGCGGCGGGTAGATCGGATGCCCCGACTGGGGGGATGTGGTGCCGCTGTATGCAAACCAGCCCGCGGTGTTTCCCGCCCGGTAGATGCCCCAGCCAGCGAGATCACATGTCTCGAAATTGCCGTTGAGGATTTCCGCCGAGGCTTTCGTCATGAATTCCGAGGCTTCGATGGAGGGGGTTGTCGGCAGGATATGGATTGCTTCTGTACGCTCCCCGGTGCCATACTCTTGTGCTGCTATATTGGCCATGCCAAGCATGGGAACCAATGATGCCGAAGCAAACATTAGCAGGATACGTGATTGCTTGCGTGTCATGTCAGTCTCCTTGTGTATTTCGTTACTGTTGCGCGTGACGCCACCCATTACATTTTGGATCTTCGTGACGGATGCCATGCTTCCAGAGTTATGGAAATAAGCATATAATCCGGTTAAAATAAACAAAATATAATTACTATGCCAGTGCTCATGGTTGCATTTTGGGACTTAAATCGCAATAAAATATGTTTTTTTATAACAATTTGAAATAGATTGTGTCGTAGGTTGTATGTGGATAGGTATGAAAAGGAGGGCCGTTCTACAGAGAAAGAAAGCGGCGGAACCGCCGCTTTACAGAGTTACTTAAACCAGCTCTTCACCTTGTCGAAGGCGGATTCGAAGACGCTCTCGTGGGGCTTGGACTCGATGCCGAAGCTCTCCTGGAGCTGTTCGAGCAGGGCGCGCTGCTCGTCGCTGAGGCGTTTGGGGTAGGTTAGGGTGACCTGGGCGATCAGGTCGCCCTTGCCGTGGCCGTGGACGTCGGCGATCCCCTCGCCGCGGAAGCGGTACTGCTGTTTGTCTTTCGTCCCCTCGTCGAGTTCGAGCTCGATCTCGCCCGTCAGCGAAGGGATGCTGATCGTCTCGCCCAGGGCCGCCTGGGTGAAGAAGACCGGCACCTCCAGGTAGACGTCGTTGCCGCGGCGGACGAAGTGGGGGTCGGGCTCGACGTAGAAGGTGACGTAGAGGTCGCCGCGCTGGCCGCTCTTGCCCTTGTTCCCCTTGCCGGAGACGCGGAGGCGGTTCTCGGAGTCGATGCCCGCCGGTACCTTGATCGTGACCGTTTCGTCCACGGTGACGAACCCGTTGCCCCGGCACTCGCCGCACTTGTCTTTTATAACGGTTCCCTCGCCGTGACAGACCGGACAGGTTTGGGAGAAGGTCATAAAGCCCTGGCGCATGTAGACCTGCCCCTTGCCGCCGCACTGACTACAGGTGGTGACGCTGCCGTCCTTGGCACCGGTGCCCTTACAGCTCGTACAGGATTTCTTGTAGGAGAAGTGCACCTCTTTTTCGCAGCCGAAGACGGCTTCCTGGAAACTGATGCTCATCTCGACGCCGAGGTCGAGGGGGTATTTGTCGCCGTCGGTGCGCTGGCGGCGGCCTCTGCCTCCGCCGAAGCCTCCGAACATCTCTTCGAAGATGCTGCCGAGGTCGTCGAACCCGGCGCCGCCGAATCCGCCTCCGCCTCCCATGCCGCCCTTGAGCCCCTCTTTGCCGTAACGGTCGTAGACGGAGCGCTGCTGGTCGTCGCTGAGGACCTGATACGCTTCGTTGCAGAGTTTGAACTTGTGTTCAGCCTCATTGTCTCCCGGATTGCGGTCGGGGTGGTAGAGTTTCGCCATTTTACGGTAGGCTTTTTTGATTGTCGCCTTGTCGGCATCACGGCTGACTTCCAAAATTTCGTAGTAGCTTAGATTTTCCACAATACTCACCTAGTAATTTTTTCGCGAATTATACCATCTTGGGAATTTGGGCATAATAATAGGCATGTACCCTCAGATTGCCGTAATCATTATGCTGCTGCTTGCGGGATGCGTTCCGAAACCGCAGGTGCTGATGCCGCAGCTTCCCGACACCTACCTGATCCCCACGCCCGAAGAGGCCGCGGCCATCTGGGAGGGGGAGTCCTACGGCGAACTGCTGGAGCTTTTCCGCAAAAACTGCGAAAGCTACGAGGCGCAGCGCCTCTACGGGGACCTCTGCGAGAAAGCTGACAGTGTCAAGCGTCCCGCTGCCTTTTTCCGCCGGGAGTTCGAGCCTTTTTTGATCGCTACGCCCGGCGGGGAGACGACGGGGCTGATGACGGGCTATTACGAACCGCTGCTGCGCGGCAGCCTTGAACCCGATGCGCGCTACCGTTACCCCCTCTACGGCGAGCCCGAGGACCTGCTGGAGATCGATCTCGCCGAGCTCTACCCGGAGCTGGAAGGAAAACGGCTGCGCGGCCGCCTGATCGGGAAACGGGTCGTTCCCTACTACGACCGCCGCCACATCGCGGAGGCGGAGGCCCCGGTCATCTGCTGGGTGGATGACCGGATCGCTCTCTTTTTCCTGGAAGTCCAGGGATCGGGGAAGATCCTGCTCGAAAGCGGCGATGTGCTGCATGTGGGTTACAAGAACCAGAACGGCAGGCCCTACCGCTCCATCGGCCGTTACCTCGTCGAACGCGGCGCCATCGACGCCGAGACGGTCTCGCTGCAGTCGATCCGCTCCTGGCTGGCGGCACACCCCGAAGCGGTGGAGACGCTCCTCGAAGTCAACCCCAGCGTCGTTTTTTTCCAGAGTCGCAGCGTCGGGGCGACCGGTTCGCTGGGGTTGGAGTTGACGCCGGGGCGCTCCGTGGCGGTCGACCGCAGGCACATCCCGCTGGGGGCGATGCTCTACCTCGAATCCGAAGACCCCCTCGACGGCACCCCGCTGGAACGGGTCGTTTTCGCCCAGGACACGGGGGGAGCGATCCGGGGAAAACTTCGGGCCGACTTCTTCTGGGGATCCGGCCGGGAGGCGGAGGCGAAGGCGGGGCGGATGAAATCCGATACCCGTTTCTGGATTCTGTTGCCCAAAGCGCAAGAGGAAATGCGGTAGAATCTCCCCCATGAAACACTCCCTCGAAAAGTTCAACAAACTCGTCGACGCCCTGCAGGAACTCCCCACCGTCGGGCAGAAATCCGCCACCCGCCTGGCGTACCACATGGTGATGAAGGACAACTTCACGGCCCTGAAGATCGCCCACGCGATCGAGAACGCCCTGGGGTCGC
Source organism: Sulfuricurvum sp. (assembly GCA_003245815.1). Classification (GTDB taxonomy): domain Bacteria; phylum Campylobacterota; class Campylobacteria; order Campylobacterales; family Sulfurimonadaceae; genus SZUA-415. The sequence continues at coordinate 69,687 of QKCD01000008.1, forward strand.
TGAAGAAGTGCCGCTCCTGTGGCGGCATGAGCGAAGACGAACTCTGCGCGATCTGTACGGACGAGAGCCGCGACATCCGGCTGCTCTGCGTGGTGGAGAACGCCAAGGATATCCTGACCATCGAGGAGAACGGTCTCTTCGAGGGACGTTATTTCGTCCTGGACTCCCTGGACGAACTGGACATCAGCCACCTCAAAGACCTTGTCGGCAGCGGGGTGGAGGAGGTGATCTTCGCTATGTCCCCCTCCATCGCCACGGACGCGATGATCCTCTACATCGAGGACAAACTCACGCAGAGCGGTGTTCGCTTCTCCCGCATCGCCCAGGGTGTCCCCACGGGGGTGAGCCTGGAAAATATCGATATGCTCTCGCTGGCACGGGCCCTGCAGGACCGCGTCAAAGTCTGAGTCTCGGCATGCCGGCAGTCGGCATTGCGCTGCTGAAAAATGGTTGGATTGTTTTTTTAGGAGAAAAGATGGGGGCTTTTTTACCCTCTCGGCACAAGAGGGTAAAGAAGTTATCAATATTTACGGAGGAGTCCCGATATGTGCATGCTTGAAATGCACATAGAGGAATGGTACATCACCAAATATTAAGAATATATAAAATTATCAATAATATATTCAAAAATGATTGGAATAATGTTCGTATCTGATTGGATGAT
>QKCD01000060.1 GCA_003245815.1 Sulfuricurvum sp.
CGTGTACGCCGCGCTCTCCAATATAGTGATACGCGCCGCGGGCAAAGCCCCCGACACTACGCTAACGCTCTGTTCTCCTCGGCGGAGTGCCCGCGCGCAGTCAAGCCGCGCTGACGCGTTCGCTTGCATCCCTACTCCTTGTTCGCGACGAAGTCCGCGCAGAGCACTCCGTCCTCTTTCCAGGTGATGGTGTGCGCCGCGAACATCTCGTCCTTGCGTTGTGGCGCGTCGCTGCGGAAGTGGGCCCCGCGGCTCTCGACGCGGCTGATGGCGCTCACCAGCACGATCTCCGCCAGTTCGACAAGGTTGCCGAACTCGATGAACTCCACGAGGTTCGTGTTGTAGGCCTTGCTCTTGTCCCTGGGTCCCATGAAGGGGAGCTCCTTCTGGATCTGCCGCACGGCGCCGAGCACCGCCTTGAGTCCCATGTCGTCGCGCACCATCCCCGCGTTGTTGTAGAAGATGTTCCCCATGAATTCGCGCTTCTGGTAGAAGTCGATCTGGTTGGTGAAGTACTTGACCCCGGTGATGAAGTTGCGGTCCTTCGCGGCCTGTTCACTGGCAGCGGTGACGTCCCGGCCGCCCGAGAGGGCCGCTTCGGCCGCGTTGGCCCCCGCCTGCCGGCCGAAGACGACCAGCTCCAGCAGGGAGTTGCCGCCGAGGCGGTTGGCGCCGTGGACATTGTGGTTGGCGCACTCCCCGGCGGCGTAGAGCCCCTTCACGCAGGTCTGCGAATCGCAGTCCACCTCGATCCCTCCCATCGTGTAGTGGGCGACGGGACGGATCGGCATCGGCTCATGCACCGGGTCGATCCCCTCGTAGAGCTTGGCGAGCTTGCGCTCCTGGGGAAGCTCCTCCTCGATGAATGCCTCGCCGAGGTGGCGGATGTCAAGGGTAACGGCGCCGCCGCGATTGATCTCCTCGAGAATCGCCCGGGCGACGACGTCGCGGGTCCCCTTCTCGTCGGTGAAGCGTTCCCCCGCGGCGTTGAGGAGGTAGCCCCCCGCCCCGCGGGCACTCTCGGAGATGAGCACGGCGGAGTTTTTCAGCCCCGTCGGGTGGAACTGTACGAACTCCATGTCGCTCAGGCGCGCCCCGGCACGGACCGCCGCCGCGATGCCGTCGCCGGTGGAGCCGACGGCGTTGGTGGAGTGCTTGTGGTAGAGGCGGCTGTAGCCCCCGGTGGCGAGGATCACCGTCTTGGCGCGGAGCTCCTCCACCTCACCGCTACGGATGTCCAGCACCGTCGCACCAAGCACCTCCCGTTTGCCCTTTTCGTCGTCGCGGGTGATCAGGTTCAACAAAAACCGCTCGTTGAGAAAAGTGATCCCCGCGCGGTTGCAGGCGTCGTAAAGGGTGTGCAGGACCTTCAGCCCCGTGTAGTCCTGGGCGTAGCAGGCGCGGGGCGAGTAGGCGCCGCCAAGGTGGCGCTGGGCGATCTGCCCCGTTTCGGTGCGGCTGAAGGGGACGCCGAGGCGGTCGAGCCAGAGCAGGGCGTCGATTCCCTCCTCGCAGAGGCTTTTCACCGCCTTTTCGCTAGCGATCCCCTGGGCGGAGCGCAGCGTATCCTCGATGTGCTTTTCGACGCTGTCGTCGCTGACGTTGGCCAGGGCCGCGTTGATCCCTCCCTGGGCCATGCAGGTCTGCGAACGGGTGGGGTAGCTCTTACCCAGCACCGTGACGCTCGCCCCCGCCTCCCGGGCGCTCAGCGCGGCGACGAGCCCCGCCCCGCCGTTTCCGATAATCAGAACATCGGTCATTTCCGTCCTTGATGACACAAAGGTGTCCGCATAAGATGCAAAATTGTACTCAAAGTCGCGTTACAGGCCATTAAGTGCATCATCCAGTCCGGCCGCCTAAGTATCGGGTAATCAAAATGTGCGTAGCGAGCGCAGCGCATATAGGTTACAATGGCGCTATGGGTTCCGTCCTTTTTTCCGTATTGGCCATCTACCTTTTCATCGGCGTCGGCTACCTGGCGAAACGCAGCTTCAAGGAGCAGATCGACGACCGCACGATCACGCTGCTCTCGGTCTATTTCCTGCAGATCTTCCTCACCTTCTGGGGGCTGCTCAAACGCCCGATCGACGACACCCTGCTCGTCGCGCCACTGCTCTACGGCGCCGTCGTACTGCTCACCCTCGGCCTTACCCTTCCCCTGGTGAAACGACTTTTCGACGATCCCAAGGAGCGTTCCATCGCTGCCGTCGCGGCCCTGATCGGCAATACGGGTAACCTCGGCATCCCCCTGGGGATCGCCATCTTCGGGGAGGCCTCCATCCCCTACACGACGGTGATCAACCTGATGAACGTCTTCTTCGTCTACACCTTCGGGGTCTACTTCTACTCCCGGGGCTCCTTCGACGTGAGAGATTCCCTGATGAACATCGTCAAGCTCCCCATCATCTGGGCCGCCCTGATCGCCATCGCCCTCAACCTCGGCGGCTACGAGCCCTCGGAGACCATCGACAAAATGCTGCAGATGGGGGCCTACGCCTCGATGGTGATGCAGCTGGTGCTCTTCGGTATCTACCTCTACCAGGTGAAGCTGCGCAGCGTCAACCGCGTCCTTACCGCCTGGGTCAGCGGCGTCAAGTTCCTGCTGCTGCCGCTGCTCACCTTCGGCGTGCTGCAGTTCACCGACCTCGACCCGATGGTGAAGGGGATCCTCTTCTTCGAGCTGATCATGCCCCTGGCCGTCGCCAACGTCAACCTCGGCTCCCTCTACGACTGCCGCCCCCGTGACATCACCGCCCAGGTCTTCATCACCTCGCTGCTCTTCCTGGGAATCGTCTTCGCCGTTCCCGGCATCGTCGGGAGGTTTTAAATGCCCCGTTTCGAAGAACCCCGCGACTACACCCGGGCCGTCCCCGTCGCCGAAGGGGTCTACTGGGTCGGGATGTACCTCCCCGGTGACCCCTTCCAGTGCCATGCCTACTTCATCGAAAACGGCGACGATTCGATCCTTATCGACCCGGGCTCCATGCTGGAGTTCGACGCCATCGTCGCGAAGGTGCGCACGTTGACCTCCTTCGACCGGATCCGCTACATCATCCTGCACCACCAGGACCCCGACCTCTGCGCCTCGGTACCGGCCCTCGAATCGCTGATCGGCCGCGACGACCTGCAGATCGTCACCCACAGCCGGATGGTGCCGCTCGTCAAGCACTACGGCATCCGTTCGCGCTACTACGAGATTGACCGCGAGGAGCTCTCCCTCACCACCCCGACCGGCCTGCGGCTGGAGTTCCTGACGACCCCCTACTGCCACTCCCCCGGCGCCTTCGTCACCTACCACCCCGATACCCGCGTCCTCTTCTCCAGCGACATCTTCGGGGGTATCGAGGAGTCGTGGGAGTTCTACGCCGGCACCGACTACTTCGAGAAGGCGCGCCGTTTTCACGCCGAATACATGCCGAGCAAGGATATCTTCAACTACGCCCTCAAGAAGATCGAGGCCCTCGACCTCGAGCTGATCGCCCCCCAGCACGGCTCCATTATCCGCAAAGCCTTCATCCCCGGCCTGATCGACCAGATGAAGCGCCTCGACTGCGGTCTCTACATCGAGGAGAAGTACAACCGCGAGCTGCTCGACACCATCGAGGCGCTGCGCCACAAGGACGAGACGATCAAGGAGCGCGAGCGGATGCTTCTGCAGCGCTCCAAGATGGCGGACATGGGGGAGATGATCGGCAACATCGCCCACCAGTGGCGCCAGCCCCTGGCGATCATCGGCACCCTCATCGCCATCGTCCGGGAGAAGAGCGCCTACGGGGTGCTTGAACCGCACGAGCTCGAAGGGAAGCTGGAAAAGATGGAGCAGAGTGTCGCCTTCATGTCCAACACCATCGAGGATTTCATGAACTTCTTCCGCCCCGGCAAGGAGAAGCAGGACTTCAGCGTCCGGAAGGCGATCACCAAGGCCCTGGAGGTGCTCTTCACCAAACTCGAACGCGAGGGGATCGACGTCTCCGTCGAGGGGGACCACAACCTCGTCGTCCACGGCTATATCAACGAATACATCCAGGTCGTCCTCTCGCTCCTCTCCAACGCGGCGGAGGCGCTGCGGGAGCGCCACGTCGCCGCCCCGGCCATCGCCCTGAAGTTCTACCGCCGCGGCGGTACGGTGCTGCTCGAGGTCTCCGACAACGCCGGCGGCATCGAAGAAGCGCACCTGGGCAGGATCTTCGACCCCTACTTCACGACGAAGCACAAGGCGATGGGCACGGGGCTGGGCCTCTATATTGCCAAGATGATCGTCGAGCAGAGCATGGAGGGGACCCTCAGCGTCGCCAACACCGGTGCAGGAGCCACCTTTACGATAGGAGTCGCCCATGCAGCCCCCCAAGCATGACCTGACCATCCTCGTCGCCGAGGACGAGGCGGAACTGCGCGAATATGTTGTCGAGTATCTCGGCCTCTTTTTCGAACGGGTCGAACAGGCCGCCTGCGGGAGGGAGGCCCTCGCCCGCTACAAGCAGACGCACCCGGACATTATCATCGCCGACATCAACATGCCCAACCTCGACGGCCTCTCGATGATCCGGGAGATCCGCCGCCACGACAAACGGACGCGCATCATCATCCTCACCGCCCACTCCGACCGCGACAAGCTGCTGCAGGCGGTCGAGCTGCGGCTGGTAAAGTACCTGATCAAGCCCGTCCGCAGCGACGCGCTTAAGCAGCTGCTCTTCGAGGTGGCCGAGGAGATCCGCGGCGAGCGCGAAATTCTCCTGCTCCCGGGGGAGTGCCGATGGGAACGCCGCACCAAAACCCTCATCCGCGGCGCCGAAACCATCGACCTCAAACCGAGCGAGCGCCGCCTGCTGGAACTGCTCGGCGACCACGCCAACCGCACCGTCTCCAACGAGGACATCTATTACCACCTCCACGCCGAGCGCCACGACAAGGAGTTCAGCCTCAACGCCATAACCTCTCTCGTCAAACGGCTGCGTACCAAGCTGCCCGAGGGGGTCATCTCCAACCATTACGGGGTCGGCTACGTTCTCCATACCCGCTGAAATCCCTGAAAACAGGGGTTTCAGAAAATTTTTGCAATTTTTTTGAAAAAATTTCCTCTTTGACAAAGTGTGACAAACTCTTCTTTTACAATGCTCTTCAGCGTCTTCCTCTTCTCCAGGTGACGCGATGGCATCCGTGTTTGGTTGACCGGCAAGACACCAGACAACACACCGGGACGATAAATGCCATGAAACACACCCTACAAGACTCAAAGCACACGACGTAAACTTCTCTCACCAGCCGGTCGGCCAACCCCGGACCCCCCCCGGGTCCATTGCCAGACCACGATATTTCAGAAAAGGAGTCCCATGTTCGACACGATCCTCAAGCGTGACGGCACGCCGCAGCCCTTCTCCGCCTACAAGATCAAAGACGCTATCAAGGCGGCGTTCAAAAGCGAAAACACCCCCTACGACAACCGCGTCTTTGTCCGCGTCATGCGGCGCCTTGCTACCAGGCACACTGCCGCCGTGGAAGAGATCCAGGACCTCATCGAACGGGAGCTCTACCGGGGACGCTACTTCGAGGTCATGAAATCCTTCATGCTCTACCGTCTGATGCACAAGATGCAGCGCGAGCACATGCTCGGACTCAACGAGGACACGACCTACATCAACGCCGCCCAGACTATCGAAGAGTACGTCAGCGGCAAAGATTGGCGTATCAAGGCCAACTCCAACACCGGCTACTCCAACGCCGGCCTCGTCAACAACACCGCCGGCAAGGTCATCGCCAACTTCTGGCTCGACCGTGTCTACTCCCGGGAGGAGGGGCACGCCCACCGCAACGGCGACTACCATATCCACGACCTCGACTGCCTCACGGGCTACTGCGCCGGGTGGAGTCTGAGGGTCCTGCTCGACGAAGGCTTCAACGGGGTGTGGGGCCGCGTCGAGTCCGACGCCCCCAATCACTTCCGCGAGGCCCTCGGACAGATGGCGAATTTCCTGGGAATTCTGCAGAGTGAATGGGCCGGGGCGCAGGCCTTCAGCTCCTTCGACACCTATCTTGCTCCCTACCTCTTCAAGGACCGCCTCTCCGACAGGGAGGTGAAAAAGGCGATCCGCAGCTTCGTCTACAACCTCAACGTCCCCGCCCGCTGGGGGCAGAGCCCCTTTACCAACATCACCATCGACTGGACGGTGCCCGAGGATCTCAAGGCGCAGATCCCCACCCGGCGCGGCCGGCACCTGCTCAAGGGGCTCACCGCCCCATCCCTCGTCAGGGAGGCGCAGGAGCGGGGAGCCAAAAACCCGGAATCGATGACCTATATCCATTTTCAGAAGGAGATGCACCGCATCAACCGCGCCTTCTACGAGGTGATGACCGAAGGCGACCGCAACGGCCAGCCCTTCACCTTCCCCATCCCCACCGTCAACATCACCGAGGATTTCGACTGGTACGGCGAGAACACGGATCTGCTTTTCGAAAACACGGCGAAGATCGGCTCCTCCTACTTCCAGAACTTCATCGGCAGCCAGTACCTCCGCGACGGCGACGGCAACCGCACGCTTAATCCGGATGCCTACCGTCCCAGCCACGTGCGGAGCATGTGCTGCCGCCTCCAGCTCGACCTGCGCGAACTCCTCAAGCGCGGCGGCGGGCTCTTCGGCAGCGCGGAGATGACCGGCAGCATCGGGGTGGTCACCATCAACATGGCCCGGCTGGGCTACCGCTTCTGCGACGACAAAGAGGGGCTCTTCGAAGCCCTGAACCACCTGATGGAACTGGCGAAATCGACCCTCGAGAAGAAGCGCCACTACATCCAGAAGCTCTACGACCGGGGGCTCTACCCCTATACCCGGCGCTACCTGCCGGGGTTCGACAACCACTTCTCCACCATCGGGGTCAACGGCATCAACGAGATGATCCGCAATTTCACCGGGGGTCGCAACGATGTCTCCGATCACTATGGCACGGCCTTCGCCCTGGAGGTCCTGGGGCACATGCGCGAACGGATCGTCGCCTTCCAGGAGGAGACGGGCAACCTCTACAACCTCGAGGCGACTCCCGCCGAGGGGACGACCTACCGCTTCGCCAAGGAGGACCGCAAGCGTTACGAGGACATCATCCAGGCGGGATTCGGACGGAACTTCTACTACACCAACTCCTCCCAGCTTCCCGTCGACCATACCGACGACCCCTTCGAGGCGCTGGAGCTGCAGGACGAACTGCAGTGCCAGTACACCGGCGGCACGGTCATGCACCTCTATATGCGCGAACGGATCAGCTCCGCCGACGCCTGCCGCAAACTGGTCCGCAGCGTCATCTCCAACTTCCGGCTCCCCTACCTCACCGTCTCACCGATCTTCTCCGTCTGCGAGAAACACGGCTACCTCGAGGGGGAACACAAATACTGCCCGCACTGCGATGCGGAGCTGATCGCATCTTACGAAAAGGAGCACCGCCATGTCTCGTAACGAAATCCTAAAAAAACTGAAAGCCTCGCGCACCCGCTGCGTCGTCTACACCCGCGTCATGGGCTACCACCGCCCCATCGAGAGCTTCAACATCGGCAAACGGGGGGAGCACCGCGAACGCCGCCCCTTCACGGAATATGAAACCGACAGAGCCTAGCGCGCCGCTCTACGACATCACCCCCTTCACCGCCCTGGACTACCCCGGGCACCTGGCGGCGATCCTCTGGTTCGCCGGCTGCAACATGCGCTGTCCCTACTGCTACAATCCCGATATCGTATTCGGCAGGGGGCGCCTGGAGCTCGGCGACGCCCTTGATTTCCTCCGCCGGCGCCGCGGCCTCCTCGAGGGAGTCGTGCTCTCCGGCGGCGAACCGACGCGCTTTGTGGGCCTCCCGGAACTCTGCGGCGCCATCCGCGGGCTCGGTTTCAAGATCAAACTCGACACCAACGGCAGCCGGCCCGCCATGATCGCCGAGCTTCTCGAACACGGGTTGATCGACGCCGTCGCCCTCGACTTCAAGGCCCCCGCGTCGCGCTTCGCCGACGTGACCGGAAGCCGGTTCTACCCCCGGTTCGAAAAGACACTGGAACTCCTCGTCGCCTCCGGTATCCCCCTCGAGGTGCGCACGACCGTCCACACGGGTCTCCTGGCGGAAACGGAGCTCGGCGCCATGGGGCGACTGCTCCATGCCAAGGGCTACCGGGGCACCCACTACCTGCAGGAGTTCCGCTGCGACACCCCGACCCTGGGCACGCTTCCGCCACCCGGGCCGGTACTGGAGACGGCGCGAATCGACTCCCCCCTCCCCCTTTTCCTCCGCCGGTAGGAAAAGAGCCGCGCAAAGCTGTCGCCGCTAACATAGCCTAACCGCTTATGCGCACCTTCAAACGCGATAGGTTAGACTGTCGGCATGATGCACGACAGCGTAATCACCTCCGCCCTTACCGTGATGCTCTCCGCCCTGCTACTGACGCTGGGCGCGCTTTTCATTCTCTACCGGATCATGCGCACCCCAAAACCCGGCAGCAGCATACCGAAGGCTCCTTCCGGGGAACACGAAGCGCTGCTCGCCCTCTTTGTCGGCGTGCTCGTGCCCGCGGGCATCCTTCTCTACGCCCTGCGTTTCTCCCCCTACGCGACGCTGACCCCCGACGCCATGCACGGCATCAGCGCAGCCCCTTCCGAAAACCGCAGTGACGCGGAGCTCCTGCAGATGGGCAAAAGCCTCTTCGGCGTCCACTGCGCCGTCTGCCACGGTCCCGACGGCAACGCACCGGGGGGCAAGGGGGCGAACCTGACCCACCGCATCTCCTTCGACAGTGCCCTGCTCAACATCCGCCGCGGCGCCCACAATTTCAAACGCACCTTCCCCGGCGGCATGCCGCCGATGATCGCCGACATCGACCGCGCGGCCCAGGTCGCCCACTACGTCTCCAGCGGCTTCACCGAGAACGAACGGGGCGAGCTCCTCTACCGCATGCTCAAATGCGAACGCTGCCACGGCCCCGACGGCCGGGGGAAACAGTTCCTCGGCCCGAACATCCGGGAGTTTGACCTGCAAACGGTGGCGTTAGTACTGAAAAACGGGAAAAACGGGGTGATCGGAAAGATGCCGCGCTTCGAGCATTTCACCGACGAAGAGGGGCGGGCGCTGGGGCTCTACGTTATGGGGCTCTCCGAAACGCCGCAGTAGCGTTTTCGGCCGCTCACTCCAGAAGCCGCCCGATACGGGCCATCTCCTCGGGACTCAGGAGGGTGTCGAAACTCTCCAGGTCCTCGTACATATGGCGCTCCGAGGTGGTGCCGCTCAGCGGCACGACGCCGCACTGGCCGAGGTAGCCAAAAAGCAGCTGGGCAGGAGTCTTGCCGTGGCGCTGCGCCAGCTCCTGTAGCAGCGCGTCGGCGAGGATGTGGGGGTTGGCCGTCAGGGTCCAGAAGCTCTGGTAGACGACGCCGTGTTCCCGGCACCACGCCCGCAGCTCCGTGTCGTAGCCGGTATCGGCGTAGAAACGGTTCTGCACGACGGCGGGTTTGACCCGGGCATCGGCGTAGAGCCGCTTGAGCCACTCCAGGTCGTAGCAGTTGCTGATCCCGAGCTGGCGCGTGCCGCCGCTGTCGTAGATCCGCTCCAGCGCTTCCCAGGCGCTCAACAGGTTTTTATAGGGGAAAAGCGGCGAATGCAGCAGCAGCGAATCGACGTACTCCGTCTGCAGGTTGAGTTGCGATACCCTGAAGGACTGGGCGATCTGCTCGGCGATCGGGGCACTGCGGTCGTAGGGGGTCCGGGCGGGGTCCTGCCCCTCCGGCGGGGTGAACTTCGTCTGCACGAAGAGCGCCTCGCGGCCGATCCCCCCCGCCTCCAGCTGCTGCAGCGCCGCGCCGACAAGCGCCTCCTCGTAGTGGCGGGGCTGGCAGGCCGTGTCGATGCCACGGAACCCCGCCAGCACCGCCTGCATCACGAGGGCGTCCGTCCGCTCCCGCTTCCAGGCGGTGCCGTAGATGATCCGGGGCATCTTCACCCCCTCGGCCGTAATGACGCATCCTTCCATAGGCTGCTCCTCCTCTTGATGGCGGCAATCACTCCGCACTATAGCGCGATGTATCCGCCACAGTGCCGGTTGCAAGCACGATTTTTATACAATAGTGCAAAAAGGTTACCATGGTTTTCGAACTTACCGACGACAACTACGTCCAGACGGTCGCATCATCCGAGACCCCGATCTTTATCGACTTCTACTCCCCCTCCTGCGGTCCCTGCCAGGCCCTGCTGCCGCTGCTGCCGAAGCTGGCGGAGCGGTTCGGCGACGCCGTGTTGATCGCCAAAGTCGACGTGACCCGCAACCCGAAACTGGCGGCGAAGTACGAGATCCGCAGTGTCCCCTTCTGCGTCGCCATCGGCAGCGACAAGATGGTCAAGGCGTACGAGCTCGGCGCCGCCCCGGCGGCACGCTACGTCGCCATGATCGAAAAGGCTCAGGGCAAAGGGTTCTTCGCACGGCTATTCGGGAGATAGGCAGCGCCGTTCAGGTCCGGTAGCGGATCCCGGATTTCTCAATTTTCACGTCCTTGGGATGGCCGTTCATGGCGAGAAGCAGGCGTACCGACTCATGCTCCGCGTCCCGCTGGGGACCGAGAAGAATCCTCTTGACGGGTATCCTGGAGAGCTCCCCCTTCCCGCCGGCCAGCTTGATGGGGATGTAGGGGATGACCGTCTGGTTCCTTCCCTCCCGGAAATGCACCTTCTCCTTTCTCCTCACAAACACGATGCGCCACTCCTTCTCGTGGGCATAGGCTTCCTGTTTCATGCAGATGATCAATTCCAGAAGTGCCGCACTGAGTTCCTCGTAAGCGTGCGTCAGAATGGCGGGGGTCACGCCCCCTTCCCTGATCGCGTCCGCCGCCAGCTGCAGGCACTTCCGCGTGATATCCCGCTGTGCCTGTTCACGGTAGATGACCGGGATGATATGTTCATCGCTGATGCCGTTTTCTCCGACCCGGATCCCGACGGCGTAACCCCAACCGTCTTTGCCGTAGGCCCGCCACTGCGTCAGATCATCGGAGCTGGCGCTAAAAGAGGCGAGGTAGTAATCGGTCGCATACGTCAGAGCGCCTTCCGCAATATTTTTTGCGACGCTTCGCAAAAATTTCGTGATCCGGGCATCCGCTTCTTTTTCCGCCTCCTCAAGCGCTACCGAGGCGACAATCTTTCGGCCGTAGGACTCCTCGATGGGGTCGTTCAGGTACTCCACCTTCGTCATCCATACCTTTCCCTTCTCGATCAGGCCGATCAACCCCGCCGAACCGGTATAGTGGTAGACGACGGCGGGCGGCTGCCCGAAGGTCGTTTTGAGTGCGTTATCCAGGCGTTCATGCAGGTCCATATTCGGTCATTCTCCCTTTGGAAGCATTATAACCCAAACACGTTTTCCTACAGGATATCGATACATCCGTAACGCGCTTACGCTGCGCAGATGCCATAGCGGGGGAGTACGTCGGGCCGATGGGCCTGGAGGGCGTCGATCCGCTGGTTTCTTCTCCAGAAAATGTGATCTCGCGATCATCAACGTACTGCAGAGGTTTCGATAAAACTTTTCCGGGAGAGGGGGGAAGGGGCACCCGGCCGCGGCGCGGGCCGGGCCGATGCACTACTGTGCGAGGATGATCGCGTTGGCCTTGATCAGGGCGTAGACGGTATCGCCGGCGGCGACCCGCAGCTCTTCCGCCGCGTCTTTCGTGATCGTCGCCATCAGCGTGTGATCACCCATCTTCAGTTTCAGTTCGGCGTTGACGGCCCCCTCGACGACCGTGTCGACGGAAGTTTCCAGGACGTTGCGCGTGCTGATCTTGCCCGGTTTTTCCTTGGCGATGATGACGAAGGAGGCCTTGATGATGGCGTAGACGCTGTCGCCGACCTTCAATTCCATATCCGCCTGTGCGTCGTTGGTAATGACGGCCGTCAGTTTCACATCAGCGCCGAGGTCGACGATCACTTCCGTGTTGACCTGGCCGCTGCGGATCTCTGCGATGGTACCCTTAAGCTGGTTGCGTGCACTTGTTTTCATAATATCTACTTATTAATAATTTAATATCATGTAATTTTTACGCACTCTTGCTTAAAGGGATCATATTTGATTGATTTTTCATATTATTTCGCAGGATTCCGGGGAAACCGCCGTCACAGCAGCTGCATGATGATCCAGTAGCGCAGCACGCGAAGCGTCCCGGCGATCAGCAAAAACCAGACAAAGTGCAGCCGGGCGACGCCCGCCGCCATGGTGATCGGGTCGCCGATCAGCGGCAGCCACGAGAGCAGCAGGGCCCAGTAGCCCCGTTCATGGGCCCAGACGAGCGCCCTCCGCCCCCAGCGCGAACGCTCCATGCGGGCATGGGTCGCTTCGTAAAGCAGCAGGCCGAGGCCGAAGTTGACGGCGACGGCCAGGACGTTGCCCGCCGAAGCGGCGGTCAAAGCCCTTGAGGGCTCCATACCGCCGGCGAGAACGGCGGCGAAGGCGGCTTCGGAACTGAAGGGGAGGATCGTGGCGGCGAGAAACGCGGTGGCGAAGAGGCCCCAGAATCCGAGGGTTTCGTCCATCGGCACGGCTACCGGGCGTCGAGGAAGGCGCGGATGTTGTCGCAGACCTTGGCGATGAGCCGGTCGCGGGCCTCCACGGAGGCCCAGGCGATATGGGGGGTGATGTAGAGGCGTTCGGGGTGTTTGAGCCCCATCAGCGGATGGGGGTCTCGCATCGGCTCCTGCTCGAGGACGTCGAGGCCGACGTAGCACTCCCGGGCGTCGATGACCCGTGCCAGATCCGCTTCGTTGACGATCCCCCCGCGGCCGAGGTTGAGCAAAACGGCGCCGCGTTTCATCTGCATCAGCTCACTCAGGCCGATCAGGTTGCGCGTCGCGTCGTTGAGCGGGGCGTGGATGGAGACGATGTCGCTGTGCTGCAGCAGCGCTTCGAGCTCCACCCGGTGATAGTCGGGGTTGGCGTTATGCCCCGAGGTGGAGTGGTAGATCACCTCCGCGCCGAAGGCGGTCGCCGCCCGGGCGACGCCGCGGCCGATCTCCCCCAGCCCGATGATGCCCCACGTTTTCCCCTTCAGTTCAAAGATGGGACGGCCGATGTGGGTGAATACCGGGCTCTGCTGCCAGGCCCCCGACTTGACGTAGTCGTCGTAGTAGCGGGCGTGCCCGAGCAGGTAGAAGAGCATGGAAAAGGTGTGCTGTACCACCGACTCCGTCGAATAACCGGCGACGTTTTTGACGCTGACGCCCCGTTTGGCCGCGGCTCCGAGGTCGACGTTGTTCGTCCCCGTCGCCGCCACGCAGATCAGCTTCAGATCGGGGCACTCCGCCATCATCGCATCGCTGATCACCACCTTGTTAGTAACGATAACATCGGCGTTTTTGATCCGCTCCAGGGTCTCGTCGGGGGCGGTCGTCTCAAAAGCCGTGACCTCCCCGAAACGGGAGAATCCCCCCAGGTCGGTATCGCCGTAGGTCAGGGTATCCAGAATGACGATTTTCACGCGTGCTCCTCGTTCAGCAAAATGTCCCGCAGCACGGCGGCATGGTTGATGCGGGGATTCTTCGCGGCGATCACCAGCGTCAAGCGTCCCGAGACCGCGATCTCGCGCAGCGCTTGCAGGAGCTCGCCCCGCTCCGCCATTTCGGCGCGGTAACGCGCCGCGAACGCTTCGAAGCGCTCCGGCGCATGGCCGAACCACTTCCGCAGCTCCGTCGAGGGGGCGACGTCACGGTTCCATGCGTCGAGCCGTGCACGCTCCTTCGTGATGCCCCGGGGCCAGAGACGGTCCACGAGGAGGCGGTAACCGTCCTCCTCGGAGGGCTCCTCGTAGACCCGCTTGATGACGATGTCGCCCGGCGCGCTCATAAGAGACCTCAGGCGTCCTTGACCTTCGTGATCATCTCGCGGGCGCGCTCAAGGGCCTTTTCCGCCTCGTCAAAGACGAGGGCGACCGCCAGGCGGCGCCCCTTGTGGGCTTCGGGCTTGCCGAAGACGCGCACGAAGCTCGTGTCGGTGAAGAGGGCGTCGTCCACCTCGACGGCCGGGGCGCAGTTGTGGGCTTCGGACTTGAAGGCCGCCGAAGCGCCCTCGCCGTAGAAGGTGAAGCCCAGCGGCAGGCCGAGTACCGCGCGCAGGTGCAGGGCGAACTCGCTCTGGCTCTGGGTGATCAGGGTGACCATCCCCGTATCGTGGGGGCGGGGGCTCACTTCGGAGAAGTAGACCTCATCGCCCTGGACGAACATCTCGACGCCGAAAAGGCCGCGGCCGCCGAGACCGTCGGTGATCCGCTTGGCGATATCCTGCGCCTTCTGCTTGGCGACGGCACTCATATGCATCGGCTGCCAGGAGAAGACGTAGTCCCCGTCGCGCTGCTCGTGGCCGATCGGCTCGCAGAAGACCGTCTCTTTGCCGTTGCGCGCGGTGAGCATCGTGATCTCGTAGTCGAAGGTGATGAAGGCCTCGACGATCAACTCGCTCGCGTCGCCGCGGGCCTCCTTGGCCATCTCCCAGGAGCGGTCCAGGTCCGCTTCGGAACGCATGACGCTCTGGCCGTGGCCGGAGCTGCTCATAACCGGCTTGACGACACAGGGGTAGCCCAGCTCGGCCGCGGCCGATGCCATCTCGTCGCGGGTCTTGACGAATTGGTAAGGACCCGTCTTGAGCCCCAGCTCCTCCGCGGCGAACTGGCGGATGTTCTTGCGGTTCATCGTCTTGTTGACCGCCTCGGCGTTGGGGATGACGTGGTACCCCTCGGCCTCCGCCTTGAAGAGCGCCTGGATGCTGATCGCCTCGATCTCGGGGAGAATGTAGTCAGGCTTCTCGCGGCGGATGATCTCCAGCACCGCCTCGGTATCTTGCATATTCACGACGTGGGCGCGGTGGGCCACCTGGTGGGCCGGAGCGTTCTCGTAACGGTCGACGGCGATCACCTCGATCCCCAGGCGCTGCGCCTCGATGGCGACCTCTTTGCCGAGTTCGCCCGAACCCAGCAGTAAAATACGCGTTGCGTTGCTTTTCAGCGGAGCGGAAAAAGTCATGATTGGTCCTGAAATGAAATTGCGAAAGTATAACAGGGGGAGGATAAAACTCTGATAACGTATAAGGTTCGGGAGGGAAGCTTTTAGAGGAGTGTCAAAGGAGTGAACAAAAGGCCCGAAGGCCCTTTGTTACAGGCGTGATTCGTAACGTCTCATCATATAGAGACGTTTCAGCATCTTTTTACGGGCGCTAATTTTGTCTTTCTTGCGCTTTTCCGTTGCTGTTTCGTGGAAACGGCGAGCACGCGCTTCCGTAACGATCAGGTTACGGTCGGTTTGCTTCTTGAAACGGCGGTACGCAGCGTCAAAATTATCGTCTTGGCGTAAAGTGATACCCGGCATTCACATCACCCACTTTCTGAAAAATTTTTTGAACGCGTATTATAGCGCATTCCCGGCCCAAAGTAAATAGGCCCGGCACCTTTCCTACAGAGTGGGCGTCGGTTCCCCCAGATAATAGCCCTGGGCGTAATCGATGCCGAGGGCCTTGACCTCCCGCAGTACGGCGGCGGAGTGCACATACTCCGCCACCGTCTTCATCCCCAGCTTCTCCGCGAAGGAGACGATCGTCTCCACGACGATGCGGGCGTTGGCATCCTCGTCGATCTTCCGGATCAGCGAGCCGTCGATCTTGATCATGTCGGCATTGATGCGGGTGAGGTTTTCAAAATTGGCGTAGCCGCTGCCGAAATCGTCGATGGCCACACGGGCCCCGAAATGCTGCACTCCGCTGATGAAGCTCTTCGCCGTTTCGGCGTTTTCGAGCTCCTGGGTCTCGAGGATCTCGAAGGTTACCTGCGATCCCATCCCCGAATGGCGCAGCTTCTCGAAGATGTAGTCGCGGACCGGGGGGTCGTTGACGTCGTCGAGGGAGAGGTTGAGCGTGAAGCGGTAGGGACGCCCCTCGAAATAGGCGAAACATTTATCGATCATCGTCCGCGTGATGTCGAAATAGTAGTGGATCTTCTGCGCCACCGGCAGGAAATCGTAGGGCGCGATGACCGTGCCGTCGGCATCGATCAGCCGGGCGAGGCATTCGTACTTCACGGTCTCGCCGCTGCGGATGTCGACAATAGGCTGGTAGTAGGGGACGATCCGGTCGTAGCTGACCGCCTCCCGGACCGCCCTGGCGATTTTGAGGTTCCGCTCGTAGGCGCTGCTGAACATCATCTCTTTGCTGTAGATGAGGAAGGGGATCTTGTGGAGTTTGGCGTACTTGAGGGTCATGTCGGCCATCGCCAGTCCCGACCCCTGGTGGGTGATCCGCGCCGCCGCAAGGCTCACGCCGAGGTGAATGTCGTTCCCCTCGTAGCGGTAAACCGTCTCGTTGAGCTTTCTGGAGAGGTTGGCGATGATCTGTCCCATCTCCGACCGGCTCACCTCCCCCTCGTAGACGATGCCGAACTCGTCGGCCGGCATGCGGTAGACCCAGGCGTAGGCGTTCTGCGCGTACGCTTCGAGCCAGTTCCCCAGCGATTTGATGACGTAGTCGCCGACGCGGTGGCCGTAGAAATCGTTGAGCGTCGTGAAGTCGTCGATGTTGATCAGCACGAGGTAGCAGCCGTTGAAACGGGAGAGCTCGCTGATCAGCTTGGTCCGGTTGGGCAGCCCCGTCAGGTGGTCAACATAGAGCCGCTGCATGATATAGGCCGTATGCTCGCGGACCCGCTCCTCGAGGGTCTCGTTGAACGCCTCGAACTCGGCCGTCACCGTGTTGGTGAGGTGGGCCAGCGCCTGAAGGGTACTGCTGTGTTTGCCGACATGCAGGCTCTGCTCCCCCGCCCGCACCGCCGTGGATACGGAACTGCCCCCCTCTGAGAGGGCGACGATCGTCATCGTCTCGTTAAGGAGCTGGGCCTGCCCGTCGCGGTAGAAGAACTCCCCGTAGGTAAAAAAGCCGAAGGTGGGGGCGATCCCCTGCAGGGGCTGCAGTTCCAGCTCGGCTCCCCTCCCCAGAAAGTGGCGGCGCGCCATGCAGGAGTAGACGAAGATCGACTCCACCGAGCAGCTCTCAAGCCGCCGGATCGTCTCGGCGCTGTCGCGCAGGATCAGTTCGATGTTGCCGACCCCGAAACGCACCAGTTCGTTCTCCCGGATATTGCCCGTGAAGACCAGCGAACCGTCCTCCAGGCGTTCAAGCACGGAACGTCCGACGCTGATGTCGCCGCGCAGCAGCACCAGGGGGAACTCGATGCCGATCTGGGGAAGCTGCCCGGCCACTTCGTCCCCCAGGTAACGGGCGTAGATCTCGGCGGCGCTGACCCCTTCAATCTCGTAAACGCGGTTCTGCTCCGCCCGGGTCACCCGCATCTGCTTCCCGATCGGGATCCAGTTGAAAGTGTAATCCTGAACGATCTGCAGCTGCGGGTTGTGCAGCGCGACGGCCACGGCGCCGGCGTCGGTCATCCCCTCTTTGGTGAAGACTATCGTGCGAAGAAACTCCCCGTTGTCGCTGGCCATCCCCCCGGCGATAACCGTCTGTTTCAGTGACTCATTCAGCCCCCGGAGGTACTCTTCACCGTTCATTTTCAGACCATCGGCAAAGGTGATGACCATGTCGGGACGATCCCCCAGCAGCGCCCCCATGCGCATCCCCGTTTCATAGGAGGAGAAGCCGGCCGACTCGACCAGCACCGTCATCAGCTCCGTCTCTTGAAACTGGGTAAAGAGCATGACCGTCTCGCGCCGGTCCCGCACCTCGCCGTTTTCGATCGCGCCGTCGCTCGTCGTTCCGATCACCCCGGCTGCGGGGAAACGCTCCTGCAGGCACTCCTGGATCGCCGCAATATGCTGCGTCGTCACCACCCCCGTAAAGACCTGGATCAGAAGCTTCGGATTATCACGGATCCCCTGTTCCTCCAGGTAGAGGTCCAGCTGATGCGGTGAGAAAAAGTCGTGACTGTATGTTTTCATGCAAGAAACCGTGATTTATTGTCACTCCATTCTAGCACAGATTTCGAGATTGCAACGGCGATTTCTCCCAAATGCGCATCTTTTGCAAAGCCCCCCTGCGCTATACTTTGCCCATGATTTCCCAGGACTCCATCGAAGGGCTGAAAAGCCGTCTTGACATCGTCGACGTCATCGGCAACTACGTCGAACTGAAGAAGGCCGGCAGCAACTACAAAGCGTGCTGTCCCTTCCACGATGAAAAGACCCCCAGTTTCAATGTCAGCCCCCAGAAGCAGATCTACCACTGCTTCGGCTGCGGTGCCGGGGGGGATGCCATCAAATTCGTCATGGAGCACGACAAGCTGAGCTACCCGGAAGCGATCGAGAAGCTCGCCGCCCAGTACAACTACACCCTGCACTACACGACGGAGAACCGGCAACAGCAGCGTTCCCAGCTGCTCGAAAAACTCAACGACTACTACCAGGGGCTGCTCGACCAGCGCCCCGACGCCCAGGCCTACCTCAAGGAGCGGGGCATCTTCGAATCGAGCATCGAACATTTCGGGATCGGCTACGCCCCCGCCTCCCAGCAGACCCTCACCTTTCTCAAGAGCAACCTCTTCACGATGGCCGAGGCGATCGAACTTGGAGTCGCCGGCAGCGAGGGGGGACGGAGCTTCGCCCGCTTCATCGAGCGGATCACCTTCCCCATCCATGCCCCCAACGGCACCATCGTCGGTTTCGGGGGGCGCACCATCAGCGGCCACGTCGCCAAGTACGTCAACTCCCCCCAGACCCGCCTCTTCAACAAGTCGCGCCTGCTCTACGCCTACCACCTCGCCAAAGATGCCATCTACAAGCGCAGGGAGATGATCGTCACCGAAGGGTACCTCGACGTCGTCATGCTGCACCAGGCGGGCTTCATCAACGCCGTCGCCACCCTGGGAACGGCGCTCACCACCGAACACCTGCCGCTGCTGCGCAAAGGGGAGCCGCGGATCGTCATGGCCTACGACGGCGACCAGGCGGGACGCAACGCGGCATTGAAGGCGGCCAGGATGCTCAGCGCCGCCAGCTTCGACGGGGGGGTTGTGCTCTTCGAGGGGGGGCTCGATCCGGCGGACATGGTCAAATCGGGCCAGACGGAGACCCTCGGGGCGATGTTCCGCACCCCCCGCCCCTTCATCGAATTCGTCCTGGAGGAGATCATCGCCTCCTACGACCTCAGGGATCCCCGGGCGAAGGAGCAGGCGATGCAGGAGTGCACCGGCTACCTCAAGACCCTCTCACCCCTGATGCAGGAGGAGTACAAACGCTTCATCGGCGTCAAGATCAGCGGGGTGAGCGCCTCCATGATCCGCATCGGGAACCAGGGGGCGACGCCGCAGGGAAGTGCCCCCATTCGCCGGGACACCCACCGCGATATCTGGGAACTGAGCCTCATCAAGACGGTGATCGAACACCCCGACATGAGCGGCCAGATCCTCGACTTCATCGACCCCTCGATGCTGCAGTACCACGCCCGCGAGTTCGAAGCCGTCCTCCAGGGGAAAATCGACGACCCCCGGGTGATGGCCGTCGCCGTCGACGACAGCATCAGAGCCTTCAGTGGCGAAAACGACCTCAAGGCCGAACTCGCCTTTTTCCTCCGCAAGCACTACGAGCGCGAACGCCAGCGCATCCTGCGCGACCCGTCGATCGACCCGGCAAAAAAACCCTTTCTCAACCGCCAGCTCATGGGGAAGATCGAACAGCTCAAACGGGGCAAACTCGTCCCCCTCGAGGGGTAAGCCGTTCCGTAATCACAATTTCTTATCGCTGCATAATCTGCCGCCCGCTATAATCCGCGTCATATTTTAGGTAAACAGTGCCGCACTGCCGGGACTCCGTGCCTTACCAGGAGATTTTTTTATGAAAGCCATTGCCCTCTTCAGCGGCGGCCTCGATTCGACGCTCGCCATGAAACTGATCATCGATCAGGGGATCGACGTGATCGCCTGCAATATCAACACGGGATTCGGCGCGACCCGCGACCGCCGCGAACATATGGAGAACATGTGCCGCCAGGTCGGCGCGGAGCTGCGCATCGTCGATATCCAGAGCGAATACCTCCAGGACGTCCTTTTCGACCCGAAACACGGTTACGGCAAGCACTTCAACCCCTGTATCGACTGCCACGCCAAGATGTTCGAGGTAGCCAAACGGCTGATGAAAGCGTGGGGAGCGAGTTTTCTGATCAGCGGCGAAGTCCTCGGGCAGCGCCCGATGAGCCAGAACAAGGACGCCCTCGCCAAGGTCCTCAACGAAGCCAACGTCGAGGGGCTGCTGCTGCGCCCGATGTCGGCCAAGCGGCTTGCAGCGACGCTCCCCGAGAGCGAGGGGTGGGTCGACCGCGAAAAACTGGAGGGGATCATGGGGCGCAGCCGCGACCGCCAGTTCGAGCTCGCCGAGGCGTTCGGCCTCACCGACTACGAAAGCCCCGGCGGTGGCTGTCTCCTGACGGACGAAAACTTCTCGAAGAAGATGCGCGACTTCATCGCCCACGACACCTTCGAGATTCCGGACATCCCGGTCCTCAAGTACGGACGCCACCTCCGCCTTCCCGACGGCGCCAAGCTGGTCATCGGCCGCAACCAGGAGGAGAACGTCAAGATCCAGGAGATCACCAACGACAAGTTCGTCCATATCCGCACCCTCGGCATCCCGGGTCCGCGTTCACTGCTCTCGCGCAGTGCCAGCGACAGCGACAAGGTGCTGGCGACGCAACTGATCCTCACCTACTGCAAAACCTCCCCCGAAGAGACGTACGCGCTCGACTACGAGGGAACACCGGTAGAGGGCTCCCCCCTCGCTTCAAGAAACGACGCAGTCGCTTACTTCATCTCCTGATCGACCGCTAGCGGCGCGACCACCCTGCCGCTTCATTGTCGAAACGGTGGTAGGGAGACGCTTTGTACCAGGCGATCGCTGCGCCGATCTGGGCCTTGTGAAGTGCCCGCCGGTCGCAGATGCAGGTACATGGGGGCTGTGCGGGCGGCTGTGATTCGGCTTCCGCGGCAGGGGGTGTTTCCCCTGCCTCCGCGACCGCGACCTGCTGCGGTACGGTAGCCTCCTGCTCTACCGCCGCTGCAACGCCTTTTTGCGGAACCGTGGCCGCAACTGCCGCAGGTTCGGCAGAGGCTCCAGCAACACGTTTCGGGGCCGCCACCGGCTCGGCGGAGGCTGCGGAAGCGCTTTTTTTCGGAGCCTCCGTCGCCGCTTTCTCCGCAACCGTCGTTGCCGTGCCCTTTGCGGGAGCCGCCCCCTCCTTCACGATAAAGGCATCGCGCGCGATCTTGCAGCGGATCTCCATCAATGCTTCAAGGGCCGCGCCGTAGGAGTCGTAACTGCCGACGCGCACCTTCTGCACCTCCCCCTCTTTCACAATCTCGGGAGTGAGACCCTTCGCCTCCAGCTTCTTGAGAAACTCCGGTTCCATCGTCCCCGTTTTCCCCATCGTCAGCACCTGCACCGAATAGCCGGCCCATACCGTTACGGCCGTGGATAATAATAGGATGGCTGTCTTTTTCATGAAAACAACTATCGGCAAATGTACGGAAAGCTAAAATCGCGTTTTTTTCAAACTAAATTAAGATCATCACCGCTATAATTTTGACCTCTAAAACGATGGGGCATTAGCTCAGCTGGGAGAGCGCGTCGCTGGCAGCGACGAGGTCAGCGGTTCGATCCCGCTATGCTCCACCATCCTTTTCGAAAACTTCCCGATATTTTTCCCGAAACTTTCCGATTTTCTAAAATTTTGTCACCGTTTCGATCCCTTCGATTCCGCCCATTTTCAGTGCGATGCCTCCCCGGGGGACCGCATCGTCGCGGGGATTGATCCGAATCAGCGTGCCGCCGAGTTCCCGGGCGACCGTTTCGGAGGTATACCGCACCGTCGGTACCGCCTCGCCGGCGCCGATCTCGATGATTGCCAGCCGATCGCCACGCTCTGCGACCCCCTGCAGCCACTTACGCATCCGTTCCTCCTGCCCCTCCGTCCGCTGCGGCTGCCACGCCCAGTCTCCGAACATCAAGATGTTCGGCCGTGCCAGGGCCCCGCAGTAGGAACATCGCGGCAGCTCCCCCACCGCTTCGAAACGCTCCCCGTCCACGGTAACATCGATCCCCTCCGCGCTCCAGATCGCCTCGCTGCAGTTCCGGCTGCACTGCAGATAGTGGATCGAACCGTGGCACTCGATGATCCGCGCTTCGTCGAAACCCGCCTTCTGGAAGTGGCCGTCGACGTTGGAGGTAAAGACGAAGCAGCCCCCTTTTTTGCGCTTTCCCAGCTCCAGCAGCGCCGTGAATCCGGCGTGGGGCACCGTTTCGCGATAGAGCCGCAAGCGGTGGCCGTAGAAGGCCCAGGCGAGGCGGGGCTGCTCCTCGAACCAGCGGGGGTTCGCCATCTCCGCGAAGGAGAGTCCCAGTTTCCGGATCGGCGGGTAGGCCCGCCAGAACCCCTCGTCCCCCCGGAAATCGGGGAGTCCCGAGTCCACCCCCATCCCCGCCCCGGCGGTGATCAGCAGCGCGTCGGCGGCCTCGACCGCGGCCCGTGCCCGCGCAATCGTCGCTTCCATGGTACCTCCTGTAAAACGGAATCGGAGATTTCACTATAGCACACGACGATGCCAGCGCGCTACGCCAAAGCGATGCCATGGCGTTTCCCTTCCCGTCAGGGCGCGGATACCCCCTGATATAAGCAAGAAATGCGGCAACTCTTTACTATAATGCGTCATACAAAACATGCAGGAGCGTTTCATGGCAGTAAAAGCGGCGATCAACGGCACAGGGCGGATCGGGATGATCTGCGCGAAGATCATCACCGGGCGCGACGACATCGAGCTGGTGGCACTCAACACGACAGCGTCTCCGGAGATGCTGGAGTACCTCTTCAAATA
>QKCD01000073.1 GCA_003245815.1 Sulfuricurvum sp.
GCTGCCGGGAGGCCTACGATGCCCTCGTGGCGCGCCTGGCCCCCTACAAGTACCGCAAGCGTGTCGACGCCATCGACGAAGAGACGATCTCCTACTACCAGATCTACGTGGGGATGATCGATGTTTGACGGACTCTATTTCGAGTTTCCCAAGCTGGTCTTTGTCCTCTTCTTCTACCTCGCCTGCGACGCCCTCTGCAAGATGCGGCTGCCGTCGATCTACTTCCCCCATACGCAGCGTTTCGGGGATGCGACGGCGGGGGTCTCCCGGCTGCTCTGGTTCCTGAAATGGCTGGGGATCACGATGCTGGTCATCGCGCTGATGTCCCCGGTGAAGGACGCGCAGATCCAGGCCAAGCCCCAGCAGGGGTACGACATCGCCCTCGTGCTGGACGCGAGCCACTCCATGAAGGCCCAGGGGTTCGACGGTTCCGACGCGGCGCTGAACCGTTTCGAGGTCGTGCAGCGGATCGTCAAGGATTTCATCCGCAAGCGCGAGAGCGACAACCTCGGGGTCGTCGTCTTCGGCGCCTACTCCTTCATCGCGTCGCCGCTCACCTACGACCGGAACATCCTCTCCCGGGTCGTCGAGCAGCTCTACATCGGGATGGCGGGGAAATTCACGGCCCTCTTCGAAGCCCTGGGGCAGGCGGTGAACCTCCTGCACGGCGCGAAGGCTAAAAGCCGTATCGCGATATTGCTGACCGACGGCCACAACACCCCCGGCGGCAAGGTGCCGCTGGAGGCGGCGCTGGAGCTGGCGAAGAAGGAGGGAGTGCGGGTCTATGCCATCGGGATCGGCGCTTCCAACGAGTACAACGGGCCGCTGCTGCAGAAGATCGCCGACGAGACCGGAGGGAAGGCCTACGGCGCGCAGAACGCCCTGCAGCTTCAGCAGATCTACGACGAGATCGACACCCTGGAGAAGTCGGAGATCGAGACGAACGACTTCACCTACAAGCAGTACTACTACCTCTACCCCCTCTTCATCGCGGTGATGAGCCTGCTGCTCTACGTCTATCTGCGCAACAAAAGGGAGTGGGCATGAAGCTTGTAACACATTCCTTTATTCAAAGCTGTTTGTTACGAACGCTAAAGAGCGCCGAGGGCGCGAGGGTCTACTGCCGAAGTAAACCCAATCTGCGCGCTGTGAGCGAAGCGAGGAAGTCCTCTTGGGGGATTAGCGTAGCACGCTGGGCTTTGCTCAGTGGGCGTATTCATAAAACGGAGCGATGGGCATGACCTTCCTGCACCCCGAGTTCCTCTACCTAATGCTTCCGATGCTCGTTATTCTCTTTTTCTTCCTGCTCACCCAGCGGGAGGCGAGCGCGGCCTACTTCAGCGAGGAGGTCCTCAACCGGCTGCGGGTCAACACGAAGATGATGACCCTGCGGGCGCGCAACGCCCTCTTCTTGATGATGTTCATTTTTTTCATCATCGCGCTGGCCCAGCCGGTGATCGAAGAGGGGAAGGTGACGGTGGAGGCCAAAAGCGCCGATATCATGATCGCCCTGGACATCTCCGATTCGATGCTGGCCGAAGACGTCTACCCGTCGCGGATCGAGCAGGGCAAACAGAAGATCATCGGCCTGCTCGAACACGCTCCCCAGGAGCGGCTGGGGGTCAGCGCATTCGCCCGGGCCTCCTACCTCGTCGCCCCGCTGAGCTTCGACCACCGGGCAGTCCACTTCCTTGTCAAACAGCTGCAACCCTCCTTCATCACGGAGAAGGGGACCGACTTCAAGGCGCTGCTTGAAGCGACGGCGAAGATGATGGAGGAGAACGCGAAGAAGTACCTTCTCATCGTGACCGACGGCGGCGACCAGGAGCGTTTTGATGAGGAAATCGCCCTGGCGAAAAAAGAGGGGATCACACTCTTCGTGCTGGGGATCGGGACGGAGAAGGGGGCCCCGATCAAGGAGCGCGAAGGGGGCGGATTCGTCAAACAGAACGGCAGCATCGTCATAACGACCCTGAACAAGGCGGTGTCGGCACTGGCGACGGAGACGGGAGGTGTCTATATCGAGTCGGTCACCTCCGACGCCGATATCCGCGCGATGCTTTCCGAGATCGAGGCCAAAACGGTCAAACGGAGTCTGGAAGAGCAGGAGATTACCCGTTACGGGCAGCTCTTCTACGTTCCGCTGGGAGTCGGCATGCTGCTGCTGCTGATCGCGACGAGCTCCATGAGCCGGCGCGAACGGATGCAGATGCCCCATGCACTGATCCTTTTCGCGCTGCTTGCCCAGGGGGTACCGTCGCAGGCGGGACTCCTCGACTTCACCCTGCTCGATGATGCAAAAGCTGCTTACGACGGCAGGGATTACAACCGCAGTGCCGCCCTCTACGGCGAGTATGCCTCTCGGCACCGCAGCAACGCGTCGCTCTACAATACCGCCGGCGCCCTCTACAAGAACGGACGCTACGACGAAGCGGCGCAGCGCTACGAACAGGTGCAGTTTACGGACCCCAAGCAGCAGTTTGATGTCTGGCACAACCTCGGCAACGCCTACGCGAAGCAGGGGACGACCGAGGCTCTGCAGAAAGCCCTGGACGCGTACCAGAAGGCACTGGCAGTCCGGGAGGAAGCCCCTACCCGGGAGAACTTCGAGACGGTCAGGAAGCTGTTGGAAGAGCAGCAAAAGCAGCAGCAGAACCAGGGTGCCGAACAGCAGGGCAAGAAGCAGCAAGAGGGCGATAAGCAGTCCGCTTCGCAGGGCAACCCCCGGCAGCAGGGGGAGAACAACGCCACGAGCAGCGGCGAGGACAACGCCTCCCAAAACGAAAATAACACGCAGCAGCAGAAGAGCGATAGCAACGCCACGCAGGAGCAGCAGGGGAGTTCCCAGGCAGAGAAACAGGACGCCGCCGAGAAGCAGTCCGAGAGTGCCCGCCCGCAGCAGGGCAAGAGCGACCGTAACGCCACGGAGGAGGAACCCGCGGCAGCGGCCGAAACGGCGGCGGCTGAGGACGATGCACCGCAGATGAGTGACCTGGAGGCGCAGAAGTGGCTCAAGATGCTCGACGAGCGCCCCGTCAGCCATATCTACCGGATCGGGCCCGCCGTACCACCGGAAAAAGAGAGTGAGAATGAAAAACCTTGGTAACTATCTTATCGCGCTGATGATGAGCGCGACGACCGTGATGGGATCGATCACCGCTTCGGTAGATGCGACGCAGGTGCAGATGGGGGAGAGCGTCACCTTCACGGTCAAGGCGAGCGGTCAGGATGTCGAGAAGCCGGCCATCACGGAACTCTGCGGCGCGTCCATCAGCGCGACCTCCCAGGGAACGAGCATGCGCTCGGTCAACGGCCGTTTTACGAAGGAGTACGTCTTCTCCTACACCTTCACCCCCGTCAAGGACTGCACGATCGACCCGGTCGCCCTGAAAATCGACGGCCAGGAGGAGCAGAGCGAGCCGGTAACGATCCGGGTGGTGCCGATGCAGATCACCAAAGAGTCGCCCTTTATCCTGGAGATGGCGCCGGAGAAACAGCAGGTCTACGTCGGTGAACCGTTCAAGCTGGTGGTAATCTTCAAACAGCGCCGCGACAGCAAACCGGTCGATTCGAAGTTCGCGCCGCCGCAGGTGAAGAACTTCTGGATCAAAGAGGAGCAGCAGAGCCGCCGTTTCGAGGAGGGGGAGTACACGGTGACGCGGCTGAGCTACGTCATCGCACCGCAGAAAGCGGGAACCCTGGCCATCGACCCGGCGAAGATCGAGATCGCCACCCGTACGGCCAGCCGGGACGTCTGGGGACAGTGGCTGCCGCAGCTCAAATGGCGCAGCTACTTCTCCAACGGCGTCGAGGTGGAGGTCCTGCCGCTGCCCGAGGGGGTGACCCTCGTGGGCGATTTCAGCATCGAGGCGACGGCGGACAAAGAGGAGATGGAGGCGAACGAGGCGGTCAACGTGACGCTCAAGGTCAGCGGCAGCGGCAATTTCGAGGATATCGGGAGCCTCAAGCCGAAGATCGAGGGGGTTGCTCTCTTCGACGAGGAGCCGAAGATTGACGGCTATATCGAAAACGGCGCCTACAAGGGTCACTGGAGCCAGAAACTTGCCTACGTCGCCGACAGGAGCTTTACGGTCCCTTCCGTCGCGCTGCGCTACTTCGATCCCCAAAGCGGTACGGTCAAGACCATACAGAGTGCACCGCTCACGATCCGGGTCAAAAACGCGCCGTCTTCCAAGGCCGAGCCGCTGGTCATCGAACGCCCCGCTGCACCGGAGCAGGGCGCGGCCGGCGGAACGCTCTTTGCCGGCGGCTGGCCGATCCCCTTCGGTGCGGGAGTGTTCGCCGGGGCGCTGCTGACGCTTCTTGCAATGCTGCTGCCGTGGCGGCGCTGGCTGGAGCGCGACGGCACTGCCCGCGTCGACCCCAGGGATTACCGGGCGGTACTGGTGCAGCTGCTGCCGCACCGCGGCGACCCCGAGGTCGACGCGATGGTCACGCGCCTCGAAGCGCATCTCTACGGCGGCAATGCCGAGGCGGTGGACGCCAGGGCGCTCAAGGCGCTGCTGAAACGGCTGATGCCCTGAAAAGGCGGGGCGTTTCGCCACGTTTGCTTCACAATCCTCCGCTATAATGGGCTATCTGAAATGAAGAGGAGCCCCTCCATGAAACCTATTCTCTCCGCGAGCCTGCTGCTGATCGGCGCCGTGACCTTCAGCGGCTGCGTGGTGCGGCACACCCACCCCGTAGAGCAGCGCCACTATTACGAAGCGCCGGACAGGGGGTATATCGATCAGACATACCGGGAAGAGTACTATTACGATCAGCGGGCCTACCCTGAGCGGCCACACCGTTACGAGAGCGCCAAAGAGCGCGAGGCGCGCCTCCGCTATGAACGCCAGATGGAGCAGCAGCGCCGTATCGAGGCGGAACACCGGGAACGCGAACGCGCCAAAGCCCTGGAGAAGGAGCGGCTGCGCCAGGAGCAGCGGGAACGGGAGTACGAAAAAGAGCGCCGTGCCGCCGAACGGGACTACGAAAAGCGCATGAAGCGCGAGGAAAAGGAGCGCGAAGCACGGCAGCGCCGCGACGAACAGCGCGAACGCCAGATCGAGCGTGAACGCGATGCGCGCGGGCGTCCCGGGGAGAAGAGCGAGGAGAAACGCCGTTCCTACATGATGGATTACCGCGAGAACCGTCCGAAAGAGGGGGCGATAGAGCGCGACAGACACCCCGAAAGACCGGCGGAAACCTCACGGGGCAGAGAGGTGCAGAAACCGCAGGGGCAAAAGCAGGAACAGACGACGGAAACGAAACGCCGCAAAGATGTTGAGAAAGAGCGGGGGAAACCTTGGAAGACGGAGGTCCAGGAGGAGGAACGGATCGAGACGCACGAAGAGCGGCTGCGCTGAGACCGCGGCGCCTTACAGGATGTCGTGGAGTTTATTGGCCTCTTTCATGCGGGCGTGAACGTCGTTCCAGTTCTCGTTCTTGATCGCCTGCTTGAGGTGCTGAAGTTCATACTCGAAGAGGTCGATCGCCTTGAGAACGTTCTCCTTGTTCTGGCGGAAGATATCCTCCCACATGTTGGGGGAACTCTTCGCCAGACGGCTCATGGAGCGGAAACCGCCGGCGGCAAGGGCGAGGATGTTGTGCTTGTCCTCCTGGGCCAGTACCGTATTGGCGATGGAGTAGGAGATGGCGTGGGGCATGTGGCTGATAAAGGCGGCATGGCGGTCGTGCTCGTGGGCATGCATGTAGTGCAGCTGCATGTGCAGGCCCGAGAAGAGGCGGACGGCGACCTCTTGCTGCAGGGGGCCGCTCTCCTCAAGATCACAGAGGACGACAACCTTGTCGCGGTAGAGCTCTTCGACGGCGGCGGTCGGCCCGAAATTCTCCGTGCCGGTCATCGGGTGGGCGGCGACGAAGTTACTGCGGATCGCTGCGGGGACCGCCTTGACGATCACCTCCTTGGTACTGCCGAGGTCGATGACCGTCGTCGACGGGCCGATGTCCGTCAGCTGATGCAGGGCGGCGATGACGCCGTCGACGGGGATCGAGAGAATGATAACGTCGCAGGCCTTGATGGCTTCGAAGGAGACGATCTTCTCCACCAGGCCCCGTTCGAGGGCGATACGCTGATGCGTTTCGTTATGATCGCTGCCGACGATCGCGCGGACGAAGGGGAGCTTCTTCAGACTCAGCGCCAGAGAGCCTCCCATCAGTCCGAGTCCCACAATACCTATTTTCATACCTGTTCCTTTATGTGTACCGAGGGGGTATTATACCAAGGGGAGCTCTCAAAGAGCTGTAACGGGTTACCTTTCCGCCCCTCCACGGATCGGGCGGAGGGGTAAAATCCTCCGAGCTTCCGGGTCTTTACACAGGATTAATGCTACAGTTGCTAGAATTACCCCTATTTTATGATTACCGGATGTTATTGATGAGACTTCTTTTTCTGGCTTTAGTATGTATGGTGGCGCTCCCGCTTTCGGCGGCAACGGTGACGGCGATCAAGTTCGAGGGGCTCGTCCATATGTCCGAGGTCGTCGCCCGTGACATGCTTCCGATCAAACCCGGTGACGAACTGACGGACGCTTCGGTCAGCGCGGCGACGAAAAAGTTTTACGGCCAGGGGTATTTCAGCGATATCTGGGTCACCGAAGCCGAAGGGGTCCTGACCTTCCACTTCAGCGAAAAACCGGTCATCTCCCGTATCGATACGCAGGGGTGGAAAGACGGCGAGGATGATGACCTCGACGCGCTGCTGCAGATCAAAAAAGGGTCACTCTACGACGAGAAGCGGATCGAAAAGTCCAAGCAGCATATCATCAAGACCCTTCGTGACGAGGGAAAAATCGACTCCGTCGTCGAAGTCGACGTGGAACACCTCGACAACGGCAGCGTCGCCCTGACCTACAAGGTCCGCGAAGGTGAGGAGATCGTCATCGAAAAGCTCGACTACAGCGGAATGACCGTCTTCGAGCCCTCGGATTTCAACGACAAGGTGATCAACAAGGAAGCGCAGTTCATGGGGTGGTTCTTCGGCCGTAACGACGGCAAGATGCAGGTCGGGCAGCTCGAATACGACCCCCTGCGCGTCCGTGACTACTATATGCAGAACGGCTACCTCGATGCAAAAGTGGAGAAGCCCTTCGTCCGCGTCGACTTCGACAACTACACCTCCCAGATGAGCTACGCGATCACCGAGGGGGAGATCTACACGGTTGAGAACATCTACATCTACCAGGAGCAGGAAGTCACAACCGAGGAGAAACTCCGCCAACAGGTCAAGCTCAAATCGGGCAAGCCCTTCAACATTCAGACCTTCCGGGAGGATATGGACCGGCTTAAAAACGCCGTCGCAGACCTCGGGTACGCCTACGTCGACATCCGGCCCGACTACAAAAAGAACAGCGAAGCAAAGACGGTGGATGTCGCCTACAAGATTCTTCCGGGTGAGAAGGTCCATATCCGCAATGTCATCATCTCCGGCAATACCAATACCCTCGACCGGGTCATCCGCCGGGAGCTCTACCTGGGGCCGGGGGACCTCTACAACCTGACGGACCTGAAGGATTCGCGCAACGCCCTCGGGCGGACCGGCTACTTTGAGAGCACGACCGTCGAAGAGAAGCGGATCGACGCCAACTCTATGGATCTGATCGTCAAGGTCAAGGAGGCACCGACGGGCACCATCCAGGTCGGGGGCGGTTACGGCAGCTACGGCGGGGTCCTCTTCAGCGTTGCGGTCAGCGACATGAACATCTGGGGCTCCGGTGTCAATGTGGGTGTCAACCTGGAACGCTCCCAGATGACCTCCAACTACTCATTCAACGTCTCCAACCGCCGTCTTAACGACAGCGATTTCAGCGGGAACTTCTCCCTCTACAACTCCGACGTCGAATACCAGGACTACACCGTCACAAGCCAGGGGCTCCGGGCCGGCGTCGGCTACCGCTTTACGCGCTACCTGACGGGCTACCTCGGTTACGGCTATGCGGCGAACCAGTACTCCGACGTCAACACGAGCGGCATTTTGACCAATTCGATGCTCTTTTTCGAGGATTACGCCAAAAGTTCGGCGACGGTCAGTCTGACCTATGACAGTACCGACGACTACTACCTTCCCCGCGAAGGGATCTCTGCCAGCGAGAGCCTGGAGTACGCCGGTCTCGGCGGCGACGCGGATTTTATCAAGAGCCGGACGACCTTCAACTACTACTACGGGCTGCAGCAGTGGATCGACATGGACTGGATCCTGCGCTACAAAGGCCGGTTCTACTACATCTTCAATGACACCTACGCCCCCTACGCGGAGCGCTTTTTTATGGGAAGCCTGGGGAGCGTGCGCGGTTACGAGTCCTACTCCATCTCTCCCTACTACATCGACGAGGGTGGTGCGCGCCGCCGTGTCGGCGGGACAAAGACCTTCTCCAACTCTGCAGAGCTGAGTTTCCCGCTGATGCCCTCGGCGAAGATGCGTCTGACGGCATTCCTCGACTGGGGCTGGATTGAGGGGAATACCCCCGATCACATGGGGCTCTACAGAACACCGGTAAAGGGAGAAACCCAGACGATGACCCGTGCCAGTTATGGTGCGGCGATTGAGTGGTTCTCGCCGGTGGGACCGGTGCAGCTGATCTTTGCCAACCCGATCAATGCCCAGACGGGGGACCAGACGACTCACTTCGAATTTACGATCGGTCAACGCTTCTAATGCAAGGGAAAAGTATGAAACAACGAAGACTCTATGTTCTGGGTACCGCCATAGCGGCGGGATCTTTGCTGCTCGGGGGATGCGATACGACCACAAAGAGATCAGACGTCACGCTTGACGTCTATGTCTCATCGCTCTACTGGATTAAAGACGCCAACGTCACGCTCTCCGGCGGCTCGATCGCCATATACGAAAACAAAGGTGCCTACTCTTTTTACGATGACAACGTCAGCGGCGTACGCCGCGCGGCGGGCGGGCACTATGTGACGAACAGCAACGATGAAGACAACGTCTCCACAGCCCCCATCACATGTCCGCAGTTCGATACAAACGCGACGATGCCGGTACTGAGCGCACCGTGGCACAGTGCCGCCGATCCGGCATCGGAAACTCCCTCCTACGAGGAGGTCTACCACAATATCAACCCTTTCACGTCACTGTTGGCGGAGGGGAATGCAACCCTGGATGAGCTGCAGGGGCGCTATCCAGTAGCAGTGGATGCGAATATCAAGGTGCTTTTCCCGGAAAAAAGTGCAGAGGAACGGGCGGCGCTTAGTGTCGACATGACACGGATAACCTTTAACTACGATGTTTTGTGGGCGCGGCTCGATTCGGAGTTTAGCCAGGAAGATAACAACCTGACGGCAGAAATCTGCCAGGCGCTCGACGAACTCAATCGGATCCAGGGCCTCTACTAGGCGGGAGAAGATTCCCGTACCCGAAGCTCTTAGAGAAAACGGATCGTTAGATTGTCCGGAAACTCCAGGGCCTCCGCCTGCTCGCGGGGGAGGTAGAGCGGTGCCCCCGCTGCCGTGATGAGCAGCTCCCCATCCCGAAACTCCAGTGAAAAATCGACGGTTCTGGGCTGGTGCGCCAGCAGCGCATCGGCCAGCGCCAGCAGGAAGCTCAGCATTTTGACGATTCCATCGTCGGGAAGCAGGGTGCTGTACTCGGCGCGGTGCGCTTTGCTGGGGCGTTTACGCTTCTGAAAGCGCACGAGGGTCGAGACGAGCATGATCGTCTCGTGGGAGTACCCGTACTCCAGGGCGGTCTGGGTGAGGTAGTAGCTGTGTTGGTGATGCGAGTAGTAGTGCAGCGCCGTGCCGATTTTGCAGAGCCTTGCGGCGATACCGAGTTCCCGGCGGTGGTGTGCGGGGATCTCCAGATGGCCGTGCAGCAGGTCGAAGAGCTGCTTGGCGGTCTGGGCGAGATGGCGCGACTGCGTGGAGGCGATGTCAAAGCGGTCGAGCAGGCAGCGCATGGAAGGGTTGTAGTGCTCGGGGAAGCGGTGCCGGCTGTGGCGCAGCAGGTCGGCCAGATAGACCCCTTCGCGGACGCCGACGCCGCTCGCGGTCAGTATCGTCGTCTCCATGTGCTTGAGTAGCCGGGAGAGGATGAGCGCCCCGGGGCGGATGACATCGTAGCGCTCCGGTTTGATACCGAGCTTTTTGAGGGCCGTATTGTTGGAAGCCTCGAGAATCCTGTCGAGGAACTGCTGCATCGGCGCCGCGTCGAAGCGGTAGGCGTGAAGCTTCTGGAGGGGATGGGCGCTCTTTTTCAGCAGGATGCGCGAAATAGCGCGGAAGGTGCCGCCGATACCGACGGCATGGACGCAACTGCAGTGCGGCAGCCGCTGGAGCTCCCGGTCGACATAGGCGACGGCTCCGGCGATGTCGCCGGAGTCGAAAAAGAGCTCTTTCAGCCGGACGGTGCCGAGGTCGAGGGAGTAGCTTTTGACGACGTCCCCGTTTTCGATATAGGCGCATTCGGTCGAACCGCCGCCGATGTCGATGGTCACCGCGTCGGCCCGGGGGAGCAGGTTGGCACAGGCGATGCCGCCGAGATAGGCCTCTTTCTCCCCGTCGATCACCTTGATGTTGAGCCCGAGCTCTTTTTTGACACGGCCGAGAAAGTGGTTTTTGTTGGGGGCTTCGCGCACAGCGGAGGTCGCGACGCAAAGCGTCTTGCGGACGCCGTAGGAGTCGGCGATGGTGAGAAAATCGCGCAGGGCGGCCATGGCACGCCCGATGGCAGGCTCCTGAAGGTTGCCGCCGTGACGGTAGGCGTCTGCGCTGATGCGTACGCGGCTTTTGACCTCGTGAAGCAGGTGAAAGGCAAAACGGCTGGTCTTCTCGAAGATGACCATCCGCACGGAGTTCGAACCGATATCGATGATAGCGGTGCGTTTGGCCAAGATTACTCTTCTTCCATCAGTTGCTTGTGTTTGAAGAGCAGCTCTGCCATGGTTTCGACATTGTCCTTGTCCAGCTCGATGCAGTCGACGGGGCAGACGGCGATACATGCCGGTTCGTCGTAAACGCCGACACATTCCGTACAGCGGTCGGGCTCGATAAAGTAGATCGGGTCACCCTCTTCGATAGCTTCCGTCGGACACTCTTCACGGCATGCGTCGCATGCGATACATTCGTCATTAATCAATAATGGCATAGCGTTACCTTGGTCTTAGCAAATTTTAATGGTTCCGATTTATAGCAGAAGAAACCTTGCATTAGTTTTAAACTGAAAAGGGCCCTGAAACAGGGCGTTTCACGGGGAAAACGGCCTGAGTGTGTGCGAAGCCGTGGTGCGAAAAAATAGGAAAAAGCCGCCACGGCGTGAGCGTCTGTGAACGGATACGCATCACACGCTTCAGCGCGGGGGGAGGGGACAGTAAAGCTTGGCGTTGAGATGCAGCGAGGCGACGGTGCCGTCCTGGCCGTCGCTGCGGTTGCGCAGGGAGATGTCGGCGGCCATCGCGTCGGCGGCGCTTTTCGCGAGGAAGAGGCCCAGACCGGCACCGCTCTTGTTCCCCTGGCGCTTGAAAGGGGCGAAAAGGTCGACGGTCTCGTCGATGCCGCACCCTTCGTCGATCACCTCGATCAGCAGGCCGGATTGGGTCATACCGCTGCGAAGAGTAACCGCTTTGCCCTTGGGCGTGAACTTGAGGGCGTTCTGGAGGAAGTTCTGGACGATCTGGTTGAGCAGGTTCACCTGCAGGGTTGCGATGAAGATCGGCGGCTGCAGCTCCATCTTGAAAATCTTTCCTTCACTCTCCGCGAGGAGGAGGAAATCGTTGCCCTTTTTCGTCAGGATCTCGACAACGTCCGTTTCCACGGGAAGTTCCAGCTGGGCCCCCTCCTGGCGCCCGATATTGAGGATGTCCGCGACGATCTTGTTCATCTCGTTGATCGTCTCGTTGGTGATCTTGAGTGCCTCGATGTACTCCTCGGGGGAACGTTTCTTGATCAGGGTGACCTGGTTTTTGAGCTTCATGACCGCCAGGGGGGTCTTCAGTTCGTGGGCGGCCCCGATAAAGAGCTCCTTCTGGTACTTGACGAAGGTCTGGATGCGGCTGATGAGATGGTTCAGGGTCTCGCCCAGGGGGGTGAACTCGTCGGGGAGCTCGTCTACCTTCACGGGGCGCATCAGGTGCTCGTTCATATTGGCCAGACGGCGGCTGAGGGTCATCACCGGGGAGACCAGCATCTTCGAGAGGCCGATGGCGTAGATGATGATGACGATAAAGCCGATGGCGTTGATGATAAAGATGGAGTTGAGGATTTTGTCGAGCAGCTGCTTGGTCGCGGTGATGTCCCGGCTGACCCTCAGGAACTGCCCCGTCCCCTCCTTGAAGGGGTGGATCAGGGCCAGCAGGGTGTGGCTCCCCTCGCGGAACTCGTAGAACTCACCGAACGCCTCCGCATCCTTGGCGCCGATCATTTCGATGGAGACCCCCAGCAGGGCGTCGGCGTTGCTCTGTTCGTTTCCCAGCAGGGACTCGTAGGCACAGACGTTCTGGGCGACCTTCTGGAGTTCGGTCCGCTTCTCTTCATAGATGGATTGCTGGATGTAGAGGTAGAGAAAGGAGGAGAAGATAAGCAGCAGCGCCGCCGAAGCGACGATGAGCTGAATAAGGAACTGGGTTCTTATACTTCTTTTGGAAAGCAAAAGCGGTATCCGCGGCGACGTACGGTCTCAATGGTCGTGATCCCCAGGGGCTTGTCCATTTTCTGGCGGATCTGGTTGATCGCCACCTCGATGACGTTCGGCGTGACCAGTTCGGGCTCTTCCCAGATAGCGTCGAGCAGCTGCTCTTTGGAGACGATCTGGTCGCGGTGGCGCGCCAGGTGGGTGAGGACCTCGAAGGGTTTGCCCTTGAGCTCGATCTCCTGCTCTTTGTAGATGATCTTCTCCTCTTCGGGATTGATCGTCAGGTCCTCGATCTCGATGATGTTGCTGCCGCCGAAACGTAGGCGCGCCTCGATGCGGGCGACAAGGACGTCGAAATCGAAGGGTTTGCGGATGTAGTCGTCGGCACCGGCGCGCAGCGCTTCGACTTCGCTTTCGTTGTCGTCACGGGCGGAGAGCACGACGATGACGGTCTTGGGCGTGTTCGCCTTGATGTCGGGGATAATGTCGATGCTGTTGCCGTCGGGAAGCATCCAGTCGGTCAGAATAAGGTCGTAGTTGCGGATATCGAGATAGTACTCGCCGTCTTTGAGGGTTTCGACGACGTCGCTTTGGTAACCGAACTCTTTCAGGCCTTCGGCCAGCGTTTTGTTCAGGGTTACTTCATCTTCAATAATAAGAATGCGCATTCACCTTCCTCGGTATGAAATTTGTGGCGGGATTATAGCACAGTTTTAGAAAATTTTAAAGATTTTTTCAATTTATTTTAAAAAAAATTTCAATTTTCTTTAAAATTTGTAGGAGGCTTCAAGGGTGACGGTACAGTCGGAAAGGATGTCGGGTTTGGCGATTCTCAGGGTGAGGGTCTCGATCAGGGGAAAACGCGCTTTCATCCCTTTTTTCAGGGCTTCCAGGGCATCCTCGAGGAGGCCGAAACGCCCCTCGCGGATCAGGGTCTTGATCAGCTCTGCCGCCTCCGCGTAGTCGATGTAGTCGCCGCGGTAGGTGTAGCCGATCTCGGCATCGATGCGGACACGCTGGGGTTCGAGGCGCTCGAAGTCGAGGATGCCGATGAGGGCGTCGAAGGTGAGGGCCTCGATGCGGATCGTCATACGACGCGCTTCTCCTCGCCCTTGACGAGACGGACGATATTGGGAATGTGCTTGTAGAAGAGAATAAAGGCGATGATCACGACGGGGGCGTGGGCCATCTCCGGGTGGACGAAGAAGCTGGCGACAAGCAGGGCGGCCAGTCCCAGCAGCGAGGAGAGCGACGAGATGCGGATCGTCTTGGCGGCGCCGAACCAGACGGCGAGGGCGATCGCCGTCTCCACCGGCAGCATGACCAGCATGACGCCCATGCCCGTGGCGACCCCTTTGCCCCCCTCGAACCAGAGGTAGGGGCTGAAACAGTGGCCGGCGACGGCCAGTACGGCGACGGCCCACTGGGTCGCTTCGCTGACGCCGACGTACTTGGCGACGAGGAGGACGAGGACCCCCTTGAGGGCATCCAGGGCCAGCGTCGCCGCGCCGAGTTTCTTGGCGAGGGCGGGGTTGTGCTCCTTGACGACGCGCAATACGTTGGTGGCACCGATGCTTTTCGAACCGCTCGACTTGACGTCGACGCCGGCAAAGAACTTGGCCAGCAGGAGCCCGAAGGGGATGCCGCCGATCAGGTAGGCCGCCAGGTAGAACTGGATATTGATGTTGGCGAGTAGATCCATTGAAAACCTTTGGGTCCGTTCCCGGGGACGGAGTTGAAATCGTTGAGCGCATTCTACTCGAAGGCGTCTCAAAAATCCCTGATGGCGGAGCGATTCGCTTCAGGGAGTACTGCCCCGGTGTGACTTCGGCTCCCCTTTCAGGCTTAAACGCTTCCGGTACGCTGCGGAGGTTAGGAGGCCTTGTGGGTGGCTTCGCTACACTTCCTGCCATCACAGGCCGTTGCGTGCGGCGCCCTGGCCCCCGGCGGGGCAAAGTGCGCTATAATGCATGCCAATAATTCAATGATAGTGCGCGCCGTCCGGCAGGATTTTGATGCGCGCCGAAATTTTGCAAAGGAGTTGTGTTTGCACTACACAACCGAAGAGTTAAAAGAGAAAATCAAGGAACTGAAAAGCCGTCTGAGCGTGACGGTCGTCGCCCACTTCTACCAGCGCGACGAAGTCTTCGAGATGGGGGATATCACCGGCGATTCCCTGGAACTGGCGAAGAAGACGATGGAGGACGATGCGGAGTTCGTCGTCTTCTGCGGCGTCGGCTTTATGGGGCAGAGCGTCAAGATTCTCAGCCCCGAGAAACGGGTCGTCATGCCGAAGGTCGCCTGCTGCGCCATGGCGCGGATGATCGATTCGCTCTACTTCGACGAGTCGGTGGCGGCGATGGAGAAGGCGGGGATCCCGAAGGAGAATATCCTGCCGATCACCTACATCAACTCCAACGCCGACGTTAAGGCGAAGGTCGGGCAGATGGGGGGCATGGTCTGTACCAGCTCCAATGCGAAGATGATCATTGAAAAGGCGCTTAAAGAGGGGAAAAAGATCCTTTTCGTCCCCGACCGCTGCCTCGGGCAGAACGTCGCCCGGATGATGGGACTCAAGTCGGCGGTGATCGGGCAGGATGAGAATCTGGCCGACGCGGACATCCTCTGCTACGACGGCTTCTGCTCGGTGCACCAGCTCTTCAGCGTGGAGGATATCGCCTTCTACCGCCGCAAATACCCCGGCATCAAGATCGCCGTCCACCCCGAGTGCGACCCGGCCATCTGCGAGCAGGCGGACTTCGTCGGTTCGACGTCGCAGCTGATCCGCTACATCACGGAGCTTCCGGAGGATCAGAAGGTCGCCGTGGGCACGGAGTTTAACCTCGTCAACCGCCTCCGTCCGAAGAACACCTATGTCCTCTCTTCGACGAAGCCGGAGTGTCCGACCATGAACGAAACGACCCTGGAGGATCTCTACCTGACGCTGAAGTCCATCGAGGACGGCGAGCCGATCAATGAGATCTTCGTCGACGAAGAGACTCGCAAATGGGCCAAAGTCGCCCTCGACCGGATGCTGGCCCTATGATTGAGGCATTCGTCAGGGCCGTACTGGCCGAGGATGTCGGCCGGGGCGACCTCTACGCCCTGGTTCTGCCGGCGGCCCCGGCATCGGCGCGCATCGTCGCCAAGAGCGACGGGGTGCTTGCGGGGCGGCTCTACGCGGACACGCTGGCGGCGATCGAGGGGTTCGAGATCGCCTGGGAGCGCCGCGACGGCGAACGGTTCAAAACGGGCGAGGTCATCGCCCGCCTCAGCGGCAGTTCCCACACCCTGCTGCGGTGCGAGCGGACGGTGCTGAACATGGTGCTGCACGCCAGTTCCATCGCGACCCTGACCCGTAAGTTCGCCGATATTGTCGCCCCCTACGGTACGAAGCTGCTCGACACCCGCAAGACCCGCCCGATGCTGCGGGTTTTCGAGAAGTACGCCACCCGCCAGGGAGGTGCGGTCAACCACCGTCTCGGGCTCGACGATTCGCTGATGCTCAAGGATACCCACCTCAGGACGATCGGCGATCTGGGTGCCTTCATGGCCGAGGCGAGAAAACAGATCCCCTTCACGGCGAAGATCGAGATTGAGGCGGAGACGTTTGAGCAGGCGCAGCAGTTCATGGCGGCGGGAGCGGACATCGTCATGTGCGACAACATGACCCCCGAACAGCTTGCAGAGGTGGTCGCCTACAAGCGCGAATACCACCCTGCCGTCCTGCTCGAAGCGAGCGGCAACATCTCCCTGGATACGATCGAACGCTATGCACAGACCGGCGTCGACGCCATCAGCTCCGGCAGTCTCATCCACCAGGCGAACTGGATCGACCTTTCAATGAAAATGGATTGACTAAGGGTGGTCGGTAGATGGTAGTCGGATGTTGGAGCCCGGGATTTCCAATTTCCAATCATCCATCACCGGTAACCCGTCTCCCGGGAGCGGAGGTCTTAAATGGCTGACGATCTCGAGAAGACGGAAGAACCTACCGCCAAGAAGATCGAGGATGCCCGCAAGGAGGGGAACGTTCCCAAGAGCCAGGATATGGCAGGGATCGCGACGCTCTTCGTGGCGATCCTCGCCTTCCTGCTCCTCTTCGGCTTTATCGCGGAGCGGATGGACGCCCTGGTACGCTACTACCTGACGCTGATCGGCGTCCCCCTAGAGCGCGAAGCGCTCTTTGACCTGATGCTGGTGACGATGCGCGAGTTCCTCATTATGACACTCCCCCTCTCGCTGATTGTCGCCGTGGCGGGGGTGATCGGCAACGTGGCCCAGTTCGGCTTTCTCTTTACGACCCAACCCCTCGTCCCCGACCTCAAGAAGATCGACCCCATCAAGGGGTTCGCCAACCTCGTCTCCCTGAAGAAGCTGATCGAGGGGGCAAAGATCACCCTCAAGTCGCTGACGGCGATGGGGGTGGGCTTCATCTTCTTCCTGATGTTCATCGAAGAGCTGCCCACCGTCGCACTCTTCGGCTTCGGCGACCAGATGGCCTGGATGCGGGACAAGGCGATCGTCATGGCCCTGGTGATGCTGACGATCCTCTTCGTCTTCGCGGTGTTTGACCTGATGATCATCCGCAAACAGTACTTCGACAAGCTGAAAATGAGCAAACAGGAGATCAAGGACGAGCACAAGAACATGGAGGGTGACCCCCATATCAAAGCGAAGATCCGCCAGATCCAGATGCAGGCGTCGCGCAAGCGGATGATGGCCGCGGTCCCCGAGGCGGACGTCGTCATCACCAACCCGACCCACTACGCCGTGGCGATCCGCTACGACGAGAAGAAGCACGCGGCCCCGGTGGTCGTTGCCAAGGGGAAGGACCAGCTCGCCCTGCAGATCAAGAAGATCGCCCGGGAGCACCGGGTTCATATCGTTGAGAACCCTCCGCTGGCCCGTTCGCTCTACCGGGAGGTGGAGATCGACCGCCCCATCCCCGAAACCCTCTTCGCCGCGGTGGCGGAGGTGCTCGCCTATGTCTACAAGATGAACCACCGCACGCTGGGCGGAGGGAAGCGATGAGCGGGCGCAACCGGGCGCTGCTGGCGGCCTTCCTCGTCGTCGTGGTCGTACTGCTCGTGTTGATCGTGCAGTTCAAGCAGCAGACCGACGCCCTCTCCGTCAAGCGGATCAGCGACCAGCTGGCGGTGATTCTGCGGTCGGAACTGGACAAGGAGAAGGAGAGTGCCCTGCGGTACGCCCTGGTCCTCTCCAAGAACGAGGCCCTCATCGACGCGATGGAGAATGACGACGAGGAGAAGGGGTACCTGATCCTCTCGGAGCTGATGCGCTCCATCAAGGAGTACACCAATACGCTGATCCGCACCCAGGTGATCACCGACGACTTTCTGATCTTTGCCCGGAGCTGGGACAACACCTTCGCCGGGATGCCGATCGACGAATACCGCCCCGACCTGCGCTACTTCCAGCAGAACAAGAAGCCCCGCTCCGCCATCGAGGTGGGGCGTCGCCTCGGGATTAAGGCGACGGTCCCGATCCGCAAGGGTCCGGAGCTTCTCGGTTTCGTGGAGGTGCTGCAGTTTTTCGAGAATACGACGGACTACTTCCGCAAGATGGGGGTGGAGCTCTACATCCTGATGGACGAGCGCTTTTACAACATCGCCCTGCTGATGCAGAACAACCCCTTCGTCGGCAAGGGCTACGTCGTCGCCAACCGCCACTACAACACGGCGCACCTTGGAGACCTCGAGGCGATCGACATGGTGAAGCTGCGCCAGCAGGGCGTCGCGCAGGCGGACCACAAGTACTTCTTTTACGAGCCGATGATCAACGGTTCGGGGGAGATCATCGGGGCCTTCGTGATGGTGCTGCCCGAAGCGCGGCTGCAGCATTTCGCCTCGAGGGAGGAGGAGCTCTCCTTTATGATCAACTTCACCCGGGCGGAGCTCTACGAGATCAGCAAGCGGCAGTACGACAGCGAATCGGGCTACAAGAGCCGCTACGACAAGTCGCTGCTCTACCTGAAGGACATGGTCCCCCCAGAGGAGCGCGACGCCTTCGTCGAGGAGGCCCGCGAACGGCTCGGGGAGTACTCCAAGGAGGAGCTGATCGGGATGATCCTCAACTACAATGTATCCCGCGAAATCAAAGGAGAGATACGATGAGAGTACTGCTGCTCGAAGACGAATACGCTCTGCGGATCAGCATCGAGGAGTTCCTGACGGAGATCGGCTACGACGTCGACGGATTTGCGGGGAGCGAGGAGGCCTACGACGCCGTTTACGCGACCTCCTATGACATCCTGCTGCTCGACGTCAACGTCCCCGGCCGCAACGGCTTCGAACTTCTGCAGGAGCTGCGCGGCGACGGGATCAAGATCCCGGCGATCTTCCTCACCTCCATGACGACGATGAACGACCTTAAGAGCGGTTACGAGGCGGGCTGCTGCGACTACATCCGCAAGCCCTTCGACCTGATGGAGCTGCAGCTGCGTATGGAGCAGGTGATCAAGAGCTTTTACCACGAGAACAGGACGACGGTGACCCTCGCGGAGGGGCTGGAATACGATACGACCCACTTTAGTCTCACCTACAACGGCGAGACGGTTGCCCTGAGCAAAACCGAGAAGGAGATTTTGGGGGTCCTGCTCAAGTATAAGAACCAGGTCGTCTCCGCGGAGATGTTCCAGGAGGAGATCTGGGGGGAGTACGTCGACCCCGCCAACATCCGGGTCCAGATCAACAACCTGCGCAAGAAGGTGCCGGTGGAGTTCATCCAGAACCGCCGCGGCATCGGCTACATCATCCCGGTGAAAGGATAAGGGGTGAACGACGCCCGCTACGCCCTCAAAAACGCCTTTATCTATACGACGCTGGTGGCGCTGATCCTGCTGGCGCCGCTCTACGTCTATACCGTCTACATGAAGAGCGTCCACGAGGTCCAGAATGAACTGGCCCTCAAGCGCCACGCGGAGATGATCGTGCAGGCGATGGAGGAGTTCGGGGCCCGCAAGGAGCCCACCTTCCGTTTCCCCCGCTTCCAGCTCTACCAGGCGGGCCTTTACGACCGCCATTTCAAACCGCTTTTTACGCTGGTCGACACCCCCATCGAGAACTTCACTCCCGGCTACCACGGGGAGGGGACGTACACCTACTATATCGCGGCGCTGCCCGAGCACCGCTATTTCGACGCCAGCTACCTGATCGTCGGCAACGAGCTCTCCTATGTCCCCGTCTACGAGAAGGTGGCGACGATCCTTCTCTCCGTCGTCATCCTCGTCTTTCTGCTCTCGCTCTTTTTCCTCGACCGTTTCGCCCTGCCGTTCAAGCGGGTCAACCGCAAGCTCGACAACTTCATCAAGGATTCGATGCACGAGATCAATACGCCCCTGAGCATCATCAACGTCAACATCGACCTCTATAACCGTAAAAACCCCGAGAACAAGTACCTTACGCGGATCAAGGCGGCGGCGAAGAGCCTCTCGAACATCTACTACGACATGGACTACCTGATCAAGAACGAGAAGGGGAACTTCGTCTACGGGCCGATCAACCTCCGTGCCTATGTTCAGGAACGGATCGACTACTTCACGGAGGTCGCCGCGATGAAGAAGATCACGATCACCTCGGATATCCGCTGTGATACGACGATCCGTTTCAACCCGGTCCAGCTGCAGCGCATCGTCGATAACAACCTCTCCAACGCCATCAAGTACTCCCACGAGAACACGGCAATCGCCGTGCGGCTGGCGGGATCGGAACGGGGATGCGCCCTGAGCTTCGAGGACGAGGGGGTCGGCATCGCCGACACCGAGCGCATCTTCGAACGCTATTACCGCGAAGAGGGGGAGAAGGGGGGATTCGGTATCGGGCTCAACATCGTCAAGAAGATCGCCGACGATGCCGGCATCGACCTGGAGATCACCTCCGAACTGGGGAGAGGGAGCTGCTTCACCTACACCTTCCCTCACGCCATGATCATCGAAAGCCGGGGCGCCTGAGCCCGGATTTTTTTACCTTTCGTATAAAAAAATCTATTTTTACACTATTTTTACGCAACCCGGTTACCATGCTCCGAAACAATTGAGAAGGAGTGCCAATGAGAAGGTTGCTGACCCTGGCCGTGACGGTCGGTGCTGTGGCAGTGACGGCTTCGGCCGTCGATCTGCGCAGCGCGATCGAAACGCCTGACGCGAAGCAGATCATCGCCAAGGATCTGCTCGGTCCGGCAAAGACCTACACGATGCCCGAAGGGTGCATCACGACGGACCCCGATGCGATCGCGCGGGGCAAGTTCATCTTCCATAACCTGAATGGAAGCAAGGTAAAAGGGGATCTGCCCAAGGGACTCGCCAAAAC
Source organism: Sulfuricurvum sp. (assembly GCA_003245815.1). GTDB lineage: Bacteria > Campylobacterota > Campylobacteria > Campylobacterales > Sulfurimonadaceae > SZUA-415. The sequence continues at coordinate 20,938 of QKCD01000073.1, forward strand.
GCAGATGAAGGAGGGCAAGACCTACCTTCCCGGAGACGAGATTCCGCCGAAACAGTTCGGCAACTGCGTCGCCTGCCACAACATCGAGGATGCCCAGGGGGGCGGGGACATCGGTCCCGATCTCTCCCACTACCGGGAGTACTTCGTCGATTCGGGGGCGCGGACGCCGGCGTGGGTCTTTCAGAAGATCGCCGATGCCCGTGTCGACAATCCCGAGACGGTGATGACCATCAACCTGACGACGGGCCTCTTTACGGAAAAAGAGATCTGTGAAATCACATCCTACATCGTATCAAAGAAATAACGAAGGAGATAGAACCATGCAAAGAAGAGCATTTATCAAAGGGTTCGGTGCGGCACTGGCGGCATCGGCGGTAGTTCCGGCAACGGTATTCGCGGCCGAGGCGAAAAAACAGCCTGCCGGCCCGAACGCGATGAGCTACGAAACGGCGCTCCAGGCGATCACCGGCGACAAACCGCTCACCCCGTCGCCGAAGGTGGAGTTTAAGGCACCGGAGATCGCGGAGAACGGCGCGGTCGTACCGATCAAGGTAACCGTCGAGAGCCCGATGACGGAAAACGATTACGTCAAGGCGATCCATATCCTCGCGACGAAGAACTCTAACGCCCGCTGCGCCAACATCTTCCTTACCCCGATGAACGGCAAGGCCCACTTCGGCACGCGGATCAAGCTCGGCGGTACGCAGGAGGTCGTCGTCATCGCGGAGATGAGCGACGGCAGTTTCCTCAGCGCTTCCCAGAACGTCAAGGTCACCATCGGCGGCTGCGGCTGATACGCAACAGAAGGAATGTCAGTTCGAACACTCTGCCCCGGAAGGGGCAGGCTTCAGTGCCACAGCGGCCAGCGTAGCAGCGGGGGCTTTGCGCCCGGTGCGTGTAGAAAACAGAGGTAAATATTATGGGAAAAAGAAAATCACTGATCAAGATCAAACCGAAGAATTACAAAGTCGGCGATATCGTCAAAGTGGACTTCATGGTGATGCACCCGATGGAAACGGGGATGCGCAAGGATAAGAAAACCGGTCAGCTCATTCCGGCGGAGTACATCACTGAGGTGAAGTTCCTCTTCAACGACCAGCTCGTCACGAAGATGGTCATCTGGGAGTCGCTCTCGACGAACCCGCTCTTTACCATCAACTTCAAGGTCCCCGGCGAAGGGGAGCTGAAGGTCGTCTTTAAGGACAACAAGGGCGAGGTGAACGAGCAGAGCAAGGCGATCACGCCCAAAGGATAATCGATGAAGAAGACGTTAACGCTATTGACGGCGGCGGCACTCCTGGCATTCGGCGGCGAGCAGTTCGCCATGAGTGACGCCGACCGCGCGATGTACGAGGAGATGCTTGAGGCGAATCCGGCGGAGATCGACCTCGAAGAGGGGAGCGGCATGCTCGAGGAGCAGTGCGGTGGGGAGGCCGGAGTGGCCGCCTTCCTCGGTCTCAGTGAGGAGGAGCTTCCGGCCTATATCGCGGGTTTCCCGCGCTATATCGAGAAGTTCGGCCGGGTCGTCGGGCTCGACCAGGTGCTGCAGGGGCTGATGGCCGAGAAGGGCCGCACCCCCTTCAAGCTGAAGAGCAAGGAGATGTTCGCGATGTCGGCCTACGCGAAATCCCTCGCCAACGGCGAGAAGATCACGATCGACATTGCGGCGAACGACCCGATGAAGCATGCCTATGCCCTCGGCAAGGAGGTCTTCGAGACGAAGCGGGGCGGACGGGGGCTGGCCTGCGTCAGCTGCCACAACCCGGGCGTCGTCGGCGGCATCCTGCGGACCCAGCCGCTG
>QKCD01000037.1 GCA_003245815.1 Sulfuricurvum sp.
AATTGCGGTATGTCTACACCCCACTCAATTGCTTTTTCTGAATCGATCCTATAATCGAGATTTTTTACCCTAGCTGAAGCAAGCGTAAAATTGTGATAAAATTGTAATTATCCCCATCAAACCCCCCCATGAGAATCACATTTTCTTAAAAATTACGCGCATTTACCATTGATTAAACTTTCTTTAATAATAAGGAGCCTATAGTGGTACTTATGGTTCAACAGGCCGTAACGATTTCAAAGGAGTTTATCACATGAAAAAAGTACTTATGAGTGTAGCGGTAGCGGGTCTCGTCACTAGTCTGAGCGCAGCGGATGTCAACAGCGCTGATGCGGCATTCCTCTTCGGACAAACTGATGTAAATGTTGTTGCAATGAGCAGCGTAGAAATGGCTCAAACGGAAGGTCAACTTCTTGAAGTTCTGACTCCGGTTCTGGGTCTTGTCGGTGCACTTCCGATTGTTGGTCCGCTCGTAGGCAGCCTTGCCGGTGGTCTTCTTGGCGGCGTTCTGGGCACCGTTGACGGTCTCCTCGGTTCTATTCCGCTTGTCGGTCAGGTTGTCGGTCTGACAAGCCTGCTTGACCTCGGTACTCTGGTTGGTGTTGCTGGTGCCGTTGTTGGCGCAGCACAGCCGATCGCACTGAACCTTCAACTCGGTTCACTCCTCGACCTGAGCGCGGGTGCAGCTGTATCTACTTCCCTGCCTGCAATCGTAGGTAGCCTGCTCTAATAGCAGCGTGCGCAGGTTTTCCTGCGCACATTTTTCTCCCTTTATTTTCTCCCTTCTAATCGCGTTAAATTGAACAGTCGCTCTTTTGCAACACGTATCTGCTGCACTATAATTATTCCGACTGCCTGATCTTTAATCAATCACAATTCACCATACATAACGGTATTGGATACAATGCTCCTACGGGATTCAATCCAAAGGAGAATCTATGCGTGCAGCTCCCATCAAAGGCATCCTGTGCGATATCGGCGGTGTACTCTACGTAGGCGATACACCCATCGACGGTGCCCTTAAGGCCGTTGCGAGCATCAAGAACCGCTACCCCGTACGTTTCGTCACCAACACGACCCAGATGACCGGGGCGGAGGTCGTGGCAAAGCTTCGCCATATGGGGTTCGACATTCACCCTTCAGAAGTGATCACGGCACTCGACGTGACCCGACTCTTTCTCGAACGCGAAGGTTCCGGTGCCTGCTATCTGCTGACGGACAATGCCGCCGCCTACTTTCAGGACCTTCCGAAAGAGCCCTGCCGCTACGTCGTCGTCGGCGACGCCCAGGAAAACTTCAGTTACGACCATCTCAACCGCGCCTTCCGTGTACTGATGCAGGGCGGCGAACTGCTTGCCGCCGCAAAAAACCGCTATTTCAAGGATGCCGACGGGGAGCTCAGCATGGATGCCGGGGGGTTTGTCGCCGCCCTGGAGTACGCCTGCAACACCCGGGCTCGGATCGTCGGCAAACCGAGCTTGGACTTCTATCACCTGGCCTGCGCCTCCATGGGTGTCAAACCCGAAGAGAGCCTGATGATCGGGGACGACATCGAAAGCGACATCCTCGGTGCCCAGGAGGCCGGACTCAAAGCGGCCCTCGTCCGCACCGGGAAGTTCACCCCCGACGACCTCGTCCGCGGCATCGTACCCGACGCAGTCATGGACTCCATCGCCGATTTCAGCCTGCTGGGGTAGCCTTTCGGGAGCGTCTCGATTCCGGTGCTCTTTTTTGCAGTAGGCGCCGCGCAACGCCCACTGCAAAAAGGATCCGGGGCTCTCCCCTATACACCGCTTCTGACCGCGGTGCTCCTGTATGGGGCCCCACCAACCGGCATGTTAATCTTTCCATTCAATCTCTTCGATACACTCCGCCATCATCTCCATGCATCCGAACTCGTCATTGAAATTGGGATGGTCGCAATCAAACTCATCAAAGTGATGGAGGAAGTGGTTGAACGAAAAATCCTCGGCCTCGATAATGTCGTACTCAAACATGGTATCTCCTTCTTGCAGGCCGCTGCAGGTCGGGCCCGCAGCGCTGTTGATACCCCTACTGATACATAAGGCATTCCCGAAAAAATCGGCCGGATATGCAATTTTCATACTCAAATGCGACAACTACGACAAAAATGTCGTAGTTCACCCCAAGCCTCCCCTCCTGCCTTCTCCAATGCGCTGCCCGCGACGCAAATAGCGGTGCCGTTGTCACAACAGGGGGGATTATGCGTTATGATATAACCATAACACTCCCGAGGGAGCAAGGAGCTTCGAATGGCATGGCACTATATCCGGTTCTTCGACGAGATCACCAATGACGACGTGGCACTGATCGGCGGCAAAAACGCCAGCCTCGGCGAGATGTACCGCACCCTCTCCGCGCAGGGGGTCAACGTTCCCTTCGGCTTCGCCACGACGAGCGAAGCCTACCGCCGTTTTATGCAAGACGCCGGACTCGACGGCCTTATTGCCGAAGTGACGGAGAGCCTCGACCCGACCAACATGATCCAGCTCTCCGCCGCCGGGGAACGGATACGCCACGCTATTTTGCTCTCCGATATCCCCGAAGTACTCGCCGACGAGATCCGGGAGGCCTATGAACGTCTCTGCCGCTTCTACGGCGACGACACCCTCGATGTTGCCGTCCGCTCGTCCGCCACGGCCGAGGATCTCCCCGACGCCAGTTTCGCGGGCCAGCAGGAGACTTTTCTCAATGTCAGCGGCGCCGAGGAGGTTATTGAGCATGTCAAGCGCTGCTACGCCTCGCTCTTTACCGACCGTGCCATCAGCTACCGCCACAGCCACGGCTTTGATCATACGAAGATCGCCCTCTGCGCCGGCATCCAGAAGATGGTGCGCAGCGACAAGGCCGCCAGCGGCGTCATGTTTACGATCGATCCCGACAGCGGCTCGCAGCGGCTCGTCGTGATCAATGCCATCTGGGGTCTGGGGGAGAACATCGTCGGCGGCAGGACGAACCCCGACGAGTTCACCCTCTTCAAACCGACGCTCGAGGCGGGCTTTTGTACCATCTTGAAACGTTCTCTGGGGTCGAAACTCCTCACCATGGTCTACGACGACAGCGACCCCTCCGGCACCGCCAACACCACCACCCCCATCGAACGCCAGCAGCGCTACTGCATTACCGACGCGGAGGCGATGACCCTGGCGCAGTACGGCGTCGCCATCGAATCGCACTACAGCGAACGCTACGGCCGCTACACGCCGATGGACATCGAGTGGGCCAAAGATGGCGAAGACGGCCGTCTCTATATCGTTCAGGCCCGTCCGGAGACCGTCCACAGCAAAAAGCTCCGCGAACGCACAACCGCCCTGGAGACCCACAAACTGGCCCCAGGACAGGAGAAGCATACGCTGCTCAGCGGTACCGCCGTCGGCGAAAAGATCGCCTCGGGCCGGGTCAAACGAATCCGCAACGCTTCGGAGTTCGCCGATTTCAACGCCGGCGGCATCCTCGTTACCGACAATACCGACCCCGACTGGGAACCGGTCATGAAAAAAGCCGCCGGGGTCGTCACCAACCGCGGCGGCCGCACCTGTCATGCCGCCATCGTCGCCCGGGAGATCGGCGTCCCGGCCATCGTCGGGACCTCCAACGCGACGGATCTGCTCGCCGACGCCCAGGAGGTGACGATCAGCTGTGCCGAAGGGGCGACGGGCTATGTCTACGAGGGGCTGCTCGAACACACGGTGGAGCACCTCGAGCTCGGCGACCTGCCCGAACCCAGGACCCGCCTCTATATGAATGTCGGCGACCCTTCCAAAGCTTTCGCCCTCTCCCGGCTGCCCAACCACGGCGTCGGCCTCGCCCGGATGGAGTTCATCATCAACAACGCCATCAAGGCCCACCCCAACGCCCTGCTGGACCTCCAGAAAGGCAACGACGTCGACGACCGTGCCGCCATCGAGGCCCTTCTGGCGGGCTACGCGGACCCCAAAAGCTTTTTTGTCGGCAGACTCTCCGAAGGGATCGCGATGATCGCGGCCGCCTTCTACCCCAAACCGGTCATCGTGCGCACCTCCGACTTCAAATCCAACGAGTACAAGCATATGCTCGGGGGTGCGCGCTACGAACCCGACGAGGAGAACCCGATGATCGGCTACCGCGGGGCAAGCCGCTACTATTCGGAGGGGTACCGGGAAGCCTTCGAATGGGAGTGCGAAGCCCTGAAACGGGTACGCGACGATATGGGGCTGACGAACCTTATCGTCATGCTCCCCTTCGTCCGCACCCCGAAGGAGGCGCGCAACGTCGTCGAGATCATGGCCTCCGCCGGGTTGCAGCAGGGGGTCAACGGCCTGCAGATCTACGCCATGTGCGAGATCCCCGCCAACGTCATCCTCGCCGACGAGTTCCTGAAGATCTTCGACGGCTACAGCATCGGTTCGAACGACCTCACCCAGCTCACCCTCGGGGTCGACCGCGGCAGCGACCTGATCGCCCATGTCTTCGACGAGCGCAACGAGGCGGTCAAGCGGATGCTGAAGATGGCCATCGACGCCTGCCACGAGGCCGGCAAATACATCGGGATCTGCGGCCAGGCCCCCTCGGACTACCCCGAGATCAGCGAATTCCTCGTTCGCAGCGGCATCACCTCCATCTCCCTCAACCCCGACTCCATCCTCAAGACCTGGAAGCTGGTCTGCGAACTCGAAGGGGCCTCACAGGCTTGATACATATCAACCGAAGAGAGCCCGGGATGCGCTACACTACCCTTTTTGCCAAAGGAGTACCATGCGCCTCCCTGCCCTGCTGTTCCTGGCGGCCGCTTCCCTCTGCGCCGCCGACGGCTACGACGTCTACACGCGCCACTGTGCCGCCTGCCACATCGAACTGATGGACAAAGCGACGGCTGTCGCCCGGTTCAAAACCCTCAAGGCACCGCCGATGGTCGAAGTCTCCAACCGCCTGAAAGAGAACATCATCATCGCCGATGACGACGAGGATGTCCACCGCCACCTCGTCATCCTCTTTATCAAAGACTACATCGAGAATCCCGAACTCTACAAGACCATGTGCCGCCCCATGGCGCTGGAGCGCTTCGACGTCATGCCCTCCCTCAAAGGGAAACTCAGCGATGCGGAGCGGCAGGCCGTCGCCGAATGGATCTACGACCGCTACAAAAATGTCACGTTTCGCTGATCAACTGGGGTAGCGGAAAGCAAAAGGGGGGAAGCGAGGCCCCGTCCCGGGACGTCGCATCGGTGCAGGGTGCTATTTGACCTCGATCTTTTTGGCGTCCTCTTTTTTCTGCGCCTTGGGCACGACAACCTCCAGTACCCCGTCCTCGCACGAGGCGGTCACGTTCTCCGTGTCGACGTTGTCGGGCAGGGTGAAGCTGCGCTGGAACTTGCCGTAGGAGCTCTCGCAGCGGTAGTACTCCTTCTCGTTCACCTCGTTCTTCGTACGGCGCTCACCGGAGATGGTCAGCGTCCGCTCGGAGACGTCGACCTTGATGTCCTCCTTGCCGACGCCGGGAAGGTCCACTTCGATATGGTAGGCGTATTCGCCCTCGCGGGTGTTGACGGCGGGTCTGAAGGCATGGAGGTTGTCCTCCTCCCTCTGTAGCGAACCAAAACGGGGATAGAACTGCTTCTCCAGTTCGCGCAGCTCGCGGAACGGGTCATATCGTACGGGAAACATCGCAACTCCTTGACTTGGGATGCTCCATTATAAAGCCGCGAAAATAAAGAACCCTTTAAAAACTAAATATCACCGTTTTTGTGCTTAGAGAGTCCCTCAATCCATCCAGCGTGTCGGATCGTACCCGTCGGTGGGGCGTGTGACTTCGGCGCGTTCGAGGCCCCGGACCATCGTCAGGGTCTCGGAACCGTCCACCGGGCTGCGCCCCTCCGAGCCCTCCACGCCGGTGAAGCCGAACCGTTCGAAGAAACGCATCGTCTCGGAGCCGGCGGCGACGGCGACGCTGACCCGGTCGTAGAGCGCCCCCGCTTCGAGCAGAAGCTGTTCAAGCATCGCCGAACCGATCCCCTCGCCCCGGAACTCCGGCTTCACCCCGATGACCAGCACCGGCGTCTGTGCATCGATGAAACCGGGGGCGTGATCCTCTTCCCTGAGAAGGCGGATCCATGCCCCCCCGGCGAGCTGGTGGTCGCTCAGGGCGTAGAGGCCGAGATCGCGGTGCGTCAGGCCGTAGTAACGGTCGAAGACGCGCATTTCGGGAACGTCGTCGAGGCTTCTGCCCGCTGCGTCGAGACGCAGGGCGTAATGCAGCATGTCGGTGGCGATCTTCTGTTCGGAAGAGCGGAGAAAATAGAGGGTCGG
>QKCD01000018.1 GCA_003245815.1 Sulfuricurvum sp.
CCTTGACCCGCACCGCCCCGGTGTCGAGGACAATGTAGGGCATGTTCGGCATGTCGACCTCGGGGGTCGGGAAGAAGATCAGGTGGCGCTGCACGGCATAGAGGAGGATACAGAAGAGCAGGTAAACGGCAACGATCGTGGCAAGGAGGGAGATCATGATTTTGGCGCTTTTTTGGATCTGCATAGGACCATTATGCCAGAAGTGCGTGAAGGGTTCGGGAACTTTCCGCCCTTTTCTCTGCCTTTCGGACGTTCTCCCATTGTGCCGGAATGTTCCGAATCGTCCGAAGTTGAGTCTTGGAAGTGTGCCCTGTTTGCAACTATTTTGACGCCGTCGCCAGGAAAACGGGGTAGGTACGTCCCCCCTCCTTGACGAAGGTATGGGCCGTGGTAAAGCGCACAGAGGTGAAGCCCGCCGCCTCCAGTTTCGCCCGGAAACGTTCCCGGTCGAACCCGAAGTGGTAGACCCCTTCGTTGCCGTGGCTGTGGAAGGTGCCGTCCTCTTTGTCGAGGTCCGCCAGGGCGACGAAGCCGCCGGGTTTGAGATGGTCGTAAAAGACCTTCAGAATCTCGTCGGTATCCTCGACGTGGTGCAGCGCCATCGCGCTGACGATCCCATCGAACTCCTCCTCCAGCGGGTCGTGGAGAATGTTGCGGCAGTAGGTGAGCACCTTGTGCTGCAGCTCTTTTTTCGCGCCGAGTTCGTCGAGCATCCCCTGGGAGATGTCCACCGCGGCGATCGTCGCCACCTTCGGAGCGATATGGCCGCTGAGCAACCCCGTCCCCGCGCCGAAATCCATCACCCGCATCCGCGGTTCGAACTGCACGTTCTCCAGGATCGCGTTGCCGATATTCTCCGAGAGTTGGCGCCGCTTGTCGCTCTTGTCCCAATCCTTGGCTGCCTTGTCGAAACGTTCGCTCATCGCTTTTCCTCCTTGCGTGATCCTGGAAGTGTACCAGATATTCACTCGAAGGAGCGGCGGTAGAAGAGGTCCACGGAGTTGCTTTTACGGCCGTTTTCGATCTGGACGCCCAGGCCCGGGCTCAGGTCGTATTCGACGACGGTGCGCTCGTCACCGTCCTTGCGTTTGAAGCCGACGGCGAAATCCCGCGTCAGCTTCTTGCGCAGGTCGAAACCGAAACCGCCGCTCCCTTCGTCGGTGACCTCGAAGCGGTCCACGGGAATCCCTATGGAGTTCAGGATATCCTTCGACACCGCCCCGGCGAAGAAGGCCGCGGCTTTGCGCGAATAGTCCCGCTGCTCCCCGTCCGTTCCTTTGAGCTGATCCATTCCGACGCCGAACATCAGGTAGGCGAGGATATCGCCCTGCGACATCATCGGCGAGGAGCTGAAGGCGATCTTCGGGTCCCCCGCCGTCCCGGTGATGCGGATGTAGATCTTCACCTCGTCGACTTCGTGGCGCAGCCTCAGGTTCAGCAGCGGGTCGACCGGATCCTGCCCGCGGAAACGGATCTCCGCCTTCTCGAGGAGAAACTCCTTCCCCTCGAGGCTGTAGACCCCCTTGAGCGTCGCGGCACGCCCCATTAGCCGCACCGGTCCGCCCGGATCTTTCACGACCCGGATATCGGTGTCTAGCTGGATGTCCGCTTCCTGCGTCTTGTACCAGACGGGGTTGCGGTTCGTCATGTTCAGGTCCATGGCCAGCGCCGTGAAAGCGTTCTCTTCCGCGACCGCCTCGTCCGCTTCGTGGGTGACGATGACGATATCGGGATCCTGGTCGATCGCCAGCTCCGTGGGGCGGTAGGTGATCTTGGCGTCCTTCACCGCCATGTTCCCCTCCAGTTTCGCCCCTCCCGGGCCCTTCACGTAGGCGATATCGGCGTCGACGGCGGCACTGCCGTATCCGGAGGCGATCACCCCGAGCTGCTCGAGACGGAGGCGCAGGTCCGCACCGCTGCGGTCGATCCACCCCCGCAGTGTCGCCGCCCGATCGAAGACGAGGTCCACTTCGGTGTGCCCTTCGGCGTTCCAGGTGACGCTGCCGGGGGTACGCAGCGTATAGCCGCGGTTAACGGCCTTCTCGGGGAAGCCGGCGGTGGTGAGGTCGAAACGGTTCAGCACCGCCCTGCCCCCTGCCTCCGGCAACCCGAAGGCTTCGGCCGCGATATGGATGGCTTCGAGCCGCCCCGACTTCAGGATGATCGCTTCCGAGCTTGCTTCGAACACGCCCTCAGGGGCAGCTCCATCGCTGAAACGCCCCTCAAGCTTCACCACACCGTCGATCTCAAGCGGCGTCAATGCCACGAAACGGCCCGCGAATGTTTGCAGCGCTTTCAGCGAGGCGATGTCACACCGTCCCTGCAACCGCAGCGGCTCCGTCGTTCCCGAGAGCTCCGCCGTCGCCACCGGCGCCCTGAGGCGGGCGGTCACGTTCCCCTCCCCGTAGCGTCCCTCCAGTTCGTAACGGTTCCCCGCCTCCTGCAGTTGCGACGGTTCGAGGCGAAACACCCCCTCTTTGTAGGCCGCGGTCAGCACCCCCTCCAGGGGCGGCGCTTCCCCGTTGCCCAGATAGGGGATCTGCAGTCGCACCCGCCCCTCCTGCGCACTCAGCGTGTAGTTCCCCTCCGCGGCAAGCTCCAGCGTCATCGGAGCGATTGCCGGAGGGAGGTCGGTGAAACGTTCGTCGAGGGCGGAGCGTATCGTCGTCACCCTCGCGCGGAAACGGTCCATATCCCCGGAATCCAGCGTCGCCTGCCACCACGGCGCGTTCACCGCCGCGTCGAGGCGCCGGGCGTCGCCCCGGAGCGTCAGCTGCAGCGGGGCCGCGGAGTCCGGGTTCAGCCCCTTGAGGGCGAGGCGCGCCAGTCGGAGCCCGCCTTCGTAGGCGACATCACCCGTCGGAGCGCGGGCGTCGAAGCTGAAACGGACCGCCGCCTCCCCCCGCGCCGCTTCCCCGTCTACGCCCGCCGTGACCTGTCCGCTGCCCTGCATCTTAACCAGCTCCATATCGACCCCGCCGCCGAGGGAGAGATCGAGCGCGCCCAGGTCGGGCAGCACCGCGCCGCCCTTCAGAGCGCAGGAGAGGTGCGCGCGCTTCGCACTCCCCGAAAGGTCGCAATCCACGGGCATCCCTGCCGCCAGGGTCAGGTTGGCGTCCGGGAGCAGGTGCGTCACGATCCGTTCCGCCTCCCCGAGGTGCACCGTCCCCCGGTAGTCGAGGGTACCGTTCAGGTCCGTCAGGGCCGCAGCTGCGTCCAGACGCACTTCCAGCGATGCCCCTTCATACGCCCCGTCAACCCGTGCCGACGCTTCCAGGCGCTGTTTGGCGAAGGCGAAACGCCCCTCCCCGGCAACCGTGCCGAGCTGCAGCGTTCCCTCGGGAATGCTGCCCGATGCCCCATGGTGCAGCGCGGTCCGGGTATGCAGCGCCGCCCGCACCCCGTAAATATCGCCCGTCACGTTCAGATCGGCACGGGTCCCCGGCGCCAGGGTCAGGTTCCCCTCCAGATAGGAAGCGGCGATCCGTTCCAATCCCTCCGCCCCGGCGCTGATCCGATAGGCGAGGGTACGATTCAGATCGTTCAGGTCCGCGCCCATTTTCCCCTCGACGGTGACGGGTGCGCCCTCAAAGCCTCCGCCGATCTGCAGGTTCCCCGCCACGAGCCGCTCCGCGATATCCATCGTGCCGCCGACGTAGAGATGCTCCAGCCGGGCCCCGTCGAACCGCAGCAGGGCGTCGCCGCGGCCGCGAAGCGCCGCCCGCGCCGTTTTGAAATCGCTCTGCAGCTCCAACGTGATGCGCGAAGCCGCCGGGATCACGAGGGTATCGGGGAGCATGCCGCGCTGCATCGAATCTTCGGGCAGCGAGAGGAAGCCCTTGGCGTTCAATCCGCCGGGCGTCACCTTCCCCCGGAAATCGGCGAGGCGCACGCCGTTGAGCTGCAGATTCCCGCCCAGCTCCGCGGCTACGGTCGCGTTGAGATCGTAGGAGAGGTCGCGGAGCCAGAGATCGGCCCCTTCGAGGATGATCTCGCCGTAGCGAAGCGGACCCGTCCGAAACTCCATCCGGTCAATCGCCAGCCGTTTCAACGGGAGCGGTTCCGCGGGCGTTTGCGAAGGTTCCGAGGGCTCCGAAAGCCACGCGACGAGCGCTTCGATATCCGCCTCCGGCCCCAGGACGGCGATCTTGCGGAACCGCAGCTCCCCCCCAAGCAGTGCCGTCAGCACCGGTTCGACGCGGACCTGCCGCACCCCGACGGCGGCTTTGCCGCTGAAACGGGCCTCGTCCAGCCGCACCCCGCGCGCGATGCTGACATCGATCCGCCGGACCGTGACGTTCGCGTCGCCGCGGTAGGCGACACGGTGCAGGGTAATACCGCTCAGCAGGCCGCCGCTGATCCGCTCGATGCGCAGCGGCAGACCGGAAGCGGCCAGGGCCTTCTCCTTGGCGTAGTTGAGCAGGCGGTTGTTCTCCGCCAGCAGAGCCAGCAGCACGACCACGGCGACAGGGAGTCCGAACCAGCGGATATAGGGCTGCATTCGCGTACGCATCAGAACACCTGCCCGATACTGATATGGAGCTGGTACCCCGTCTGCTCCGGGTCGTCGATCGGGAAGCCGACGTCAATGCGCAGCGGACCGACAGGGGTTTTGTAGCGCAGCCCCGCGCCCCAGGAGTTCCAGGGATCGTGGTCGAAAGCGAAGGGGTCGAGGGAGAGCAGCGTCGAGTCGACGAAAAGTACCCCGCCCAAATCGCCGTAGATGGCGTGGCGCAGCTCCACCGACCCCTCCATCAGGCTGTTGCCTCCCAGCGCGTAGCCGCTCGGGTCTTTCGGGCCGACACGGCGATAGGGGTAACCCCGGTTGGTCATGGAACCGCCGCTGAAAAAGCGCTTGAAGACGGGAAGCCGGTCGCTGTTGAAAGCGCCCCGCAGCTTCGCGGCGGCGGTCACGCCCCCGAAAGTGTCGATGTAGCGCAGGTCGGTGAAGAGGCGCCCGAACTCCAGGTCCGAACCGAAACCGGGGTGGGAGTACTCCCCGCGAACCTGGAGCAGGTACCCCTGCCGCGCGTCGAGGGGATCGTCCCGGCGGTCGCGGCTGTACTCGGCGAAGAGGGCCGGGGTCCAGAAAAAGCCGTTGTCTCCCGCCAGGCCGCTCGTCGCGTTGTCGACGACGCTGTACTCGACCATCGCCCCCGCGCTGCTACCCGGGGCGAAGGGTTTGCAGCCGAAGCTGAACGTCGCGGCGTAGCGCTCCTGCCCGTACTCGTCGTACTCCTGCTTGCCCACGCGCACGTCCCCTTCAAAGGTGAAGACCCGGCCGCCCGGCAGGATCACCAGGGGGTCGTAGTAGCGGCCGAAGAGTTCATACTCCAGCATGCTCGCGGTAAGGCCCGTTTCGAAGGCTGTCAGGTCCCCCAGTACATTGGTGTCGCGCCAGTTGACACTACCCCGTACCCCCTCGTCGGTATCGTAGCCGATCCCCGTTTTGAGGTGGCGGCTCTTGCCGCGCCGCAGCGAGATAAGGATCGGAACCTCATCCCCCTCCCGCGTCAGGTCCGGTTCGATCAGGATCGTGTCGAAAAATCCCGGCAATCCAAGGGCGAGGTAGCTCGCTTCGATCTTTCCGATATCGAACCACTCCCCCTCCTCGAACGTGAGCAGGCGGCGCAGCACCGCTTCGCCGACATCCTCCGGCGCATCAAAAACGATCCGCCCGAACCGGCAGCGGGCGTTGGGAACGGCGGCAACGACGAGCCCGACGCTGTAGGCTTCGAGGTCGACATAGGCCTTCGTCTTGAGGTCGTACCGGGCGTATCCCCGGTGCTGCAGTTCGCGCCGCAGCCGCTTCTTGAGCGCTTTGAAACGCTCCGTGTCGAAACGTTCCCCCTCACTGATCCCGACGAGGGGTTCGAGGTAGTCCGGCCCGTCGTAGGAGACGGAGGCCACGGTCACCGGGCGCCCCCTCTCGATGATAAAGTAGAGGGCGTCGCCACGGCGTTCCGAGGCGATGGCGGCTTCGTAATACCCCTTGGAGCGGTAGTAATCCTGCAGCTTCTGCGTGTAGGTTTCCACATTCGCCTCGGGAATCGGCTCGGGACTGCTCCAGAAGCGGTAGAAGGGGGGCTTTTCGTACCCGACGACCCGTTCGAGGGTCGCCGCGGTAAAATCTCCCGTCGGCAGCAGGTCGACGCCGCCGCCTTTGAAGTGCAGGGAGCGGTAGGCCGCCGCTTCCAGGCTTGCCGCAAGCAGGATCATACCGATCAGCAGGCGCACCATCGCCACTCCCTCCTTTTTTTCCCCATTATAGCCCGAACTCCTTTATCGGCCGGTTCACTTCCCGCGTATACCGTGTCAAGAAAGTGTCAAGAAACTCTCCTTGGACTCTTGACACCTTCGGACTACCATGTGACTATCAAAAAATTCAGGGCGCCTCCGAAAAGTTTGTCAGTCTCCGGCAGGCTTTCCGGAGTCGCCCGCAGGAGTCACCATGAAAACCCTTCTATTCACTCTCCTTGCCGCCGCTTCGCTGATGGCGGCGAGTCCCGAGGTCGAGGCCTACATGCAGCAGCTGCAGGCCCAGGCATCCGAACCCTTCGACGCCAAGCGCGGCGAAGCGATCTTCACTTCCGAGCATGTCGGCAAGAAAGGCGAGAAGATCGCCTGTACGACCTGCCACAGCGTCAATCTCGCCGATTCCGGCAAGAACATCAACACGGGGAAGGTGATCGACCCGCTCTCCCCCAAAGCCAACCCGGTCCGTCTGACCGACGTCAAAGAGGTCAAAAAGTGGCTGCGCCGCAACTTCAAGGATGTTTACAACCGCGAAGGCACGGCACAGGAACAGGGTGACGTTCTCACCTACATCAACAACAACTAAAGGAGCACCCCATGAACAAAGGATTGATGATCACCGCCGCGCTGATGCTTGCCGCAGGCTCTTACTACTTCGCTGCCGCCGATGACGACTACGGCGAGCGCTACGACCGCTACATGCCGCGTCACGCCGCCGCCCGGGAGATGCAGCCCGATACGCCCGAAAAGGCCCTCTACAAGAAAGAGTGCGGTTCCTGCCACATGGCCTACCAGGCGGAGCTGCTGCCCAAACGCTCCTGGGAGAAGATGATGACGACGCTCGCCGACCACTTCGGCACCGACGCCACCCTCGACCCGGCCGACGAGGCGACCATCGGCACCTACCTGGCCGACAATGCCGCCGACGTCCGCCCCGGCGAACGCCACCTGGCGAAGATCGCCGCGTCCCTCTCCCCGGACGCGCCGATGCAGATGACGAAGTCCTACTACTTCGTCAAGGAGCACCGCAGCATCCCGGCCCGCCTGATCACGCAGCCCGAGGTGAAGAGTCTCGCCAACTGTAACGCCTGCCACCAGAACGCGGACGCCGGTGATTACGGCGAACGCGGCATCCGTATTCCGAACTACGGCCGCTGGGATGACTAATCCCCGCGCCGTTACCCCCAAGGAGTGACGCCATGAACAGAGTCTACGTCTGGAGCCTGCCGACCCGGGTCTTCCACTGGTTACTCGTTTTCTCCATCGTCGCCGCCTATCTCACCTCCGAGGAGGATGAGTGGCTCAGCATCCACGCGGCCTTCGGCATCACCGTCGGCGCCCTCGTGCTCTACCGCATCCTCTGGGGGATCGTCGGGCCGATCCATTCGCGCTGGCGCGATTTCGATCTGAGCCTGGCATCGCTGAAGGAGTACCTCTTGACGGTCTTCAGCCCCAAACGCACCTACGTCGGCCACAACCCGGCGGCGAGCTACGCGATGATCGGCATCATCGCCGTGACGCTGCTGCTCGCCGTCACGGGGCTGCTGACCTACGGCATCCAGGAGAACCGGGGCATCTTCGCCTTTCTGCACAACAGCTTCTTCCGGGAGATGGAGCTCTTCGAGGAGCTGCACGAGGCCCTGGCCACCCTGCTCTACCTGCTGATCGGCGCCCACGTCGGCGGCGTACTGCTCGACCGGCTGCTGCATGCCGAACACGGGACGCTGGGTTCCATCGTCAACGGCTACAAGAACCTGGAGGGGTACGGCGTCTCCCTGACCCTCTTCCAGAAACTCTTCGCCCTCGTCGGGATCGGCCTGAGCATCTTCGCGCTGCTCTACGTCCTCGGCGTCCGGGACAACCCCATCACCGCCTCCCACCACGCGGCGGTCGACTACGAAAAGGAGCACCCCCTTTTCGTCAACGAATGCGCCTCCTGCCACGTTCTCTACCCCCCGTCCCTGCTGCCCGAGCACTCCTGGCGCCGCATGATGGCCGATCTTGAGAACCATTTCGGCGATGATGCTTCCCTTGATCCGGCAGACACGCAGAGCATCCTGGAGTACCTCGTCGCCAACGCCGCGGAGCACTCCAGTTCCGAAGCTTCGGTAAAAATTTTGAAATCGCTGCCCAATCAGGATATCATAGCGGTAACCCAGACCCCCTTCTGGAAACGCACCCACCGGGAGATCGCGCCGGAGGTCTTCGACCACGAAAAGGTCAAAAGTAAGGCCAACTGCAAAGCGTGCCACGGCGACATCGAACGGGGTCTGATCGAGGACACGGCCATCAAAATGCCGCAGACAAGGAGCTGATATGCGCTGGATCGTCATGGTACTGATGCTTTTCACCCTGCTTGCGGCGGACCACGACCGGGAGCGCGACGAGCACCTCCCCTTCGACATCAGCTACCTCGGGCTGAACGAGACGCAGCACGAGGAGGTGGAACGGATCGTGCGCAGCCACCGGGAAGATCACCGCCGGTTCAAGCGCCACAAACGCGAGACCCGCGAGGCGATCAACCGCCTCTTCACCGCCGAACGTTTCGACGAGGCCCGTTTCGTGGAGCTCTCCCAAGCACTGCGCGGCGACGCGGCGGCGATGCAGGCCCGTTTCCTCGGGGCGCTGCACAACGTCCTCACCCCCGAACAGCGCCGCCGCTTCGCACACTATATGGAGGAGTGGGAAATTGAGTAAAGAGGTCCTGCTTATCGAAGACGACCGCGACATGCAGCGGCTGATCGTCGACTACCTGACCGGTTACGGTTACGGCGTCACCCCCTACACCGACCCCAAGGAGGCCCTCTCAGCCATGAAAGAGGCCTCCTACGACATCGTCATCCTCGACCTGATGCTGCCGGGGATGGACGGTTTCGACGTCGCCCGCGCCATCAAGGCCGAAAGCAGCGTTCCCATCATCATCTCCTCCGCCCGGGGCGACATCGGCAACAAGATCCACGGCTACGAGCTCGGTGTCGACGACTACCTCGCCAAGCCCTACGAGCCCCGGGAGCTGGTCCTGCGCATCGAGGCAGTCCTGCGGCGCTACGGCGCCGAGGCGAAACTGACCGTCTCCGACTTCGTCATCGACGAGGCGGGCAGAAGCGTCAGCATGGAGGGGTACCCCATCGAGCTGACCCCGCTGGAGTTCGAGATCTTCCTCTTCCTCGTCCGCAACCGCGGCAGCAACGTCTCCCGGGAGCAGATCGTCCACGCCACCTCCCTCGAACCCGAGACCAAGGGGCGCACCGTCGACATGCATATCAGCAACATCCGCCTCAAGATCGGCGACGACGCCCGGGAACCGCGCTACATCAAGTCGGTCTGGGGAATCGGCTACCGCTTTATCGGGTAACCCATGTCGATCTTCCGCAAAATCACCCTCCTCTTCCTCGCCAGCCTGCTGCTGATGCTCGCCATCGGCTACCAGATGGAACGCCTCAACCGCGAAAACGCCGAGATCGCCGTTACCCAGAAGTACCTCCAGGAGGCCCGCGAGCTCTTCGTCCTGCTCGCCTCGACGGAGCCCGGAAGCCTGGGAACGGAGCTGGCGGCCATGGGGCTCGAGAGCGTCTCCGGGCGCACGGCGCAGGGAGCCCGGATCATCCTTGAACAGCCCCACTCTTTCGGGGCCCTGAAGATCCTCCGAAACCCCCTCGGCGACTACCTGCTGCAGATCCGCTACATGGAGAACACCCTGCTGCTGCGCGACGATGATCTGCAGCGGAAGCTCGGCAAACAGTGGCTCCCCACCACCCTCGTCGGGCTGGACATCGCCCTGCTGGCGGCGATCTTCTTCATCATCCTCGCCATGCTCGCCCCCCTCCGGCGGATCGCGGAGACGATGCGCGCCTTCGCCGGCGGGGATTTCGGACGCCGCACCGACGTCCGCAGCCGCGACGAGATCGGCGAGGTGGCCGCCACCTACAACGAGATGGCCCAGCACCTGCAGGAGCTGATCGCCGCGCGCTCGGAGCTGCTGCGCGACATCGGCCACGAGCTGCGTACCCCCATCGCCAAGGGGCTCTTCGCCCTGGAGAAGATGCCCCAAAGCGGCGACAGGCAGCAGCTGCAGCGCTGTTTCCGGGAGCTCGAACGGCTGACGGGGGAGCTGCTTCAGATCGAGAAGCTCGAAGCGACCGGCACCCTGCGCCGCGAACGGACCGACGCGGAGACGCTGATCCTGCTCGCCCTCTCGAAGACGATGGCCGAAGAGGAGCAGGTCGCCATTGCCATCCACGAGGGGTTCACCCTCGACGGCGATCCCGAATACCTCGCCCTCGCCCTCAAGAACCTCATCGAAAACGCCCTGAAGTACACCGACGCCCTGCCGGTACGGATCAGCGTCTTCAGAAATGTCATCTGCGTCGCCAACCCGGGCCCTCCCCTGCAGCGGGAGATCGCCCACTACCTCCAGCCCTTCAGCCGCGACGCCCAGGCGCGCCGGCGCGAAGGGTTCGGTCTGGGGCTCTCCATCGTCACCAAGGTGCTCGAGCGCCACGGTTTCCGTCTCGCCTACGACTACAACGAGGGGCTCCACCGCTTCTGCATCCACTTCTGAAGCCCTACGGCATGAAAATGGCCGGTCGGCTTCGATCTTTAAAAACCGTTTACCTTCCTTAAGTAATCTTCATGAATATAAATCCCTATCAGAAAGCAGCGGATGCAGGTCAAAATTCACAAAGCGCTGATCCGGGCCGACGGTGGACGGAAGGTCTTCGCCTCGCTCCGGAACGGTTGGTTTCGTACGGAAGAGTGGGTGTTCGTCCAGGAGCCGGGAGAGGCCGAATGGCACGCCAGACGGCGTGAGGGCGGTGCGGAAGCGCATCCCCTCGGAGAGCAGCAGATGCGCCACTTCCACAGGATGCTGGGGCGCATCCGTTTCGAAGACTACCGCGACAACGGCTGGTTCTAAAGGGCGGTCCACGCCGTTTCGAGCAGCAGCCGTTCCCCCGCGTAGACCCTGCCGACGAAACGGTCCCCCTGCCGGTAGGTCGCGACCCCCTTGGGCGTCCCGCTCATAATGACATCCCCCTCTTCGAGACTCATGAAACTCCGTATCTCCTCGAGCATCGCCTCTGGCTTGTGGATCATCAGGCCGTAGTCGGCGTGCTGCTGCCGCGTGCCGTTGAGCCAGAGCTCCATCCGCAGCGCCTCCAGCGGCACCTCCAGCGGCACGAAACCGCCCAGTACCGCCGAGCCGTCAAAAGCCTTGGCCCGTTCCCACGGCAGCCCCTTCGCCTTGAGACCGTTCTGCACGTCCGCCTTGGTCAGGTCGAGCCCGAACCCCACCCCGTAGAGCCTCCCCTCCGCGACGAGAAAGCAGAGCTCCCCCTCGAACCGGCATGCTTCGCCGACGTAGTGCAGCTCGGCGGTGATCGCCGAGTTGGGCTTGTTGAAGAGCACCATGTTCTCGGGCATCTCGTTGCCCAGTTCCTCGATGTGCTCGACGTAGTTGCGTCCGATACAGACGACCTTGCTGGGGGTGTAGGTGCGGTTGGCGCAGGTGATCGTGTTCATGGTTCCTCCTGGGACAGACTATAACACAACTTCAGACGACGGTGACGGGGAGGTAGAAATCGAGGTCGAACCGCTCGTCGCCGCTGAGGAAGTGGTTCTTCCGGTAGATGACGTAGGGGGGCAGCGTCTTCGCCTCGTAGCCGCTTTCGGGGAGCCACTCGTGGTAGATGTGGCGGATCAGGTTGGGGACCTCGCCGTAGCGCCCCTGCATGGTGAATCGGGCGCAGAGCGAGCCGGGGATGGTGAAGGAGGAGACGGAGCCCGAGACGGGAAACCCCTTCGGTATCTCAATAGCGGCGACGTAGGCGCACTCCTCCAGCGGCACGATGGAGGGGTTGTCGTGGTGCAGGCCGATCTGCCGGGCCGTTTCGAGGCCGTTTTCGATCGCGTAGGCCCAGAGCCGCTGCCAGACGTCGCGGATGGAGCGGTCGTAGCCGCGGTGGCGGAGGTAAGCAACGCGGATGGCGGGCATCTTCACGAGCGTCGGTGCCAGCCCCGAGAGGTCGGAGACGATCCGCAGAGCGTTGCCCGAAAGGCGGATATTGTTGCGGGAGAACTCCCGGTAGTACCCCTGCCGCCACCGCGTCGGAGTCGCCCCGTAGCGCTGGGAGAAGGCGCGGATAAAGGCCGAATGGGTGCTGTAGCCGCACTGCTGCGCGATCAGCGAGATCTTCGCCCCGCGGTTGGCGAGCAGGAGGTTGGCCGCCTTCTGCAGCCGGATCGACTGCAGGGTGTCGTAGAAGTTGCGCCCCGTCTGCTCTTTGAAGATCCGGTGGAAGTGGTAGCTGCTCGTACCGTGCCGCTCCGAGAGGGTCTCCAGGGTGATCGGCGAGTCGATATGGCGGTAGATGTAGTAGAGGGCATCGTTGACGATCTGTGCATGGTGCTGCCGCGTCTCTTTTCGCATTCCTCTATTTTAGCAAGATCTGCAAATTTTTCTGCAAGAAATATTGAAGAGAAATCGTACGAATCGGCGTATCATCGCACACGAAATACCAATACCAACTGCGGTTGGCATCATAAAAGAGAATCATCATGAAACGCCAGTTCATCCGGGAGATCCTGGATGTCATCACCAAAGATACCATCTCCTTCGCCGGGGGACTCCCCGACGCCGCCCTCTTCCCCCTCGACGCCTTCCGTGCGGCCGCCGACGAGGCCCTGGGCGACCCCGCCTCCCTGCAGTACTCCCGTTCCCAGGGATACGGCCCCCTGCGCGAGAAGATCGCCCGGCGCTACAGCGAGGCGGGCTTCCCGACCCACGCCGAGGAGATCCTCATCACGACCGGCTCCCAGCAGGCGATCAACCTGATCGCCCTCGCCCTCCTCAAGGGGGGCGTCACCGTCGAGCTCCCCGCCTACCTCGGTGCGCTCAGCGTCTTCCGCCTCGCCGGCACGACCGTCGACGGGGTCCGCCTGGAGTCCGACGGCATCGACGTCGGCGCCTTTGAGCGCAGCATTGCCGCCACCGGGGCCGCCTACATTATCCCCGACTTCCAGAACCCGACGGGGGTCCGCTACAGCAGTGCCAAACGCGATGCCGTCGCCGCCGCCCTCAAGGCGCACGACGCCCTGCTCGTCGAGGACGCGGCCTACAGCGAGCTCTATTTCGACCGCCGGACGCCCGCCATCAGTGCCGCCATGCCCGACCGGAGCTTCCACCTCGGCTCCTTCTCGAAGATCCTCGTACCGGGGCTGCGGGTCGGCTGGGTCCGCGCCAGCGAAGCGAACATCCGCCGCATTCTCGTCGTCAAGGAGGCGCTGGACCTGCACACCTCCACTCTCGGCCAGCGCCTCATCGACGCCTACTGGGAGGCCAACGGGCTCGACGGCCACATCGAGACCGTCCGCAGCAGCTACGCGGCGAAGAAACGCGCCCTGGCGCAGACGCTGCGCGAGGAGCTCCCGGAGTTTCTCTTCACCGAACCCGAGGGGGGCATGTTCATCTACGGCCGCCTTCCCGGCGTCGATACGAAGGCCCTCGTCGATGAGTGTCTCAAGCGCGACGTCGTCTTCGTCCCCGGGTCGGAGTTCTACCCCGAGGCGGCTCCCCGCGACGAGATCCGCTTCAACTTCTCGCACACGGCCCCCGACGCCATGCGCCGCGGCATCCGCGTTATCGCGGAAGTCGCCGCATCGGCTGCCCGCAGGGAGCGCTGAATGCCGAAGCACCCCTCCCTTTCCGGACGCTTCTTCGGGGGCCTCGACGCCTTCGACCGGGTCATCGAGGAGCGGCTCGAACTCCTGCTGACGAAGGCCATCAACGCGCTGAAGTACGCCTTCATCACGGTCATGGTCCTCTACCTCGCCGTCTGTATCCTGAGCCTTTCACACAAGATCGTCTCCTTCACCCTGATGCAGGGGGCCCTCGATTTCCCCTCCATCAAGACGATCCTCACCGACGGCCTCTTCACCCTGATCGTCATCGCCATCGTCAAGACCTTTCTCATCCGCAACAGCTTCGACTATGTCCTGACGCTGCTGGAGATCGGCTTTGTTGTCCTGATCCGCAAGCTCATCCTCCTCGACACCATCCCCGAGGAGACCTCCCTGATGCTCGCGCTCGGCTTCACCTCGGCGCTCTTTCTCCTTCTGATCGTCTTCATCCACCACCTCAAGCGGCGCTGGAAGCGCGAAGACGCGGCAGCGTAGCCTGCTGCAAACGGGGCTTTGAAACGCCCCCATGCAACTTTTTCCCGCTATTTCGCCGACTCGGTATTATAATTCGCTTTTATTTCGGTGCCGCACGGTAAGCGGCGCATTCAAGGATAGTGCGTGGGCGTGAAGCAAAACGTTCTCGATCTTTTTTCACCCAAAACCCTGGTCGTACTGAAAGAGGGGTACAAACGCTCCTACCTGCTTCCCGACCTCATCTCCGGCACGACGGTCGCCGTCGTCGCCCTCCCGCTTGCGATGGCCTTCGCGATCGCCAGCGGCGTCGGCCCCGAAAAGGGGCTCTACACGGCCATCGTCGCCGGCATCCTCATCTCGCTGCTCGGTGGCAGCCGCTTCCAGATCGGCGGCCCGACCGGGGCCTTTGTCGTCATCGTCTACGACATCGTCATGCGCCACGGCTACGAGGGGCTCGCCATCGCGACGCTGATGGCGGGGCTGCTGCTCATCGTCATGGGGCTCCTACGGTTCGGGGTTGTCATCAAGTACATCCCCTACCCCGTCATCACGGGCTTTACGACGGGGATCGCATTCATCATCTTCACCTCCCAGGTGAAGGATTTCCTCGGCCTCGACATCGCGACGCTCCCCTCCGAGTTCCTCCCCAAGTGGGAGCTCTACCTCACCCGGATCGGCGAGAGCAACCTGATCAACGTCGCCCTCGCCCTGGCAGCGATCGGCATCATCCTCGCCTTCAAACGCCACTTTCCGAGGATTCCGGGGCCGATCGTCGCCGTCATCGCCGGGGCGGCGGCCGTCTCCTTCTTCGGGCTGCCGGTGGATACGATCGAGTCCCGCTTCGGCGGCATCCCCAACACCCTGCCGACCCCGTCCCTGCCCGCTTTTGACTTCGAAATGATCAAGAGTCTCGTCCCCGACGCCCTCACCATCGCCCTGCTTGCCGCGATCGAGTCGCTGCTCAGCGCCGTCGTCGCCGACGGGATGACGGGGCGGACCCACAAGTCCAACACCGAGCTCATCGCCCAGGGGACCGCCAACATCGGTTCCGTTTTCTTCGGCGGGATCCCGGCGACAGGGGCAATCGCCCGCACCGCCACCAACATCAAGTCGGGGGCGATGACCCCCTTTTCCGGCATCATCCACGGCATTATGGTCGCGCTCTTCATGTTCCTCTTCGCCGCCTGGATCATCAAGGTACCGATGGCCGTCATGGCGGCGATTCTGATCGTCGTCTCCTGGAACATGAGCGAAATGCACCACTTCAGGCACATCCTGCAGGGACCGCGCAGCGACGCCATGGTGCTGCTGACGACCTTCACCCTGACCGTCCTGGTGGACCTGACCGTCGCCGTGCAGGTCGGCGTCGTCCTCGCCTCGCTCCTCTTCATCAAGCGGATCGTCGACGTCACGCAGGTACAGAACAGCCGCCTCAAACTGAGCGAGCTCGACGCCGCCAGCGAGGAGCGCCTCGACGACCCCGACATGATCACGAAGAAGCATATCCCGGAGGGGACGGAGGTCTACGAGATCGACGGTCCCTTCTTCTTCGGGGTCGCCGACCGGCTCAAGTGGGTACTGGAGACCATCGGCTACACCCCGCGCGTCTTTATCCTTCGGATGCGGAAGGTCCCCGTCATCGACACGACGGGGATGCACGCCCTGGAGGAGTTCTACCTCCGCTGCCACCGGCAGGGAACGCGCTTCATCCTCTCGGGCGTCAACCCGGACCTGGAGCGCGCATTGAAGAAATACGGCTTCTATGCCCTCATCGGCGAGGAGAACGTCTACGACCACATCGACAAGGCGCTCAAAGCCGCCGAGGCGGAGGAAGCCGCCTGACCTACCGCTCCACCTGCATGTAGTGCAGGTAGAACTGCTTCGCCGTCCTGCCGCTGCGCGACGCCCGCGATGCCGCGAAGCGCTTCGCTTCGAGGTGAAGCACCTCTTTCTTGATTGCCACACCCCTGAAATAGTGTTCGACCATCCGCAGATAATCATCCTGGGTCCCCTGATAGAAGGAGAGCCAGAGCCCGAAACGGTCCGCCAGCGAGATCTTCTCCTCGACGGCGTCGCCGTAGTGCAGCTCCCCGTCGCGCACCTCGACGCCGGCGTTGTCGCTCTGGTACTCCGGCACGAGGTGGCGGCGGTTGGAGGTGGCGTAGACCCGGACGTTCTCCGGGGAGCGTTCGATGGAGCCCTCCATCGCGCTTTTAAGATAGGTGTAGGTCGCGTCGGACTCCCCGAAGGAGAGGTCGTCGAGGAAGAGAATAAAGCGGAAAGGCTCCGTGCGGATCGTGTCGATCACCTCGGGAAGGTAGCGCAGGTCCTCTTTGAAGAACTCGATGACCCGCAGCCCCTGCGCGGCGTAGGCGTTGAGCAGCGCCTTGATCAGGGAGGATTTCCCCGTACCCCGGCTCCCCCAGAGCAGGACGTTGTTGGCGTACTCCCCCTTCAGGAAGCGCTCGGTGTTCTCCACCAGCGCAGCCTTCTGGCGCTCAATGCCGATCAGGTCGTCAAGGGCAACAGGGTCGAGGTCGGCGATGGGACGCAGCGCTTCGAGGCGCGGGCGGAAGACGGCGGCGGGGTAGTCGTTCCAGTCGATCATAATGCATCCTTCAAACAGAGGCGTTGATGGACGTACTATAGCGAATTTCCGGTGCTAAATATGGGTTGAAACCGTATAAAAAAAGAAGGATTTTAAAATTTGTGGAAGTCGAGAAATTGCAGTGGTCGGGGTGAAAGGATTCGAACCTTCGGCCTCTTCGTCCCGAACGAAGCACGCTAACCAAACTGCGCTACACCCCGAATGTGGAGTGGGATTATAATGCATTTTTTTAGAATTTGCAAGAGGTAAACGCGATTTTTTCAAATTTTCCGTTTCGGGGCCCCATCTCCCCACTTTTTCATGGATTTCCGGCCGTTTCCGCCGCCCGTTTCATCAGCGTTTTCGCCATATCCCTGAAGATGAAGAAGTGAAACGGGAGCATCGCGTACCAGTAGAGTCGTCCGGCAAGCCCGTTGGGATAGAAATAGGCACTCTGATAGAGTTTCCCCTCGTCGATACGGAACTCCAGCCACGCCTTCCCCGGCAGCTTCATCTGCGCGTAGAGCAGCAGTCGCCGTTCCGGCAGAAGGTCGACGACCTTCCAGAAATCGATCGTGTCGCCGATGCGCAGCGCCGTCGCGCAGCGCCGCCCGCGGTTGAGTCCCGCCCCGCCGAGAAGCTTGTCCGCAAACCCCCGCAGCTGCCAAAGCAGAGAGTAGGAGAACCATCCCCGTTCCCCCCCGATGCAGCAGATCACCGCAAAGAGCCGCGACGGCGTCACCTCCCCCAGCGCCTCGACCCGGCGGTCGACGAAGAGGGCGTCGGCGATGTCTTTGGCGTGTTCGCGTTCCCAGGCTTCCCCGCCGCTGTCGCTCCAGCGGCTGATCACCTGCTGCCGTTCGATCTCGTCGATCGCCTCCCGTACGGCCTGCTCGAAGGGTTCGGGCCGGAAGGCGAAGAGATCGTCGGCGACCCGGTTCTGCCGCACGACCTCGCTGCGCAGTCCCTCGATCAGCGCCCTGGCGATAGAGACGGGGACGGGGGTGAAGAGGCCGAGCCAGTAGGAGGAGAGGCCGGGGGTCAACAGCGGGACGGGGATCAACCGCCGCCTCAGCCCCATCACCCGGGCCGTCTTCTCCATCATCTCCCGGTAGGACATCACCTCGGCCCCGATGTCGATGACGAGGTTCCCCGCTACCTTGAGCGCCTTCGCTTCGTCGAGGTAGCGTACGACGTCATGCACCCCGATCGGTTGCGCCCGGGTCTGCACCCACTGCGGGGTGATCATCACCGGCAGCTTCTGGACGAGGTTGCGGATGATCTCGAAGCTGGCGCTCCCCGAGCCGATGATCACCCCCGCCCGGAACCAGAGGCACTGCACAAGGTCCGGTTTGGCGCTGAGAATCTCACCCGTCTCGATGCGGCTTAAGAGGTGTTCGCTCGCGCTCTCTTTCACCCCAAGCCCCCCGAGGTAGACGATGCGCCCCACCCCCTTCGCGATCGCCGCCTCGCGGAAATGCTCCGCGCTTTGGCGATCGAGCTCGCGGTAGTGTTCCCCCGCCGCCATGGAGTGGATCAAATAGTAGGCGACATCGACCCCCTCAAGGGCCCGTTCCAGCGACTCCGCGTCGAACGTGTTCCCCTCCACCACCTCCAGGTTGGCACCCTCGGGGACGGAGACGCTGCGGACGTTGCGCACCATCACTCTCACGGATACCGAGGGCTCCAGCAGCATCCGCCGCTTCAGCCGCCGCCCGATGTAGCCGTTCGCGCCGGTGATCAATACCTTCATAGTTCTGCCTTTGCTTCGGGAATCATCCACTCACCGACCATCTTAGCCGCCGGAAACTTTGCCGCGGCACAAACGTCGCGGTTAATCCTTTTGCACAGGCTCAGACGAACGCGATATGCTCCGCTTCGACATAGACTTTCGTCTGGTCCCGTCCGTTCTGCTTGGCGGCGTAGAGCGCCGCGTCGGCCCGGCTGATCGGTTCGCGGTCGATGAGGATCGGCGTGATCTCGCTGATGCCGCACG
This sequence comes from Sulfuricurvum sp., assembly GCA_003245815.1. Classification (GTDB taxonomy): domain Bacteria; phylum Campylobacterota; class Campylobacteria; order Campylobacterales; family Sulfurimonadaceae; genus SZUA-415. Next base: position 18,990 of record QKCD01000018.1, read on the forward strand.
ACACCGTCACCGTCAGCGATTTGTCGATTGCATGCCAACCGTACTCGCGGATGTTCAGGCGGATCCGTTCCATCAGTGTAAACCCCTCATCCTCCGTCGTCGCCGGGAAAACAAAGAGGAACTCCTCCCCGCCGAAACGCCCCACCTTGTCCGAAACACGGACCGTCTCCTCGACGGAGCGGACGATCTGCCTGAGCACCCGGTCCCCGACAGGGTGGCCGTAGGTGTCGTTGATCTGCTTGAAATGGTCCACGTCGAGGATGGCGACGCAGAAGGGGATCGCCTTGCGGCGGCAGAGCGTGGCGGACTCTTCGAAGGCCCGCAGGATCGCCCGGCGGTTCATCGCGCCCGTCAGGGAGTCGGAGTGGGCTTCGCTTTCGAATTTGCGCGTATGGCTGAGCATCCGCATCCGCAGCTTCAATCCGTAATATCCCAGGGCGATGGTCCGCAGCAGGATCGTCCCGAAAGCGGCCAGCACCAGCAGCAGCTCCGTACGGCTTGGCTCGCTGAGCCCTTCGCTCGCCGGGGGAAGCACCATGAAGGTCACCAGGATCGCGAGGCAGGCGAAGAGCCAGACGACCAGCGCCTCCCGCAGCGAGATGCGCAGTACCCCGAAGGCGAAGATAATGAAGATGATGGCGAGGAAGAAGGTCAGAACCTGCGGGGCCAGGGTCATGCCGATCAGCTGCGCCGTAATGGCGTAGCACATCTGCCAGAGCGTCAGGTGGGAGTTCTCGAAGCGTTCGCTGAAACCGCTGTAGTGCAGCAGCAAAAAGAGTACGACGTGACCGAGTCCCAAGCCCCCGTAGACGGCGGGGACCTGCATGTCAATGGTCCCCGCGGCCGCGAAGCCGTACAGGACCCCCATGTCGACCAGGTAGCTCGCACCGACCGCACCGACCATCAGCATACGGTAGTTGCGCCGTTTTTTCAGACGCTCGCCGCTGTTCATCCCCAGTTCATCAAGCCAAACGTCATCGAGTTCAAACTGCATGCGGTCTCATTTTCAGGTCATTGCCCGATTCTAGCAGTTTTAAATGTATAAATTTTAAATGAATAACGGTTCAGAATTAGTGCTATTTATTAAGATAATTTAAATATACACCCCTCGAAACAGCGCGGACGCGCTTAAAGTTTGCACATTGGCACCCCGCTTTTCCGCCCTTTTATCTCATGCTGCTATAATGCGCGCCATCACATTGAAAAGGATAAATTAATGAAAAAAGTTATATCGGTCGCGGCGGCGCTGCTGCTCTCATCTTCACTCTATGCCCAGCAGGGCAGCAGCGGTTTCTACGTCGGTGCGGGTATCGGGGTCGAAGCGATGCCGAAAGAGTTTGACAACGGCGTCGGTCTGGCCATCAAGGGCGGTCTCAACCTCGACAGCGTGCTGAAAAACCTCGGCCTCGAGGCGGAGCTGACGACGTCGCTCTCTTCACCGGAGATCGCCAACTTCAGCATCGATATCACGACCCTCGGCATTTACGGGACCTACACCATCGATCTCCCGAACTCGGCATTCAAACTCCGCCCGAAATTCGGCGTGATTCTCCCGAACCTCGCGGACGACATCAACACGCGCGACCTGGCGATCTCGGGCGGCCTGGCCGGGATGTACGAACTCAACAGCCAGCTGGACCTCTTTGTCGAGTACGTCAATACCTCCGAGGCAATGAACAACTACATGTTCGGCGTGGTCGTAAACTTCTAACCCTTCGCTTCTTTCTTTCGTTTCGTTCCCACGTTCTACGTGGGAATGCAAACCCGAACCTTCTTTAGTGGCTTTTTTCACTGGTTTACATGATCAAGCATAGGAACTTCATGCTTGTGCAACTTGATAGATAGCTGTGTACGTGAGTGTCTAAAAGCGGCTATTTTAAACTATTGAGTTGTAGTATGCGTTCCCATCGATACTATGTGGAAACGAGCTAAAGCCACCCGAGGTTTTATGACTGATCTCCTATGCTTTGCTAGGTGCTTTACCTAGTGGTTCAAACACATAGACAGTCGCTCCTTCTTTTCCATTTTCTTGCATATGTACTAAATACATATTTTTATCATTCAGCAATGTAATTTTGTGTGAATTTAGCAATCTTCTTATTTTTTGCATCCAAATCGGGATATTTTTTTCATAATATTTGTAGTCAATACCATTACCTAATGGATTTTCTGCATGTAAAATTTTTCCACATTTATCGTACACAAAAATAAAATCGTCTTTTGTTAAATACCCCTCTGTGACATCTACTAACTTATTTACCCCCCCAGCAATTTCACTCGGTTGTTCGTCAATAGGGCAGGGATAGAAATCTGGATTTAATTTTTCTATATCGCTCAAAATATATTTGGCATTCCACATCTTTTGTAAATTATTAACTTTTTTGAGAAAGATTTTTTGATTTACCACTAATGAACTCAATGCAATCAATTCTAAAACTTTTCTAATTTGCAAGCAGACCAACTCAATATTTACTGCGTTATACATCGCATTTCTTTCGCCAGACAAAAATGAATTAATTACCTTTACTCTTCTTTTAATTTCATTCATAATGCTTGCATATTTTTGTCGTTCTTTATCTTTCATATCGGCCTTTTACACCTAACATTCAAAATGACAAATCAAGAAGCC
>QKCD01000017.1 GCA_003245815.1 Sulfuricurvum sp.
ACAACGATTCTTTCTATCGGGGAAAGAACAAGCGATTTCAAGACGTTTCAATGCCCTATGGAACAGCCTGTATTACGGGGTTTAATGCACTGCGACCTATGGTCGTAAACGGAGAGTGTGAATCGTACAAAAAGCGCATTTTTGTGACATAACTAGTCAGGTCCACGTTGATCCGGGGAGAAATATTGAAGTTTTTGCGTTGTGCTATCACATCATTGTGATATGTGATGTCGCCAGGTGAGGCTCTCTTATAAGGGGGAGGAGGAGGTTGGGGGGATGAAGGAGAGGGGAGAGGCCTCGTCCTATTTTTTCTGTTTTTGGATCTTTTTGTACTCTTTTTCGAACTTCTTCCGGCGGCTGTAGGAGAGCTTTTCGATAAAGAGTCTCCCCTCAAGGTGGTCGATCTCGTGCTGGATCGCGATGCTGAGCAGACCGTCGGCACGGATCGTCCGTTCGTTGCCGGCACGGATCGTCCGTTCGTTGCCGTGGCGGTCCTGATAGCGGAGCGTGAGGGTTTCGAACCGTTCCACGTCTTCGTAGAAGCCCGGGACGCTGAGGCAGCCCTCTTGGTAGAAGGTGCTGCCGTCGGTTTCGAGAATCACGGGATTGATGATCTCCAGGAGTTCCTCTTTGGGCTGATGCCCCTCCTCGTCGGCGAGGTTGATGATCAGAGCGCGGATCGGGCGGGCGACCTGGATGGCGGCAAGACCGATGCCGTTGGAGGCGATCATCGTTTCGTACATATTGTCGAGAAAGGTGTGGAGGCCGGCATCGAAGCGTGTGACCGGCTCCGAGCGCTCTTTAAGGCGCTTGTCGGGGTAGGTGACTACGGGAAGGATCATCAGCCCTTGCCTTCCTCGGGGGCCGCTTCGGGCTCCCTGTGAACCTTATAGCCCGACGGGATCTTGTCGGCGGCGCTCATGGCGTCAAGGGCGTGAATCACCTGCTCCTCAACGCCCTGGTCGGCCATGATGGCCTTGATACCGACGGAGATTTTGAGGTGGATCTCCCGTTCGGCGAGGAAGAAGTTGCTTGATGAGACCAGATCGCAGAGCCGTTCGGCCGCTTTTTGGGCATTGGCCAAATCCGTGTGCTTGAGAATGACGGCAAAGACCCCCTTGCCGTAGTGGGCGACGATGTCGCTGCGCCGGGAGGTCTTCATCAGCAGCCGCGCGATGGTGCGGACCATCAGAGTGACGGCTTTTTCATTGGCGATATCGGAGACCAGGGATTTCGAGAGTTCGATCATGATCAGCGAACTGTGGTGCTTGAACTCGGAGACGAGGCTCAGCTCCTGTTCGAGTTTGCTGAGGAGGTAGCGCTTGTTGTAGACCCCGTAGCGGTTGTCGAAGATGGTGTCCTGCTCGACGTTTTTGATCAGCGACGCCGTCTGGTCGTAATGCTGCTTGATCTGCTCGACCTGTTTCTTCAAAATACCGTTAAGCTTGTCCAGGTCGTCCTGTAGGGTGTCGATGACATGCATCGCCATCTGCTCGTCGGGGCTGGTGCCGAGTTCGGCCTTGCGCTTATCGAGCAGTTTGGACATCAGGGTCATATTCTTGTAGATGTTGGCCAGGACCTGCAGCAGGTTTCGGATGGAGGAGAAGCCCTGTTTGAGGCTCTTCTCCAGGGCGATCGTCTTCTCGGCGTCGTTGTCCTCTTCGAGTTCGAGGACGGCGCTGATCTGCTTGCGCAGGCTTTCGCTCTTGTCCTCAAGCAGGCGGTCGAAATAGAGGGAGAAGTTGTTCGGGGTCGGGGGAAGGTTGTCGTTGATCAGCGAGGCAAGGACCTCTTTGGCGTAGACTTCCATCTCGCTCGCCGGCTCGTTGATGTCGGCGGTCCCGAAGGGGACGCTATCGTTCGGAGTCGGGACCGATTTGATGTTGCGCCGTTTTCTGATGGACCCTGCCATATGACCTCACTCGGAATCTTTTTTGACTAATACTTCGTCAATGATACCATAATCCCGGGCTTCGGCGGCGCTCATGAAGTTGTCGCGGTCCGTGTCCTTTTCGACCTGTTTGACGCTCTGGCCCGTCTGCTGGGCAAGGATACCGTTGAGCTCCTCTTTCATGCGCAGGATCTCCTTGGCCTGGATGGCGATGTCCGTCGCCTGTCCCTGGGCACCGCCGAGGGGCTGGTGGATCATGATGCGCGCGTGCGGCAGGGCGTAGCGTTTGCCCTTGGTGCCGGAGCTGAGCAGGAAGGCACCCATGGAGGCTGCCTGGCCGATACAGATGGTGACGATGTCCGGACGGATGTAGTTCATCGTATCGTAGATCGCCATCCCCGCGGTGATGACGCCACCCGGGGAGTTGATGTAGAGGTAGATGTCTTTATCAGGGTCTTCAGCCTCGAGGAAGAGCAGCTGCGCCACGATGCTCGCGGCGACCTGGTCGTGAACCTCGCCGCTGAGCATGATGATGCGGTCTTTGAGCAGGCGCGAATAGATGTCGTACGAACGCTCGCCGCGCCCGCTCTTTTCAATGACGTAGGGAACGTAATTCATAATTAGTCTTCTTTGATTTTGCTGTTGAGCAGTTTGCTCAGGACCTTGTCCTCGATCATTGCCATCTGGATCGCCGGGAGGTAGCCCGCGTTTTTGTAGTGCTCGTAAGCCTGCGCCGGGTCCTGACCCATCTGCATCGCTTCGAAGTAGATCGTCTGCATGACTTCCTGCTCCGGTACTGCGATGGACTCCGCCTTGGCGAGGGCGTCGATGATGAAGGTCGCTTTCACGCTTCTGGAAGCGTCTTCGCGCAGGGTCTCGCGCAGCTCTTTAACCTTCTCTTCGCTCTCTTTGAGCGCGTTGAGTTCCTCTTCGCTCAGTTCGCGCGCCTTTTTGTTCAGCGCCATGTCCATCTCCTGCTCGACGACGAAATCCGGCAGGTCGAAGATGAAGGTGTCGACAAACTTCTCGAGCAGGTTCGGTTTCAGTTCGTCGTTGTAGAGCTTGCTCAGCTCTTCGCTCTCGATCTGCTGTTTGACCTTCTCTTTGAGGAGGTCAAGCGTCGCATTCTCGTCGCCCGGGAGCATTTTCTTCGCCAGTTCGTCGTCGATCGCGACTTCGCCCTTGGTCTGGATCGCGTTGACTTTTACTTTGAACTGGGCCGGTTTGCCGGCGAGTGTTTCGCTGCCGTAGTTCTCCGGGAAGGTGACCTCGATCGTCTTCTCTTCGCCTTTTTTCATACCGATGACCTGGTCTTCGAAGCCCGGGATGAACTGGCCGCTGCCGAGTCTGAGGGAGAAGCCTTCCGCTTTGCCGCCCTGGAACGCTTCGCCGTCGATGAAGCCTTCGAAGTCGATCAGCGCTGTGTCGCCCGCGACGAGTTCGCGATCCTCTTCGACGTCAACGTAGGGCGCCTGTGCCTGTGCCAGGTCCGTGATGCGTTTCATGACCTCTTCGTCGGAAACGGCCGGTTTTTCGAAGGCGTCGACCAGCGCGGCGTAGTCGCCGAGCTCGATGGCCGGGCGCATCGCGATCTTGACCATGACGTCGATCATGTCGTCGGTTTTGTCAAACTTGGCGATCTGCGGTTCGCCGATGAGCATGTCGTTGGCGATCTCCATCATCTCCAGACCGCGGCTGAGCAGTTCACGCAGTGCTTCCGCTTCCGCATCCTGGACAAGGCGCTCGCCGTACTGCTGTTTGACGGCGGAAACCGGCACTTTGCCCTTGCGGAAGCCCGGGACTTTGGCAGATTTGGTGAGCTCTTTGGCAATTTTCTCGAGGTTGGCGTCGATCGTACCGCGGGTGATTGCCGCGTTGATCTCTGCATTGGCGCTGTTGATTTTGTTGACTTTGATATCCATTAGGACCCTTTATGCGATGGAATTTTTCTGGCCGCGGGAGGTCAGTTTATAATTTTGGGCAATACTAGCGAAAAAGGGCTAATAAGTCCATTAGGCGCTGCGCCGGAGGGCTCGCGAAGGGCCCTTTTCAGCTTAAAAGTGGTATAGTCACACCATACAATGCAAGCACGCCAAAGCGGCGATCAGAAGGGCATCTGAAGTGAAAGAGAACGAACAGGCCGCCTTCGAAGCGGCGGTCAGGACGATGATACAGAGTGTCGGGGAAAACCCCCGGCGCGAGGGGCTGCTCAAGACCCCCGAACGTGTCTTTAAGGCCTACCAGTTTATGTACGGCGGTTACGCGGAGGATCCGGAGGCGATCCTCAAATCCGCCCTTTTCACCACCTCCAACGACGAGATGGTACTGATCAAGGATATCGAGTTCTACTCGACCTGCGAACACCACCTGCTCCCTATCATCGGCCGGGCACACGTCGCCTATATTCCCAACGGCAAGGTTGTGGGACTCTCCAAGATCCCCCGCGTCGTAGATGTCTTTTCCCGCCGGATGCAGATCCAGGAGCAGCTGACCGAGCAGATTGCCGACGCGATCATGGGGACGATCGAACCCAAGGGGGTGGCGGTCGTCATCCAGGCGCGCCATATGTGCATGGAGATGCGCGGCGTCGAAAAGATCAACTCCACGACGACCTCCAGCGCCCTGCGGGGACTCTTCAAAAGCGACCAGAAGACCCGCATGGAGTTCTTCAACCTGATCAATTCGCCGGCGGGGACGCGCTACTAGTGCCGCGCTAGGGGGGACGCGTGAAGAGGAACCTGCCGCGACGAATGCCCTCCGAGGAGTATACGAATGCCCTTTAAGGCCCTGAGAGAGCGTATTACGTCGCAGAAGCTCTCTGTCCCCTTCGGTACGGTCGTGCGCATCAGCGCAACGGTCATCGTGGCCGAGGGGATGCACGCCAGCATCGGCGACACTGTCACCATCGTTTCCCAGGTAAGCGGCGACGAGACACTGGGGATGGTGACGGAGATCGAGGGGCTGCGCTTCTTCATCACTCCCTTCCGCTTTATCGAGGGGTTCCGCACCGGCGATAAGGTCTACCTGAACCAAAACGGCCTCAATATCCCCGTCGGGGATGCCTTGCTCGGCCGGGTTGTGGACCCTTTCATGCGCCCTATCGACGGCAGGGGGCCGATCCACTGCCTCCAGAGCGAGGCGATTATGAAAGAGCCGATCGCCGCGATGAAACGGGGGATGATCGACGAGGTCTTCAGCGTCGGCGTCAAGACGGTCGACGGGCTGCTCACCTGCGGCAAGGGGCAGAAGCTGGGAATCTTCGCCGGCAGCGGCGTCGGCAAGTCGACGCTGATGGGGATGATCGTCCGTGGTGCGGAGGCCCCGGTGAAGGTGGTCGCCCTGATCGGCGAGCGGGGACGTGAGGTACCGGAGTTCATCCAGAAGAACCTCGGCGGCAACCTGGAGAATACGGTGATTATCGTCGCCACGAGCGACGATTCGCCCCTGATGCGCAAGTACGGGGCCTTTGCGGCGATGAGCGTCGCCGAGTTCTTCAAGAACCGGGGGCAGGACGTGCTCTTCATCATGGACTCGGTGACACGCTTTGCAATGGCCCAGCGTGAGATCGGGCTGGCCCTGGGGGAGCCCCCGACCTCCAAGGGGTACCCTCCCTCGGCCCTGACCCTGCTGCCGCAGCTGATGGAGCGGGCGGGCAAGGAGGAGGGGAAGGGCTCGATCACCGCCTTCTTCACGATCCTGGTCGAGGGGGACGACCTGAGCGACCCGATCGCCGACCAGTCCCGCTCCATCCTCGACGGCCACATCGTCCTTTCGCGGGAGCTGACGGACTTCGGCATCTATCCCCCTATCCACATTCTCAACTCCGCATCGCGGGTCATGAACGACATCATCAGTGTCGAGCATTTCGAAGCGGCCAAAAAGTTCCGACGCCTCTATACTTTATTAAAAGAGAACGAGATGCTGATCCGCATCGGGGCCTACGTGAAGGGGAGCGACAGGGAGCTGGACGAGGCGATTGAGAAGAAGGAGGCGATGGAGCGCTTCATGAGCCAGGGGGCGATGTACAAGACGACGTTCCGGGAATCCGTCGAGGCGATGATCGCGATGATGGGTATTTCGCCGAAGGGAGCGGTGGCGCGGGATCAAGCTTAAGCAGCATTAAGCCTTAGGATTGCTTAAGCATATTCTAACATCACATCCATTATCATCACACTACGCAAAAGAGGACAAAAATTGTCTGCTTTAAGCGGGCATCTTCAAACGTGCCCGGATATCTCAGGTACGCGACAGCGCGTATCACACCCAAAGAGAGGGATAATATGCAAGTTTACATGGATAACAACGCAACGACGATGGTGGACCCGCAGGTCGTCGAAGCGATGCTGCCGTTCTATTCGGAACTCTTCGGCAACCCGAACTCCCTGCACAAGTTCGGCACCTCCACCCACCCGGCGCTCTCGAAGGCGATCGACCAGGTCTACAAGGCGATCAACGCCGGCGACAATGATGACGTCATCTTCACCTCCTGTGCGACAGAGTCGAACAACTGGGTCCTCAAGTCGGTATGGGTCGACCGGATCCTCAACGGGGATAAGAACCATATCGTCACGACGGAGGTGGAGCACCCCTCCGTCCTCTCCACCTGTAAATTCCTCGAGGAGAACGGGGTTAAGGTGACCTACCTGCCGGTTAACGAGCAGGGGGTCGTCGAAGCGCATACGGTGAAGAGCTTCATCACCGAGAAGACGGCGCTCGTCTCTGTCATGTGGGCCAACAACGAAACGGGGATGATCTTTCCGATCCAGGAGATCGGCGAGATCTGCAAGGCGAAGGGCGTGCTCTTCCACACCGACGGCGTCCAGGCCGTCGGCAAGATTCCCGTCGACATGCAGGCGGTCCACGTGGACTTCATGTCCATGTCCGCCCACAAGTTCCACGGCCCGAAGGGGATGGGAGCGCTGTACATCAAGGATTCCGAGAAGCTGACCCCGCTGCTGCACGGCGGGGAGCACATGGGCGGCCGCCGCTCGGGCACCCTTAATGTCCCGGGCATCGTCGGCATGGGCAAGGCGATCGAACTGGCGACCCAGGATATGGAGACGAAGATGGCCTCCATCCGCGCGAAACGCGACCGCCTGGAGGACGCGCTGCTGGCGACGATCCCCGACACCTTCACGGTCGGTGAGCGCGCCAACCGCACACCGAACACGATCCTTATCTCCATCCGCGGGGTTGAGGGCGAAGGGATGCTCTGGGACCTGAACAACGCCCTTATCGGAGCCTCTACCGGCTCCGCGTGTGCGAGCGAGGACCTCGAAGCGAACACGGTTATGCTGGCGATCGGCGCCGATCACGAACTGGCCCATACGGGGATCCGTCTGAGCCTGAGCCGTTTCACGACGGACGAAGAGGTCGATTACGTCATCGAACACTTCACAAAGGCGGTTGCGCGCCTGCGCGCGATCTCCAGCTCCTATGCGAAAGTGGGCCCGACGGCGGGCGGCGAAGTCAAAGAGTGCGAACTGCACCATCACTAAAAAGCGAAAAGCAGAAAAAAAGGAGACCCAATGGCAAAGAATGATTTGTTGGGCGGTTCCCTCTGGGACCAGTATTCGAAAAAAGTTACCGACCTGATGAACAACCCGCAGCATCAGGGCGAAATCACCCAAGAAGAGGTCGAGGCGAACGGCAACAAGCTGATCGTCGCCGATTTCGGTGCCGAGAGCTGCGGCGACGCGGTACGCCTCTACTGGGAAGTTGACCCTGAGACGGACATGATCGTCAACTCCAAGTTCAAGAGCTTCGGCTGCGGTACGGCGATCGCCAGCTCCGACATGATGACCCAGCTCTGTATCGGCAAAACGGTTCAGGAAGCGGTCAAAATCACGAACATCGACGTCGAGAAGGCGCTGCGCGACGATCCGGAGACTCCGGCGGTTCCGCCCCAGAAGATGCACTGTTCCGTGATGGCCTACGACGTCATCAAGAAGGCGGCGGGGATGTACCTCGGCGTCGAGGCGGAGAGCTTCGAGGAGGAGATCATCGTCTGTGAATGTGCCCGCGTCTCCCTGGCGACGCTGCGCGAAGTAATCAAGCTCAATGACCTCAAAACCATCGAGCAGGTTACGGACTACACGAAAGCCGGCGGCTTCTGTAAATCCTGTATCAAACCGGGCGGCCACGAGGAGCGCGAGTACTACCTCGTCGACATTCTCGCCGACGTCCGCAAAGAGATGGACGCCGAGAAGATGGCGGCCGCGGCCAACGCAGGCCTTGCCGGCAACTTCGAGGAGATGACCCTGGTACAGAAGATCAAGGCGATCGACGCCGTGATCGACGAAAGCGTCCGCCAGTTCCTTATTATGGACGGCGGTAACATGGAAGTCGTCGATATCAAGGACTCCGGAGATTACATCGACGTCTACATCCGCTACCTGGGCTCTTGCTCCGGTTGTGCCAGCTCGACGACGGGTACCCTCTACGCGATCGAGTCGACCCTGAAAGAGAAGCTCTCCCAGAAGGTCCGCGTCCTGCCGATCTGATTTTATACGCCAAAGGAGCACAGCCCCTTTGGGCACGCTGCCGCCGAGTCCGCCCTAAAGCAACATTCCTTCGGGAGCGGTTCTCTTGTCTTCGGCAGCGGGCCCGTGCCCTTGGCGCTCCGGGGCCGCTCTTCCCGAACGCTTTTTTCTTACTTCAAATGTTTCTTCTCAGGCACTTTTGCCCGTTTTTACGACACACGAAGTGCACCATCCCTCTTCCCGTTTTTCGTTTCCAGGCGCGCAAGTGCAACACCGTTCACCAATCACTTCACTAGCTACCAGCTGCCAATAACCGCGCCGAAGAGGCTTAGCTCTTCTTGTTGTAGGGGAGGCCCCGGTTGGTCTTTTCGAAGGTCTCGATAAGCCGTGTTTCATCCTCTTTGGAGAGGGTACCGCTGGCGATGGTGTCGAGGATCTTCTCGGCCATCCGTACCTGCAGCTCCTTCTCCTTGATGCGCATCTCCTGTTCGAGGGTGTCGCTGTGCATCTTCAGTCGGTCTTCACGCCGTTTGCGCAGGAAGTAGACCGCTGCCGCCAAAAGGGCGGTGAAAAGCAGCGCTGCGGCGGCAATCGCGGTGATACCCATGGTGTAGCCGTTGTCCGCCTCCCGCTGCTGGGCTTCGCTCTGCCGAAGGGCGACGGCTTTGTCCGCCCCGATCTTCTCGAGGGCCGTCTGCTGCTGCAGCCGCTGCATCTCGAGGTCGCGTTCGCGGTTGATCCGGGCGATCTCTTCCCGGCTCTGTGCCTCGATCTTCGCAACGGCGACGGCACTGTCCGCTTCGGCACGGGGTACGGCAGTTCGCTGTGGCACGGATTGGCCCATGAGATGGGGCTGCTGTTGGGCACTTCCGCGTTCCTCGCTACACCCCATCATCAGGAGCAGGAGGGCAAGGGTCGCGAGCAGGGCGCGTATCATTGTTGTATCAGAGGTTCTTGTCGAACCACTTCGCGACTTCGCTGCGGATGGTGTGGCGCAACTGGATGCCGGCGATGAAGTCGCTGTGGCTTGCCTTGTTGAGCATCGTCACGAGGGCGTTGCGCCGCTTGGAGAGGAAGGGGTGGTCGATTTGGTTGGGATCGCCCATCAACACGAGCCGGGTCTCTTCACCCATCCGGGTGCCGATCAGCTTCAGGGTGGCGTTGGTCATGTTCTGGGCTTCGTCGATGATAACGAATTTGCGGGAGATCGTCGTGCCGCGCATATGGGCGATGTCCATCACCTCGATGTTGTGCTTGGCCATGAAGAGCTCGGTCGCGTTCTCCCGCTTGGGGGAGTTGATGTTGCCCGTATACTCGACCTGGGACTCGATGGAGCGCTGGGTCTGGTGCTCGATCGTGAAGTTGATGGCGGAGTAGAGGGGGTACATGAAGTAGCCGAGCTTCTGCTCCTGGTCGCCTTTACGGAAGCCCAGTTCCGCCTGGGGGTCGGAGGCGGTGACGGTGTTGCGGGCGTAGACGATCCCCTCCACGATCCCCTCGCTGACGAGTTCCAGACCCGCCTGCAGGGCGATGAGGGTCTTGCCGGACCCGGTCGATCCGGCGACGACGGTGATGTAGTTGCGCGGGTGGGTGAGCAGGGTGAAGTAGAACTTCTGTTCGAGGTTGATCGGGCGCACAAGGCTGTCGTCGAAGAACTCGCCGAAGCGGCGGTCGAAATCGCACCACTCCAGCTGGTTGTGCTGGGTGACGGCGTAGCGCTGGCGGCCGGTCTCGTAGATCTCGTGGTTTTCGCTCTGTGCCTCTTCGATAAAGGTGATCTGTTCGAAGCAGCGGTGTTCTGTATCCTCCGGGAGTTCCGGGGTGTCGTGGTAGTGGTAGGTGTAGGCGAAGTCGATCTCGTCGGGGCGTTCGACGCTGGCGTTACGGATCGACTCCGCCGCGATCTGCTCGACCTGGGCGGCGATCTTGAAGGAGATGTCGTTGGTCAGCAGGGTAAGCCCGTAGTCCTTGGCGATCTCGCCGATCTTCGCATCGTTGAGCCCCTTGCTCGCCTGGAAGTGGTCGCTGACACGGTAATACTCGCGGAAGATGATGTAGAGGTCGATCGGTTCCGCGTCGCTGCTGTAGAGCGAGGTGTCGAAGGCCAGGGTGAGCTTGTAATACTTGTCGTTGTCGCAGTGGCCGGTCTGGCGGCAATGGCACATTCCCTCCGGCAGTTCGCTGAGGGCGACGGTCTGGCCGCGGCTGACATCGGCGAGGCGGAAGAATTCGCGAGCCCTGAAACCCGCCTCGGAGCGCATATCGTCTTTTTTACCGTTCATTTCGGCGAGGACGATATTGGTGATGACGACGATGTTCTTGTTGTTCTCCGAGATCCGCAGGATATTGGCGGGATCATCGAGGATGACGGAGGTGTCTAGTAGGTAACAAGTCTGATCGGAACCCATGAGGCGGCCCATCCTTTATATAGATAATCTATTATACTGGGTTTGGGACGGGGTTTTTGCTTAAAAGCCGTGCAATGGCAGGCGGCAGAGGCCGCCGCGTCGGCTAGTAGCCGCAGTAGTTGCCGTCGCAGCCGGGGACGGCGCCGGCATCCTTGGCGTTGTTGGTGAGGAAGTCGAAGAGATCCTCCTTGCGGCTCTGGTAGTAGCCCTCCTTGAGCATCTCCAGGGCTTTCGGGGAATCTTTGTGCAGGGCGGCCATCTCCGCGTCCCCCTTGTCATAGATCTCGTCCCACTCATCCATTGTCAGCATCCCGGCACCACGGAACTCGCTGCCGTGGCACTCCTTGCAGAGTTTCTGGTAGGTTTTGATGCCCTGTTCGTTGTAGACGGCGTGGGCCGACGTAAAGGCCAAAAGGAGCAGGAGGGGGGTGAGGTGTTTCTTCATGGGTTATTCCTTCATTTTGTGCTGGCGTTTTTCGACATCGTCGAGGATCAGGTTGAAATCATCGCTGCCCCAGTAACCGCGGGTGTAGTCGATGACCTTCCCTTCGGCGGTGAGGAAGTAGCACATCGGTACGACGACGGCTTTGAGTTCGGCGGGGTAGACATCCTTGTCGCGGGTGACATGAACCGAGCGGTAGTCCGCCTCGAGGCGTTTGACGATGGCGTCGTCACGGAAGGTGGTAGCTTCGAGCTTTTTGCACCAGGTGCAATCCTCGGTGGAGATGAAGACGAAAATCTTCTTCTGCTCCTGCTGGGCGTGCTGCTCGGTGGTCGCGTAGTCGGGATACCAATGGATTTCCGCGGCACCGAGAAGCGCCGCAGTGGCGATCAGTGCCCAAGCACTTCGTAACATTTTTTCATTCCTTTTACTGAATGTTAGGGTAGGCTAAGTATGTAAAGTGTAAAGTGCTACTTAACGTTTTATAAGTATAGGTGTTGGAACTTAAAACCACGTTAAGATAAGAAAATGGAATATAAAATCTCAGAGCTGGTTCAACAAACGGGCGTCAGCAAGTCAACGATTCTCTACTATATCAAAGAGGGGCTGCTGCCCGAAGCGAACAAGGTCAAGCCCAATGTGCACTACTATAACGACCGCCATATGGAGCTGATCAAATATATCAAGTACATGCAAAACGAGATGCACTGCTCCATCGCGCAGATCAGGAAGATCCTGGAACACCAGAACCGCTCATTCTCAAGTTCGGTGTCGATGCTGGTACCGCTGGTGGAGTCGTTGACGGGGATGATCAGCGAAGACAGCCGCTACAGTGCAGAGGAGGTCATCGAGGCGGCGGGTATCGACAGGGAACACCTGCAGCAGCTGCTTGATGACGGGATTGTGGCCCCGACGCAGGAGGGGCGCTTCGGCGAGCGTGACCTCTCCGTCATCCGGCTGGTCGTCGCCTATGGGGAGCTTGGGCTGGACCGCGAGATCCTCTCTGCTTACCTCGAAAGCGCCAAAAGCCTCGCCCGCCTGGAGTGCCGACTGCAGACCGCGCTCTGTTCGAAACGCGATTCGGCGGAGTTTTCACAGCTGTGGCACGTGTTGTTCGAAACCGTCCTGACGGCAAAACCCTATATTCACAACAACCATACCTACCGGGCGTTTCTGGAGATACTGAAAGAGGAGATCGGCGCGGAGCCGTAGGCGGGAGGCGTCAGGCGTAGTAGCCTTTGAGCCCCTCCATCGTACGCCCCATGTTGAGCAGCAGCAGGTCGGCGACGACGAGGGCCGCCATCGCTTCGGCGACGATGGAACCCCGCGGTGCGACACAGGGGTCATGACGCCCCTTGAGGGCGCAGTCGACCTCTTCGCCCTGCGTCGTGACGGTATGCTGCTCGATGAAGATGGAGGGGGTCGGTTTGAAGTAGACGTTGAGGGTGACATCCTCGCCGCTGCTGATGCCTCCGAGGATGCCGCCGGCGTGGTTGCTCTCGAAGCCGCTGCGGCGGATCGGGTCGTTGTTGGTCGAACCGAAGGCCGCGGCGCTCTGCATCCCGTCGCCGATCTCCACCGCCTTGACGGCGTTGATCCCCATCATCGCGTCGGCGAGCAGGGCGTCGAGTTTATAGTAGAGCGGCTCGCCGAGGCCTGTGGGCATGCCGCTGATTCGGACCGCCGCGACGCCGCCGACAGAGTCGTGGCGGTTCTTCGCTTCGAGGATGGCCTCTTTCTGGGCCGCTTCGACCCCTGGGTCGAGGGCGTAGATCTCGCTTTCGGGCGCATAGTCGAAATCGAGGTGTTGCGCTTGGATGCCGTGGATTTCGCGGATGCCGCTCTGGACCGTGATGCCCACCTGGCGGAGCATCAGCTTCGCTACGGCGCCGGCAGCGACGCGGGCGGCCGTTTCGCGGGCGCTGGAACGGCCGCCGCCGCGGTAGTCGCGGATGCCGTACTTGTGCCAGTAGGTGAAGTCGGCGTGGCCCGGACGGAAGATATCCTTGACGTTGGAGTAGTCGCCGGATTTCTGGTTGGTGTTGTAGATGACCATGGCGATCGGCGTGCCGGTACTTTTCCCTTCGAAGACGCCGCTGAGGATCTCGACGGCGTCATCCTCTTTTCGGGCGGTTTCGAACTTGCTCTTGCCCGGCTTGCGGCGGTCGAGTTCGCTCTGGATGAAGGATTCGTCGATCTCCAGCCCCGCGGGAACGCCGTCGACGACGCAGCCGATCGCCTTGCCGTGGGACTCCCCGAAGGTCGTGAAACTGAAGCGGATGCCGAAACGGTTCATGAAAGTTCCTTATTGAGCAGTTCGATCGCCTTGCCGGCGGCCTCCTGCTGAGCAATTTTTTTACTTTTGCCGACGGAGCGGCCGTACTCCCGGTTTTCGATCAGCACGGCGACCTCGAACTCTTTTTTATGGTCGGGGCCGCGGGAGCCGATCAGCTTGTACTCGGGGGTGATGCCGAAATGGGCCTGGGTCAGCTCCTGGAGCGTCGTCTTGTAGTCTTTGAAGAGGGTGTCCAGGGACATGTCGGGATGGACCGCTTCGAGCAGCCTGACGGTGATGGTGCGGGCCTGTTCCAGCCCCGCTTCAAGGTAGATCGCGCCGATCACCGCTTCGTAGGCGTTGGAGAGGAGTGAGGGCTTCTGACGCCCCCCGTTGTTCTCCTCGGCATTGGAGAGGTAGATGTAGTTCCCGAGCGTGACATGGTTCGCCAGCCGGGTGAACCCCTCCTCGTTGACGAGGGAGGCGCGGAGCTTGGAGAGCTTGCCCTCGTCGAAGCCCGGGAACTGGCTGAAGAGATACTCGCCGACGATGAGGTCGAGTACCGCGTCGCCGAGGAATTCGAGACGCTCATTATTGTAGGGCTGTTTGTAGCTTTTATGGGTCAGCGCTTCAATAAGGAGCTGTTTGTTCTTGAAACGGTAGTGCAGGGACGTTTCGAGCTGTTCGAGCAGGTCCATAGGGTCTCCTTGGTTAGGGTTCGCATGTCGCGCCGTGGCGCGTTTTCTGATGCAGGGCTTCGCCGCGGGCGATGGCGTCGCACTGCTCGTTCTCGTCGTGGCCGTCGTGTCCCCGCACCCAGACCGCCTGGATGCGGTGGGGGGCGGCGGCTTCGAGGTAGGCCTGCCAGAGGTCGGGGTTCTTGACCTTGGCGAAACGGCGCCGTACCCACCCCTCGAGCCATTCATTGATCCCCCTCACGACGTAGGAGGAATCGGAGGTGATCACCACCTCGCAGGGCTCCTTAAGGGCGCGGAGCCCCTCGATGACGCCGCGCAGCTCCATCCGGTTGTTGGTCGTATGCGGCTCTCCCCCGCGGATGACCCGCTCGTGGCCGTTATAGCGCAGGATCGTCCCGAATCCTCCCGGGCCGGGGTTACCCAGGGCAGAACCGTCACTGAAAAGAGAGATGCGTTTCAAAACGTTCCTTCACCAGCATTGGTTCGCTCCAGACGGAGTCGATGGCATTACAGTTGGGGCAGCGGTGAAAGGCGAAGGGAAGGACCTGTTTGCAATGGCGGCAGAGGTATTCGAAGGTGAGTGTCGCCCCCGAATGGCCGCCTTTGTGAAGCTTGATCAAAACATCGAGTTCGAAGGTATCGCTGTTTTGAGCATGGTCCACAAACCCTTTCGCGCTGAAGAGTTCCCGCAGATAACCGTTGTGTGCAATTATATCGAAATCGCACTGATGGGGTTCTAAACGCCAGAGGATGTCGCTGATGCGTTCCGCCTGCGCCTGGTCGAAGTGGCGCCACGCCTTCCCGGGAGCGTGTCGGAAGAGGTACTCGAAGACCATATAGGCGAGCATATGGTGGGTTTCGTAGCGGGCGATGAGGGCGTCGGTTTTCTCGTCGGGACCGATGGTCGTGTCGTGCAGAAGCGCCAGCAGCTCGAGGTAGTGGCGTTCCTTTCGGGCGTCGCTGCCCAGTTCGTCGAGGGGCTCGAGGACGTCGAGAGCGCTGCGGTAGTCGTTGAGCCGCTCGTAGACCAGCAGCAGGTAGTGCAGGGCCTGGGGCGTACGGGGATGGTGCCGCAGGATCTGCAGGAAGATCTCCTTGGAGCGCTCGAGGAAACCGGCCCTGAAATAGGTCTGTCCGAGGAGAAAGAGCGTGTCCCGCCGTTCTGAGGGGTCCTGCTGCCGCTCGATCAGCAGCTGGTAGATCTCGATGCTCTTTTCGAAGTCGCCGTTTTTCGTGTAGGAGTTGGCCAGCAGCAGCCACGACTTCTCCGACATGGTGCCGCTGCCGATCAGGTCGGCGAGTTCGTTTTTGCTCGGCAGGGTGTGGAACTGCCTTAGGAAGCGGTCGAGGTGGCGGTGGTCCTCCTTCGCCTTGAAGCGTCCCCACCAGTAGCTGAAGAAGGCGATGACGAAGATCAGGACGAAAAAGACGATGACACCGAAAAGGGGATCGCGGAATTCGATGAATAAACCGTCCATATAATGCGCGCTCCTTTGGCGTGGTCGGAGAAGATTATAGCCAATAGGAACTAAACGCATCACCGGGAAGCGGGCCTATCATGAATATGTGATAAAAATGCGACGTTAAAATAATAATTATATCTTGACTTAATACGTCAAAAAGAGTACAATGACGATGAAACTGAAAAAAGTAGGGGGTTTAATCGCTAATGACAGTCTGTTATATTCGACCCGATAAATCCTTCGACGGGGCCTTCGAGCAGCTTAAAACGGTGAATGCCTACATTGAGCGCAAGGGGTTGACCGTCGACCAGGAGTTTATCGACCAGAAGTCTCAGAACAAGCGGTTGAGCGAACGCAACGAAGTCCTGTCGTTTTTTCAGTCATTGCGTGACAGTACGGTGATCGTGTACGATGCCTGGGTACTGAGTTCGTGGATCGAAGACCTGGTACAGATGATTAGTTGTCTGTTGAAAAACGGGATGCGGATCCACTTCGTCAAGCCGTCAGTCATCATCGACCGCAGCAGCGATACGGTGGTGGTGCTGGGATTGATCGACCAGCTGCGTCAGACACTGCAGCAGGATGCCAAGAAGGCGATCGGCAGACCGAAGGGAAGCCGTTCCGCGTCAAAGTTCGATCAGTTCCATGACGATATCATCAGACATCTTAGAGATCATAAAAGCGTCAGCGAGATGGCCCGTATTTTCGGGGTGAGCCGGAGTTCTTTAAAAGATTACATCGAATCGCGCGAGCTGAAAGAGGTGGCGTTCGGAGGACACAGCATGGAGCTGCCTGAAAACGGAGAAGCGCACGTGATTAAAACCATAAACTGCCCGGACAGCGGGCAACAACAGATGAAGGAGCATAGATGAGTGTAGAGGCAAGCAGCACACAGGCTGTAAAACAAAGGACGCCGTGGCGTATTATGCGCTACTGGTTTTTCGGCGGGATTACGCTGTTCGCACTGTTGGCACCGTGGATTCGGGTGAACGAGAATCACCTCTTCCTGCTGAGTTTTGACAAGCTGAAACTGCACCTGATGTTCGTACAGTTCGATATGCAGGAGATGTACCTGATGCCGTTCCTGCTGATGATCCTCTTTATCGGCGTTTTCGGGATCACAGTAGTCGGCGGCCGGGTATTCTGCGGCTGGATGTGTCCCCAGACTATTTTCCGTACCATCTATCGCGACCTCATTGAGACGAAGCTGTTGAAGCTGCGCAAGCGGATCAAGAACAAGCAGCAAGAACCCGACATGTCCAAACCGGAGAACAAGACGAAAAAAGTGATCGCCATGCTGCTCTGGACGGCGCTCGCCTTTGTCGCGGCGGCGGACTTTATGTGGTTCTTCGTACCGCCGGAGGATTTCTTCGCCTATATGATGAACCCGGGTGACCATATGGTGCTCGTGACGACGGTTTTGATCATCGTCGGCTTCCTGCTCTACGACGTGGTCTTCATGAAGGAGAACTTCTGTGTCTACGTCTGCCCCTACTCCCGGATCCAGTCGGTACTCTATGACGACGATACGGTTATGGCGATCTACGACGAACACCGCGGCGGCAAGATCTACAGCGAAGAAAAAGAGAAGATGTACACCAAGCAGAAAGATCTGCAGGCGGTCGAACCAAACGCCGAGTGTACGGCGTGTGAAAGCTGTGTGACGGTCTGTCCGACCCACATCGACATTCGCCAGGGTCTGCAGCTGGAGTGTATCAACTGTCTGGAGTGTGTCGACGCCTGTACGACGGTCATGGGCAAACTGGGCAAAGAGAGCCTGGTCCGCTGGTCGAGCGACCGCGAGGTGCTCTACCGCAACGGCAAAACCCAATACTTCCGTCCGAAGATCATCGGCTACATCGTCGTCCTGCTGATCGTCAGCGCGATTCTTGGGGTCATGGGCAGCAAGAAAGAGCATATGCTGCTGAACGTCAACAAAGAGAATCGTCTCTACGACATTACGGTACTGGATGACGGCCGCCACAAGGTGGATAACGCCTACATCTTCCTGCTGCAGAATACGCAGAACGTAGACCATACGTACTACTTCGACATCATCGCGCCGAAGGGTATGGAGGGCAAGATCAAGATCGCCAAACCGAGCGATCCGTTCAAAGTCCGCCCGGAAGTCAAAAAGAAACAGATCGTCCTGCTCTATACGGACGAGATGCTTGTCGACGACGCGACGAAGGATACGGTCATCCCGATCACGATCCGCGCCTACGCCCTCGAAGACAAAGAGAATATCGTGGTTGAACGTCAGTCAACCTTCACCTTCCCGCGTTCGGACATTTTCAAGAACGCGAAGTAACCGCGGGCAGCCAGGTGCTGCTCCCGCGATCCCCTTTTTCTCTACGTCGTTTTTCCCCTTTATTTTTCTTCAGCCCGTTTATCGATGCTTTCTGCGGTCGTTGACAGGTGACGGTTTCGCTCTATGGCATACCCGGATGCCGCAGCGTATCAATGTGCCGACAGTGCCGTGCGGCTGTTGTCATAGGGTCGTTTTGAAACGGTAGAGGGGGTGTTGTGTGTGGGGTTGAAGGCCAGGGGCCTTCGGGGAGGTTTAGACGAGGACGGCTTCGCGCGCGCCCGCTTCGAGGGCACCGATGATGTAACCGTCGGTATTGGCGAGCAGGGCGTCGACGTCATCGGGACGGACGACGAGGACCATGCCGACGCCCATGTTAAAGGCGCGGAACATCTCGGCGCGCTCCACATGCTGGCCGATGAGGTCGAAGATCGGCAAGGTGCGGATGCTGCGCTCCTGGATGACGGCGCGCAGTCCCTCGGGGAGGACGCGGGGAAGGTTCTCGACCAGGCCGCCGCCGGTGATGTGCGCCAGTGCCTGGATCTTCTCCTTGTTCGCCTTGAAGGTCTTGACGTAGATGCGGGTCGGTTCGAGCAGGGTTTCGATCAGCGGTTTGCCGTTGAAGTCGTCGTCGAACTTCATCCCCATTTTCTCGAAGAGGACTTTGCGGGCCAGGGAGAAGCCGTTGGAGTGGATCCCAGAGCTCGGCAGGGCGATCAGGACGTCGCCTGCGCGGACCTGCGTCGTGCGGTCGAGTTCGCTCTTCTCGGCGATACCGACGGCAAAGCCGGCCAGGTCGTAGTCATCTTCGGAGTACATGCCCGGCATCTCCGCCGTTTCACCGCCGATCAGGGCGCATTCCGCCTGGCGGCACCCTTCGGCGATACCGCTGACGACCGCCGTGGCGGCATTGACGTCGAGTTTTCCCGTGGCATAGTAGTCGAGGAAGAAGGAGGGGGTACCGAAGTTACAGATGAGGTCGTTGACGCACATCGCGACGAGGTCGATGCCGACCGTGTTGTGGATGCCCGATTCGATGGCGAGTTTGAGTTTCGTGCCGACACCGTCCGTGGCGGCGAGCATCACCGGTTCCCTGAAGCCCGTCGGGAGCTCGAAAGCACCGGCGAAGGAGCCGATGCCGCCGACAACGCCGGGGACGGCCGTGGACTTGACAAGGGGTTTGATGTTTTCGACAAAGCTGTTGCCCGCATCGATATCGACACCGGCATCTTTGTAGCTGATTTGGCTCATGGATACTCCGCATGAAAAATTAGCGGAGTATAACAGATGTGAGGTTATGAAGGGATTAAGGGGAGGGCTGCGGCGTTACGCTTCGCTGCCCTCTTGCTCTTTTTTGTCGTAGCAGGAACCGAACATCTTTTTAAAGGCCCAGAGGGAGGGGCAGAAGTCGGTGAAGGCCCAGACGACGACCATCAGGATGACGAAAGTCTGCAGGACGACGGCGATCTGCGTCATCCCCTGGACGAAGAGTACCATACAGACGGTGAGGACGATGCCCATCAGAAAGCGTTGCATTTTTTCAGCGCACATAGAAGTTCCTTTGTGTAGATGTTATCAGTGGTGCAATTATAACGAATCACGAAACGGAGGTTAATTTCAGGTAATTTTTGAAACACCCAAGATTTAATTGCCATTAAAGCACGGGACAAGCGGGGCGGTTCAATAACGCTTTAATACTAAGGTGTTAAAATCGCGGAAATTTTGCGAAACAGCCTCCGTGATGCAGGCGATTAGGATAGTGAGAATGAAAACATTTATCTACCCCGAGATGATGGTGCATGTCCCTTTGTGTACCCACAAAGAGCCGCAGCAGGTGCTGATCGTCAGCGACGATGCCGCGGCGCTGGAACATGAAGTCGCCCGCCACCATGACATCGCGGCCAAAAGCGTGGCCGCTGCCGGCGTCCTTGACGCCCTGCGCAGCGAAGCGGACCAGAGCGCCGACGTCATCCTGCTCGAAGGCACGACGGACGCGGCGGCGGTCGCCCACGCTAGCCGTATTCTCAAGGGGGACGGTTTGATGGTGATGCAGCACCCTGCGCTCGACGACACCGACGCCAACACGGCGCTGATGCAGGTGCTCGGCAACTACTTCAAGATCATCATGCCCTATCATGTCGGCAACGGAACGACCCTGCTGCTCGCTTCCAAGTCTTACCATCCGACGGCGGACCTGATCCTGCAGCGCGCGGACCTGCTGGAAGGGCAGCAGTACTACAACTGCGACATCCACCCGGCCGCCTTCGCGATGCCCAACTACGTCCGCAAAGCCTACCTCGGAATCATCAAGAACTGATGGCACCTATTGATTGGCATACGCCAAATGAGCAAAACAAGGGTACCGTTCGGCGCAGCCGATGTTTCTCTGAAAGCCCATTTGACTACGCTAACGCTGAGTTCACTTCAGCAGTGGGCTCGCGCCATTACGAGGTTTCGTAATGGCTTTTAAATACGCGATCGCACTGACCGGGGGAATCGCGACGGGAAAGAGTACCGTCGCCTCCCTGCTGGGCCTTGGAGGCCTGCGCGTCATCGACGCCGATGCGATCGCCCATAAACTCCTTGACCAGCATACGGCGTGGGTTGAGACGACCTTCGGCGCCGAGTATGTGAAAAATGGCAGGGTCGACCGCGCGGCGCTGGGGAAGCTGGTCTTTGCCGATACGGGGGCCAAGACGGCCCTCGAAGCATTCCTGCACCCGAAGATCCGCGAGGCGATCGAGGCCGAGAGCGAACGGCAGGACCGCTTCGCCTTTCCCTACCTGATCGACATCCCCCTCTTTTTCGAGACCGGAGCCTACGATATCCGTGACTGCGTCGTCGTCTACACCCCCAAGCAGCTCCAGCTTGAACGCTTTATGAAACGCAACGGCTTCTCCGAGGAGGAGTCGCTGCGCCGCATCGAATCGCAGATGGATATCGAGGAGAAGAAGCGGCGCGCCACCTGGGTCATCGACAACAGCGGCAACCTCAAGCACCTCCAGAAGGAGTGCGAGCACTTCGTTGAGATGATCAAGGCGAAGTACCACTACTAGGAACCCCTGTTTTTTGGGGGTGGTTCCGATCTGCTGTATAATTGCACACAAACATTATCCAGGAAGCGCCCATGATGCTCGCCAAATACAGTGCCAGCGGCAACGATTTCGTCCTCTTCCATACCTTTGTCAAAAAGCCGCGCAACGAGCTCGCACGGCTGCTATGCGACCGCCAGAACGGGATCGGCGCCGACGGCCTGATCGTCCTCGTTCCCCACGGGGATTACGACTTCGAGTGGCAGTTCTACAACGCCGACGGCTCCGACGCGGAGATGTGCGGCAACGGCAGCCGCGCCTGCGCCCACTACGCGGCGTCGCGCGGCCTCGCTCCGGAGACGATGTCCTTCCTGACCATCGCCGGCGAGATCAAAGCCCGGGTGGAGGGGAACATGGTGCAAAGCGACCTCACCCCGCCCGTGATCAAGGCGCAGGGGATCGTCGAAGGGGGCAAAACCTGGTGGCTGATCGACACGGGGGTGCCGCACCTGGTCACCTTCGACGCGGATATCGGGGTATTCGACATCGCCGAAGCACGTGCGCTGCGCCACAAATACAACGCCAACGTCAATATCGCCCTGGTCCAGGAGGACGGCTCGCTGCGGGTCCGCACCTACGAGCGCGGCGTCGAGGACGAGACCCTCGCCTGCGGCACCGGGATGGCGGCCTGTTTCTATCGCGCCAACCGGGAGGGGATGGTCGGTAACCGCGCGGAAGTCTACCCCCGCAGCGGCGAGACCCTCTACCTCGGCCTCGATGGCGCGACGATCACCTTCAAAGGCGCGGTCAGGGAGATCTTCGAGACCTCCTGGGCGGGAGCGCTCTAGGCCTTCCCATGGCCGTGAAAGCGCTGCGCTTTGTCGCCGACTGCCACCTCGGCAGGACGGCGAAATACCTCCGGCTTCTCGGTTACGACACCCTCTATTTCAACCATATCGCCTATTTCAACCATATCGCCGATGATGACCTTATCGCACTGGCACAGGCCGAGGGACGTATCATCCTGACGCGGGACCGGGAGCTTTCGCAGCGTAGGGATGCCCCCTGCTACTTTCTCGAAAGCGTCGACACGGTGGCGCAGATGGAGGAGCTGATCGGACGTTTCGCGCTTGCCGCAAATGCCGCCGTGCTGACCCGCTGCTTGGTCTGCAATACTCCCCTGCAGCCGATCGACAAAGCGCAGGTGCGCGACCGCATCCCCCCGAAGATCGATCGCTTCTTCGACGCGTTTGACTACTGCCCGAGCTGCGACAGGGTCTACTGGCACGGGGACCACTACAAGCGGATGAAGCACTTTGCGGAACTGCTGCTGGGGAATGGAGCAAAATAGACGGGAATGATTGAGGGAGTATCTCTGCCTCGAAGAGGCAAGCTTTAGCGCCATAGCGGCAAGCGTAGCCATAGGAACTTGGTTCCTATGGCGTTCTAACAAATGTGGCTTAGAACCCCGCCGCCTCGATGCTTTTCGCCTGGGCGTCGGCGATGAGCATGTCGATGATCTCGTCGAAGGTGCCGGCGGTCATGATCTCGCTGAGCCGATAGAGGGTCAGGTTGATCCGGTGGTCGGAGATCCGGTTCTGGGGGTAGTTGTAGGTCCGGATGCGTCCGCTGCGGTCGCCGGTGCCGACCTGCTGGCTGCGCGCCGCCCCCTCCTTGGCCATCTGCTCCTGCATCTGCATATCGTAGAGGCGGGCCGCGAGGACCTTCATCGCCTTTTCCTTGTTCTTATGCTGGGACTTCTGGTCCTGGTTGGTGACGACGATGCCCGAAGGCAGGTGGGTGATCCGTACGGCCGAGTCGGTCGTGTTGACGGACTGGCCGCCGCATCCCGAAGAGCGCATGACGTCGATTTTCAGGTCGTTGGGGTCGATCTTGACCTCGACCTCTTCGACCTCGGGCATAATCGCCACGGTGATCGCGGAGGTATGGACCCGCCCCTGGGACTCCGTCGCCGGGACGCGCTGGACACGGTGGGTACCGCCTTCGTATTTCATACGGCTGTAGACCTTGTCACCCTTGATGAGGGCGATGATCTCCTTGTAGCCGCCTGCTTCGGAGGGGCTGGAACTCATGATCTCGATCTTCCAGCCGCGCACCTCCGCATAACGGGTGTAGGCGCCGAAAAGGTCGCCTACGAATATCGCCGCTTCGTCGCCGCCGGTACCGGCCCGCATCTCGATGATGGTGTTGCGGTCGTCGTTGGGATCCTTTGGCACCATCAGAACCTTGATCTCCTCCTCGAGGGGTTCGACCTGGGGTTCAAGCTCCTTGAGCTCCTCCTTGGCCAGTTCACCCAGTTCCGGGTCGTAGATCATGGCCTTGTTCTCTTCGATGTCGGCCAATAGCTTTTTGTACGCCGTGGCTTTTTCGTAGATGGGGAGGAGGGAGGACTGTTCTTTCGAGAGCTCCGTCATCTTTTTGATGTTGGAGGCGATGTCGGGGGAACTGAGCAGATTGCTCAGCTCGTTGTAGCGCGCGATAAAGGGGGTCAGTTTATCGGCAAGCATAGAGAGTGGTCTCTATATCTTAGAGTGCGTTGACAGCTTGGTGCAGACGGCTGACTTTGCGTGCAGCGGTCTCTTTCTTCAAGATACCCTTGCTTACGAATTTGTGGAGCTGCTGGTTTGCTGTTTTCAGCGCTGCAGACGCTTCCTCTTTGTTACCCGCATCGATTGCCGTGCGGACTGCCTTCACGATGTTTTTCAGACGTGTGCGGTAGAAACGGTTGCGTTCAGTGCGCTTCTCAGTCTGGCGGATACGTTTGATTGATGACTTGTGGTTTGCCATACGCATTTATCCTTGTCAAATTTTTTTTAGGGTAGAATACTACCTTAAAGATTCTTAAAATTAAGTTACGTTTTATACGCTCCCCGATGAAATATCGGACAAAATGGCACCAAAGAGAGGGAAATGAAACTATTTGGAACAGACGGGGTCCGCGGGGAAGCGGGCTCATTTTTGAACGCCGAACTGGCGATGAAGGTCGCTATGGCGGCGGGCGTCTACTTCAAAAAGAGCGCCCGCACGAAGAAGATTCTTGTCGGCAAGGATACCCGCCGCAGCGGCTACATGATTGAAAACGCGATTGTCAGCGGTTTGACGGCTGTCGGTTACGATGTGATCCAGATCGGACCGATGCCGACCCCGGCGATCGCCTTTCTGACGGAGAACATGCGCTGCGACGCGGGGATCATGATCTCCGCGAGCCACAACCCCTACGGCGACAACGGGATCAAGTTCTTCGACGCCCAGGGGAACAAACTCTCCGAAGAGGTGGAAGCAAAGATTGAGGCGATCCTCAAGGCCGATAGCAAGATCGGGGAGCATTCCGTTACGGGCAAGGCGATCGGCCAGGCGAAGCGGATCGACGACGTGATCGGCCGCTATATCGTCCAGCTGAAGAATTCCTTCCCGACGGAGCTGACCCTGCAGGGGCTGCGCATCGTCCTCGACACGGCCAACGGCGCCGGCTACAAGGTGGGACCGACGGTGCTCGAGGAGCTGGGCGCGGAGGTCATCGTCCTGCACGATGAGCCCGACGGCTTCAATATCAACGAGGGGTGCGGGGCGCTTCATACGAAGGACCTGCAGGCCGCGGTGAAGAAGTACCGCGCCGATCTAGGGATTGCCCTCGACGGCGACGCGGACCGTGTTGTCATCGTGGACGAGAAGGGGGAGGTTGTCGACGGCGACCAGCTCCTGGGTGCGATGGGGCTCTACCTGCAGCGTACCGGCCAGCTCAAAGGCGGCGGCATCGTCGCGACGGTGATGAGCAACCAGGGGCTCGAAGACGCGATGGCGCAGCACGGCCTGACGCTCCATCGCTCCAACGTCGGCGACAAGTATGTCCTGGAGATCATGAACCGCGAGGGGATCAACTTCGGCGGGGAGCAGAGCGGTCACGTCATTCTGCGCGACTTCGCCAAGACCGGTGACGGTCTGGTGAGCGCCCTGCAGGCGCTGGCGCTGATCATCACCTCGAAGGAGCCGGCGAGCAAGGCACTGCGCCCCTTCGAGCTCTATCCCCAGAAGCTCGTCAATATCCGCGTCGACGAGAAAAAGCCGCTGGAGACGATCGCGGGGCTCTCTGAACGACTGCAGGAGCTCGACGCGGCGCATATCCGCCACCTGATCCGCTACTCCGGTACGGAGAACAAGCTGCGCATCCTTCTCGAGGGCAAGGATGCCAAAGCGATGGAAGCGGCGATGGAGACGCTGGTCGCCTTCTTTAAGAAAGCGCTCAATGGGTAGGTTTTATCTTGTTCTGTTTCTGGCGCTGCTGGGGACCTTTATCGTCGACCAGAACATCAAGGCGCTCTTTCTGGAAGGGTTCCGTTTCTATACGGAATGCATCGACCTGATCCTTGTCTTCAACAAGGGGGTCGCTTTTTCCATGTTCGCATTCCTGGAGGAGTGGCTCAAGTGGCTGCAGCTGCTGCTGATCGGGGGAATCCTCGTCTTTTTCCTTCGGCAGCGCAGTCTCTGTTACGCCGTTCCGGCAGGTTTCCTGGTCGGTGCGGGGCTCTCCAACGTCTACGACCGCTTCATCCACGGCGGTGTGGTCGACTACGTCTACTGGCACTGCGGGTTCGATTTTGCGGTTTTCAACTTTGCCGACGTGATGATCGACGTGGCTGTCGTCTGGATGCTGTTGCTCAATTTCAGGCCGCGGTGGTGTACGAAAACGGAAGAGTAAGGGGGCACAAACGCATTTTTGTGCATTTTGTCCCGAATGCCCTTAAATTCAGGAAGATTTAATATTTAGATTGTTATCATTTCGTCCCTTCAGCAAATGGTCGCGTAACTCAGTGGTAGAGTGCCACCTTGACATGGTGGTGGTCACTGGTTCGAATCCAGTCGTGACCACCATTTGCATCTGAAAATCACCCTCAATATTTAACTTTCCCCATAGTATTTTTCTGGTAAAATCCAAAACTTTAAATTGAAGCACGATACGCTAAATAGAATGCTATATAGGATTTTATATATATGGATCAAATCGCCATTAAGCACAATGATGAAATCATGGACCTCCAGACCGCCGCGGTACGCGGTTTTGAAGGGAACGCCATTGTACTCGACAACTCCGCCGACGCCCTGGAGGTGATTCGCCACTCTACGGCCCACCTGATGGCCCAGGCGATCAAGAACCTCTACCCCAGCGCGAAGTTTTTCGTCGGCCCGGTGGTGAAAGAGGGCTTCTACTACGACTTTAAAGTGGAAGAGGAGATCGGCGAGGGGGACCTCAAAAGCATCGAGAAAGAGATGCTGAACCTCTCCAAGAAGAAGCAGGAGATCGAACGCTACGAGATCAGCATGGATGAGGCGAAGGCGAAGTTCGCCGGCGACCATCTGAAACTGGCGGTCATGGAGCGGATTCCCAGTGAGACCGTCTCCATCTACAAACAGGGGGACTTCGAAGACCTCTGCCGCGGACCGCACGTCCCCAACACGAAATTCCTGCGTTTTTTCAAGCTGACGAAGATCGCCGGCGCCTACCTCGGCGGCGACAGCAAGAACGAGATGCTCACCCGCATCTACGGCATCGCCTTCGCGGACAAGGAGTCCCTGAAAGCCCACCTCGACATGATTGCCGAGGCGGAGAAGCGCGACCACCGCAAGATCGGCGCGGAGATGCGGCTCTTCACCTTCCGCGAGGAGGTCGGTGCCGGCTTCCCGATCTGGCTTCCGGCCGGGTCCCGCATGCGTTCACGCCTGGAGGGGCTGCTCTTCAAAGCCCACCGCAAGCGCGGCTACGAGCCGGTACGCGGTCCCGAGATGCTGCGCTCCGACCTCTGGAAGGTGAGCGGCCACTACCAGAACTACGGCGAGAACATGTACTTCACGAACATCGACGAGCTGGAGTTCGGTGTCAAACCGATGAACTGCGTCGGCCACATCAAGGTGTACGAGCACGACCTGCGCTCCTACCGCGACCTGCCGTTGAAGTACTTTGAATACGGCGTCGTTCACCGCCACGAGATGACGGGGGCGCTGCACGGCCTCTTCCGCGTCCGTGAGTTCACCCAGGACGATGCGCACATCTTCTGTACGGCGGACCAGATCGAGGAACAGATCATCGAGATCGTCGATTTTATCGATAAGATTATGACGACGTTCGGTTTCGACTACCAGATGATGATCTCCACCAAACCGGAGAAGGCGGTCGGTTCCGACGCTATCTGGGAGACGG
Source organism: Sulfuricurvum sp. (assembly GCA_003245815.1). Classification (GTDB taxonomy): domain Bacteria; phylum Campylobacterota; class Campylobacteria; order Campylobacterales; family Sulfurimonadaceae; genus SZUA-415. The sequence continues at coordinate 27,214 of QKCD01000017.1, forward strand.
CGACCAACGCTCTGAAGACGGCGATGGACCGCAACAATCTCGCCTACGGCATTGACGAGGGCGGCGGGGCCTTCTACGGTCCGAAGATCGACATCAAAATTACCGACGCTATCGGCCGTGAGTGGCAGTGCGGAACGGTGCAGCTCGACTTCAACCTGCCGGAGCGTTTCACCCTGGAGTACAGCGGTGCGGAGAACGACAAAATCCAGCCGGTCATGATCCACCGGGCGATTTTAGGTTCATTTGAGCGATTTATTGGTATATTGACGGAGCATTACGCGGGCGAATTCCCCATGTTCATCGCGCCGACGCAGGTCGCTATCATCCCGATCGCCGAGTCGCACAACGCCTACGCCAAGGAGTTGGCGGACAAACTGATGGACATCGGGGCCGACAGCGAGATCTATAATAAAAACGAAAGTCTCAACAAACGGATCCGCACCGCGGAAAAAGGGCGTGTGCCGATGATCGTTGTGCTCGGTGACGAAGAGGTGGAGAACCGGTCGGTGGCGATCCGTGACCGCCGCAGCCGTGAACAGTACAACCACACCGAGAACGAGTTTCTGGCACTGATCCAAACAAAACTAAATGAGGTACATTTTTGAATAAAAAGAAAGATCGCGTCATCATGAACGATGACATCAGAGTCCCCGAGGTCCGCTGTGTCGTAGATGGCGGCGAAGCACTAGGCGTAGTTCCGACCGATGTCGCGATGGACAAAGCCAACGAACTGGGACTCGATCTCGTCCTGATCTCCCCGACGGCCAAACCGCCGGTCGCGAAGATCATGGACTACGGTAAATTCAAGTACCAAGAAGAGAAGAAGAAGAAAGAGGCCCGCAAGAAGCAGGTCCGCATCGAGGTGAAGGAGATCAAGCTCTCCGTCAAGATCGCCGACAACGACATCAACTACAAGGTCAAGCACGCGCGCGAATTCCTCGAAGAGGGCAAGCACGTCAAGTTCCGCGTCTTCCTGCGCGGCCGCGAGATGGCGCATCCCGAGGCGGCCAAAGATGTTCTGCTGAAGGTCTGGCCGATGGTCGAGGATCTGGGGGTGATGGACAAAGAGCCCCGTCTCGAGGGACGCTACTACAACATGCTCGTCCTGCCGCAGGACAAAAAGAAATAAGCCTCGCATAGCTTCCGTTGCCTCCGACCGGGGACAACGGTCGCCGCTTCCACCTCCACTACTTTTCCCATTCATTGGATCTCTCAAAAGAGCGCAGCTATCACAGCAGCGTGTGTTGCAGTAACTGTGTGTCAGGTCGTTTCCGACGGCGTTTAAACAGATGTTTATTCGATATGAAAACAGTATATTGTTAGCTGAGAGGGATTGACGGTTTGAAGTGTGTGTCGGGTAGGAACTCCCCTCCAGATACCTGCGGCACATAACCAAGCGGGGTGGGCTGCTATGTTCCCATCCTGACCCAGTATCCCGCAAGACCATTGCACAGGTCTAAAGGGGAGCGCTCAAAGCATCGCGGCGATGCTCTCAGCGCTGAGAGGGTGGAAGTATAGCGAAAAACAGGCGGGATTTCAATGGATGCGAAGGCGGTACCGGATTTGCTTGATGCGCTGCACGGAGATCGGGCTAAACTTCGGCGCTTTTTGACCGATATACTCTTAACGAACAGCTACACCAGTATAAAAAGGATCCAAGATGGCAGGTTCAATCAGTTCGCTCGGTATCGGCTCGGGGGTATTGACCTCCGATGTGCTCGATCAGCTCCGTGCCGCGGATGAAGCGAATCTCATCACGCCGCTGGACAGAAAAATCGAGGTCGAAAAACAGAAAGCGACCGCGTACAATCTCCTCGATACGCTGATGACGACCTTTAAAAGCAGTGTTTCGTCCCTGAGCTACGATTCCCTTTACCAGAACCGTACGGTGGATGTGACGGGGGGCGACCTCGGCGTGAAAGCCGAGGCGGGCTCGGATGTCGGGACATTCACCCTTGAGACGGTGGCCCTGGCGAAGAAAGAGATCCAGCAGTCGGGTGCGTTTGCGTCGACAGGCGATACGGTGGCGGCCGGGCCGGGGACGATGACCATCGCGATCGGCGGCAGCAGCTACGATATCGCCTATACCGACACGATGACGCTCTCCGAACTGGCCCAGGCGATCAACGACGCGGCCGGCAGCAAACTGACGGCGTCGGTCCTGCAGACCGGAACCGGCGCCTACAGCCTGGTCCTCTCCTCCGATACGACGGGAGCGGACCAGGCGATTACGGTCACGGATACTCCCGATGTCCCGGGATCAGGGCTCGCAGCGGCATTGACGAGCGGGATGGCAACGATCCAGAACGCCGACGATGCTACCTTCAAATACAACGGCATCACCATCACGCGCACCAGCAACGAGGTCTCGGACCTGATCAACGGGGTCACCCTGACCCTGAAGACGGAGGGGGAGTTCGCCAACGTGACGGTCAAACAGGATCAGGATGCCATCGCCACGGAGCTCAAGCTCCTGGTGGAGAACTACAACAACCTGATCACGAATCTCTCCGATATGACCAGCTACAATGCGGAAACGGGCGCGACCGGCGTCTTCAACGGCAACAACTTCATCAAGTCGATCGCCCGCGAGATCAACGCCGTCATCACCTCCGTCGATGGAGAGAACAACTCGCTCGTCAACTACGGGATCGAGATCGACCGCTACGGGGTGATGAGTTTCGACGAGACGGCCTTCAAAGCGAAGATGAATGATGACCCGGCGGCGGTCGAAGCGTTTTTTGCCGGCAGTTATGACACTACGACCGGTGCGACGACGACGGGCATTTTCGAACGGCTCAACGACAAACTGACGGAGTTCACCGGTTACAACGGCCTGATGGACAATTTCAAGTCCGATATGGACACGCGGCTGGAGTCAATGAACGATCAGCGCAGCCGTCTTCTGGCCTCCCTTGACACCCGCTACGCCATCCTCGAGAAGCAGTTCATTGCCTACGACGCGATCATCAGTAAGCTCAACGCCCAGTTTCAATCACTGCAGCAGATGATCGACGCGGCGGCAAACAGTAATAACTGATATCCCCATAACCTCCAAAATCCGCAGGCGGGCCGATTTACAGGGAGGGTTGGATACAATCTCTCATGCTAACGCAAGGATGAGCCATGTTTGACGGCAAGAACCTGCTGATCACCGGGGGGACCGGAAGCTTCGGCAAAAAGTTCGTACAGACGCTGCTGGAGCGCTACCGGCCGAACAAGATCATCGTCTATTCCCGCGACGAACTCAAGCAGTACGAGATGGCGCAGCGCTTCAGCGATGATTGCATGCGTTACTTCATCGGGGACGTGCGGGACCTGCCGCGCCTGGAGAAGGCGATGAACGGCGTCGACTACGTCGTGCATGCCGCGGCGCTCAAGCATGTCCCGATCGCCGAGTACAACCCGATGGAGTGCATCAAGACCAATATCATGGGGGCACAGAACGTCATCGATGCCGCCCTCAAGTGCGGGGTGGAGAAGGTCATCGCCCTCTCCACGGACAAGGCGGCGAACCCCATCAACCTCTACGGCGCGACGAAACTCGCCTCCGACAAACTCTTCGTGGCGGCCAACAACATCACCGGGGGACGCAATATCACCTTTTCCGTCGTCCGTTACGGCAATGTCATGGGGTCGCGCGGTTCCGTGATCCCCTTCTTCAATAAGCTGCTCCGCGAAGGGGCGCCCGAGCTGCCCATCACCGATGCGCGGATGACCCGCTTCTGGATTACCCTGCAGGAGGGGGTCGATTTCGTCATCCGCAGCTTCGAACGGATGCAGGGCGGGGAGACCTTCGTTCCCAAGATCCCCTCCATGAAGGTGATTGACGTCGCCCGGGCCATCGCGCCGGATCATCCGCAAAAGATCATCGGTATCCGCCCGGGAGAGAAGATGCATGAGGTGATGTGCCCCGAGGATGACTCCCACCTCACCCTGGAGTTCGATGACCACTTCGTCATCCGGCCGACGATCCAGTTTTCCCACAGTGTTGATTTCGCCCGCAACGCCCTCGGGGAACGCGGCGTGCCGGTGGAGATCGGCTTTGAATACAGCTCCAACCGCAATGACCGGTGGCTGGAGGCGGAGGAGCTTCTCGAGAAGATTGCACACTCCGAGGGCGACGCGTGATCCCCTACTCGACGCAGTTGATCGACGAGGACGATATCGCCGCGGTCTCCCGGGTACTGATCCCACCTGACGCAGGGAGGGGAAATCGAGGCGTTCGAAGCGGAGTTGGCGGCCTATGTCGGCGTCCGGCACGCCGTCGTGTTCAACGCGGCGACTTCCGCACTCTTTGCCGCCTACAGCGCGGCGGGGATCGGCGAGGGGGACGAGGTCGTTACGACGCCGGTCAGTTTCGTCGCCACCGCCAACATGGTGCTGGCCGTGGGTGCCGTACCGCGCTTTGGCGACGTCAAGCTCGACGGGAATATCGACGAGCGTTTCATTGAACGGCTTATCACCCCGCGGACGAAAGCGATCGTGCCGGTCGATTTCGGGGGAAAGCCGGTGGCGATGGCGGCGATCCGTGAAATCGCCGATAAGCACGGCCTCCTCGTGATCGAAGACGCCTCCCACGCCCTGGGCAGTGAAACCGGCGGTGCAAAGGTCGGCAGCCGGGCGGATATGGCGGTCTTCAGTTTCCATGCCATCAAACCGATCACGACCGGCGAAGGCGGGGCCGTGGTGACGGACAATGACGTCTATGCGGAGCGGCTGCGCCTTATCCGCTCCCACGGGATCGTCAAAAAGAAGTTTTGGAACTCCGACATGACGACCCTGGGTTACAACTTCCGCATGAGCGATATCGCGGCGGCTCTCGGCCGCTCCCAGCTCAAAAAAATCGATAGTTTCCTTGCCCGTCGCAACGCGGTCGCCGCCTATTACGACGCACGTTTCGCGGGGGAAACCCTCTTTTCGACGCCGCAGATCCCCATAGAATGCCTCAGCTCGCGCCACCTCTACCCTCTGATGCTGATCCCGCAGCTGCACTGTCCGAAGGAGGATATTTTCGAGGCGCTGCAGGCGCGGGGTATCGGTGTGCAGGTGCATTACAAACCGATCTACAAGAACAGCTACTATGAGCAGCGTTTCGGCCGTCAGAGTCTCCCGGTCGCCGAGGATTTCTACCGTTCGGAGCTCTCCATCCCCTGCCATCAGGGGATGACGGATGCGGATGCCCATTATGTCGCCGACACCGTGCTCGAGGTCGTGGAACAATACCGTTACCGGGGGTGCAGTTTCTGATGCGGAACCTCTTTCTCATCATCCAGGCTCGCATGACCTCGACGCGCCTGCCCGGCAAGGTGATGCTTGAGATCTGCGGGGTGCCGGTGCTGGAACTGATGCTTCGGAGGCTGGAGCGGTTCCGCGACCAGATCATCATCGCCACGACCAACGACGGCAGTGAAACTCCCATCGTCGCGCTCTGCGAGCGTCTGGGCATCCGCTATTTCCGGGGGAGTACCGACAATGTCCTGGAACGCTACTACCAGGCAGCCTCCCATTTCGGCGCCCGCGCTGGCGATACCGTCGTACGCTGTACCAGCGACTGCCCCCTTATCGACCCCGAGATCACGGCGAAGGCGATTGCCTGTTTCGAAGAGACCTCCTATGACTACCTCTCCGCGGGGGTGCACAGCGGCTACCCCCGGGGGATGGATACGGAGGTCTTCGGATTTGAACTCCTCGCAGAGGCGCACCGC
>QKCD01000031.1 GCA_003245815.1 Sulfuricurvum sp.
ATGAAGTGATCGACTATGTCCGCAGCCGTGAAGATCGACGCTGACATAAAACGTTTCGGCAAACGTCTCCAGGAGAGTGCCGTAGGTGCGAACGTCACCAACTTTTACGCCGCCAAACGCACCAACACCCAACGCCACAACCTTCAGTGCTACCTGCAGCAGCTGCGCGCCCTGCAGCCCGAAGTGCTGCTCATCGGCGAAGCCCCCGGCTACAACGGCTGCCGCCTGACAGGCATCCCCTTCAGCTCCGAAGCGCTCGTCGCCGAAGGGGTGCTGGAGGGTGCCCTCTTTACGGCGCGCCACGGCTACCGCGTCGCCAGCTCCCCTTATACCCGTGAACAGAGCGCGGGAATCGTCTGGGAGGTGCTGCAGCGCCACCGCATCGCCGCGCTCTGCTGGAACGCCTTCTGTTTCCACCCTCATGAAAAGGGAAACCCCGACTCCAACCGTAAGCCGACTGGCAAGGAGATCGACAGCGCGGCACCCTTCCTGCGCCGTCTCCTTTCCCTTTTCCCCTCCGTCACCACCGTCGTCGCCGTCGGCAACAGCGCGGAAGCTGCACTTACACGGCTGCAGATCCCCCATGCCAAGGTCCGCCACCCCGCCCGCGGGGGCAAGCCCGCTTTTACGGCGGGAATGGAAGCGGTGCTGGCATGCCGCTGACACCGGTGCCGTTCTATGTCGGCATCGATCTCGCCTGGGCGGAGGGCAACCCCAGCGGCGTCGCCGTCATCGATGCGGATGCCCGCCTTGTCGCCTACCGCTACGCCGATACGGTCGAAACGATCCTCGACGTCGTCCGCGCCTACCCGGGCTGCCGCGTCGGGGTCGACGCCCCGATGATCATCCCCAATGCCACAGGCCACCGCCCCAACGAGCTGCAATTCCTCAAGACTTTCGCCCGTTACGGGCTCGGGGTGCACGCCGTCAACACGCAGCTGTTTGAAAAACGTTTTAGACGTTATGCGGGGTTTGCCCTCTATGAAGGGCTCAAAGCGGAAGGGATTGGTTTTGAAGAAGGCACGCTCTTCGAGGTCTATCCCCATGCCACCATACTCGCCCTTTTCAACGACGGGAAAGTCCTGCGGTACAAAGCCTCGGTACCGAGGGAAGCACGTCTGGAGGCGATGAAGACGCTGCAAACGGCCCTGTTTGAAGTCCTAACAGTCCCAAACGGCCTTAAAACACCGCTGGAAACGCTCAGGGGCAAAGCGCTCAAGGCCGAAGAGGATTTTCTTGACAGCCTCGTCTGCGCCTACACACTCTATTACGCTACAGAGAAAAGATGTCTGAAGTTCGGGGATGCGGAAATCGGCGTGCTGCTGACGCCGCCACCGGGGGTCACTCCGTTGTAAAGAGGGTTCCCGACGTCTGTTTGCCGTTGAGCAGATAGTTGCGGGCGGCGGTCAGATCGAAACCGTTGCACAAGAACATGTCGATACCGCGCCGCATCACGAAATCGGCGGCTTTCAGTTTGGTCACGATGCCGCCGGTCGCGAAGAAGCTGCTGGGGGTTGCTTCATCCATCAGCTCGCCGGGGGTCAGGACCGTCACCTTTTTGCGCAGCTTCGCATCCGCATGCTCTTTGGGGTTCATGTCGTAATACCCCTCGATATCGCTGAGAATCACCAGCTCTTCCGCCCCGATTGCAAAGGCGACATTCGCGGAGAGCTGGTCGTTATCGCCGAAAAGCTGGTCAGGCGTGGAAGTGATGTCGTTCTCGTTAACGATAGGAAGAATATCGTTTTCCAGGTGCGCGTCGATGATCTCCTGGAACATCTTGGTGCGTTTGCGGGAGTCGAAATCGTCCTCGGTCAGAAGGATCTGTGCCGTATCGATATTGTAGATATCGAATTTCTTTTTGTAACTGGTCATCAAAATGGGCTGCCCCGCCGCCGCCAGCGCTTTTTTGCCGATCTGCTTGCGCTTGTCGAGCTTGAGGGCGGAGTAGCCCGCCGCAACGGCACCGGAACTGACCAGAACGACATCGTATTTTTTCTTCAACTCGGCAATGAGCGAGACGAGGTTGAGCATCCGCTCCTTTGCGATGTTGTTGTTTTCGGTCAGCACGGCAGTTCCGACCTTGAGTACTATTCGTTTCATGGTCCTCTTTCTAAATAACGTTCTTCATTTTATCGGCCATATCGATATGGCAAAGCACCTCTAAAGTAGCAGAAATTCGTAAAAAAAGCAAAATCAGCTCTGGAGCAGCAGCAAAAACTGCGCCCCGTAGCGCTCGAATTTCACCTCGCCGACACCGCCCACTTCGAGCATCTGCGCTTTCGTCTGCGGCCGCGATGCCGCCATCTCCTTGAGGGTCTTGTCCCCGAAAACGACGTAGGGCGGCACCCCCTGCTCCTGGGCGATCTCGAACCGCAGGGCCCGCAGCGCCTCGAAAAGCTCCGTATCGTAGTCGAAATGCTCCGGCGCGGCTTTCTGGACAGTCTTGGCCCGGACGTTGAGGCGGTCGGCGCGGATAAGGACCTTTTCCTCGCCTTTGAGAACGGCCAGCCCCTCCTGGGTCAGAAAGAGGCCGTGATGTTCGTTCAGGTCCACCGCCCCGATCTCGAGCATCCGGTCGATGACGACGAGCCACTGCTTCTTGTTCAGGGCTTCGCCCACCCCGTAGACGGAGAGTTCGTCATGCCCGTTGGCGAGAAGCTTCTGCTCCCGCGAGCCGCGCAGCACGTCAATGAGGTAGCTTTTGCCGAAGCGCTGTCCGGTACGGTAGACACAGGAGAGCAGCATCTGCGCCTCGGTCGTGATGTCGCGTTTGTCGTACTCGGGCTCCAGGCAGTTGTCGCAGTGCGTCCCGCAGGGCGCGATTCGGTCGCCGAAATACTCGGCGAGCTGCTGATGCCGGCAGGTCTCGGCCGAGGCGTAGCGGTGCACGGCGCCGAGCTTCTGCATCAGGTGCGCCTTGTACTGCTCATCCTCGTTCATCTCGACGAACCGCTTCTGCTGGATCAGGTCCTGGGCCCCGAAGAGCATGACGACGTCGGCGTGATCGCCGTCACGTCCGGCCCGGCCGATCTCCTGGTAGTAGTTCTCCACCGTCTTGGGGAGGCTCATGTGAAAAACGTAGCGGATGTTGCTCTTGTCTATTCCCATCCCGAACGCGATCGTCGCGACGATGATCCGGACCCGGTCGTGGACGAAGTCATCAAAAACGGCATTGCGCTGCTCCGTCGGCATCCCGGCATGGTAGGCCGCCGCGGCGTACCCTTTCTGCTGCAGGAAATGCGCAACGGCCTCGACGCTTTTGCGGGAGAAGGCGTAGACGATCCCGCTCTCCGTTTTGTGGTCGTCGAGGAAGTCGCGGAGCTGGTCATACCCGTCCTTGATGCGGTGGCGGACGGTGATCTGGAGGTTGTCGCGGTAGATCTGCCCCTGAAGGACGTTGGGGTCGTTCAGGCGCAGCAGGCGCAGGATGTCTTCGCGCACGTGCGCCGTCGCCGTCGCGGTAAAGGCGGCGATGGCGATCCCGGGAAAGAAATCGCGCAGCTGCGAGAGGGCACGGTAATCGGCCCGGAACTCGTGCCCCCATTCACTGATACAGTGCGCTTCGTCGATGACGAAGTAGTTGAGCCGGATATTCGAAAGGATCGTGCGCATCCCCTCCGTGTTGAGGCGTTCGGGGGAGAGGTAGAGAAAGTCGATCTCCCCGGCATAGAGCCGCCGTACAATCTCGCCGCTCTCCTCCGCCGTCTGCATCGAGGAGAGCATCTCCGCGCGCATCCCCTGGGCTTTGAGGCTCTGGACCTGGTCGTGCATGAGGGCGAGCAGCGGGGAGATGACGACGGTCGTACCTTCCATCAGCAGGGCAGGCAGCTGGTAGGAGAGCGATTTCCCGCCGCCGGTGGGCAGGATCATCAGCAGGTCGCGGCCGGCAAGGACGGTGTCGACGGCCTCCTCCTGCAGCGGACGGAAAGCGTTGTGGCCGAAGCGGTCTTTGAGGACGGAATATTTATCGGTAGCGTGATCGGGCATGTCAAAACTTTTTCACATCATAGCCAAATCGCGGCGGCAACGTGAAAAAAGCGGCAGCAGTGTCATCCGCGCAGGGCGGACGACGGCTTACATATCGTGGGTAGAAGCGTATTCGGGGGTACAGAAGATCCCGCAGTGGCACTTGCCCTCTTCGGGGACTTCGTGATCGATGGCGGGTTTGCAGGGACAGATGCGGTCATCGGCACTTTTGTGCTTGCCGTTCTCATCCTCGAGGACCATGAAACAGGGGCAGAAGCGCTTTCCGTAGAGCATCTTGTGACGGGCAAGCCCCATCAGGACCCCCTCGTTGACATCATGATTGGGGTTGTAGACCCATCCGAACTGGGCGTTGACTTTGTCGGTGAATTTTTTCGTTTTTTCAAGCTCCGCGAGGAACTCCGGTGAACTCATATCGACCATCTGCATCATCGTTTCCTTGTTGTTTGGGGACTGTATGACCCTCTTTTTCGTTGCCACAAGTATAGGAAGAGGCGACTTAAAGGCAAGAAACCCTTTTCCCGAATCGCGAATCCGTAAGGTTGATGTGTCACCGTTTGAAATAGTTAACCGGTTTGCAGAAGCGAAAAGGGCGCCACTTGACAAGGGTGTTTCACATACGAATGGCAGATGAAACAGAGGGCGGCAACTACAGCCCGAGCCCGCCCAGCAGTCCTCCGCCGATAGCCGTGAGCGTATCGCCGATGTCGCCGATCAGGGTGGTAAGATCCGTATCGCCGAGCGATCCGAGGGCGGCGGTTAAAGTGCTGTTTATGTCATTAAGCAAAGCCGTGACGGCCGCCTCGTCGATGTTGACATTGCCCTCGTGCAGTGTCTGGTTGACATCTTCAAGCAGGGCGGCGATATCCCCGGCGGTGAGCGTGCCCCCGAGTGCGCTGAGGGTACTGTTGATATCCTCGAGGATCCCCGCCAGGTCGTTGAGCAGGCTGACATTGATCGTGCGCGCCGCGGTGGCGATGGAGCGGTACCCCTCGCCGCCGTCGGTGCCCAGCGCGGTAAAGGTCACGGTGTAGTTCCCCTCCCCCGGGTTTGCAAAGGTTTCGTTGACGTCGATGCGGCTCAGGTTGGTGTCGGGGTAAACGTAAAGCGTTTCGAGTGCCGTAGCGTCTCTCAGGATCGCCACCGCTACCAGGTGCATGCCGTCTGGGTCCGTCGCCGTCGCCGTCACTGTGACCCCCGGTTCCAGCACCCCCGCACTGGCCGGGACGCCGACATCCTGCAGCATCGTCGCGGCATCGTCGGCGGTGTCCGTGATCTCGAATGAGGCATTCAGCTCGAGCGTTTTACTGCCGCTGACGCCGGCGAGCGCGCATGCAACGTGCGTCGTCGCCTCCACATTCCCCGCCGTGTAGCGGATGTCGCTGCCGTCGACGGTCATATTGAGCTCCGGGGAGACAAAGGCCGCCCCTCCATCCGTCACAACGGTCTGCGGCTCACCGTCCGTATCAATGAAACGGTACGAATCCGCACCTTCGAAATACGCCGCGGCATCCAGCGTCCCGCTGCTTTTTTCGACGACGGAGACCGTGATCCCCTCCACCAGCGCCGACACCCCCGAAGTACCGCCGCTGCCGCCGCAGCCGCCCAGCAGGGCCAGCAGCGGCAGTGCGAACGTAACAAACACCCTTCTTTTTTTCATGACATCTTCCTTTGACAGCGGCGCGGAACATTTTGTGCAAACATCCGCTAAAGATCATTAAAACATAAATTATTTAAAGAAAAAATACGCCAAAGTATCGGGTCAACCGGGAAGGACTATACTGTCGGCCATGAAACCGGA
>QKCD01000118.1 GCA_003245815.1 Sulfuricurvum sp.
GCTTTTCGGGTCTTCGGCTGCAGACGGGCGCTGATCCGGCCTGTGCGGTCAAAAACCTTCCGCTCCAACGTATGGTTGCGTTGGAGTGTCTGCCGGGGCGCCATGTCGCGTGTCGCCGCTGCCTGCTCCTGTGCCAGAACGGACGGTTCGTTCAGGAAGAGCGCGGCACCGATGATCACCCATCTCATCACCTTCATCCCTGACTCCTTGTTTGATGCCGCATCAACGCGCTGCGTTTCGTTTATTGTAGCGAAGTTGCGGCGGGGATGATGCGACGCCATATGTGACGCTGTACCGGAATGACGGCGTGCCGCGGCGGAGCGCCTGTTGAAGGCGGGAAACGGCGCCGCTTACTTTTCCACCTTGGTGAACTTGTGGAAGACGCCCAGTCCGAGGATCATGATGGTGACCCCGACGAGCAGGTAGAAGGCGGCGAGCATCTGGGTGTAATCCCCCAGGGCGATCTTGAAGACGACCATCAGGGTCTCGATGGAGAGGGCGATGAGAGGGCGATGATGATGGAGATGAGGAACTTGCCCAGCACTTTGTTCTGCATCGTCTCGCCGTGTTCAAAGCTGCGGAAGATCACCTCGTGTTCGAGGATCTGCTTGGCGAGGTCGTAGATGGCGAGGCCGAGGGTGATGGCGATGATCGCCTTGAAGATATCGTCGAGAATTTTGCCGGCGCTGTCGTTGATCAGGATCATGCCGAAGATGTAGCCGCCGTAGACGATCAAAAAGAGGGAGACGACCGCCAGCAGCCCCCCGCCGATGCTGTAGACGGTGCGGTTGGCCCTATCGAAAAGGGTGTTGTGTTCGATAAGGCGCATCTCCTCCAGCAGCTGGATCAGGTTGAAGTCGAAGATGTAGTAGGTATCGCCGATCAGCTTGACGGCGGTAATCCCCGGCTTGCCGTTTCGGTAGTGGATGTAGGGGTTGGAGACGTAGATGTTCCACTCGTTGAGCTCGAGCTGGCTGAAGTAGTGGCTCTTGTCGGAGTTGATGCGGCACTTGTCGTTCTCGCGGCGGCAGACGACGGGGCTCGTCTGTTTGAACTGCCGGTCCACGGCGTAGAGCAGGGTCAGCGCCGGCAGGTCCGAGAGGATGATCTTCGCATGCTCGATCGGATCGGTGGGGATGCTCTTAAGCACGTTGTTGATGTAGTTTTCGACCGTCGTGCGGTGCTTTTTGTAGATGTCGATGATCTCTTTCACGTCGTTGTGCCTTACGAATTGCTTTTATATGGGAAGTAACCTGTATTGTACAGTGGGGGAGGCGTTCCGTCGCGGTTTGGGGGAATAAAAAGCCCGGATATCGGGGCGTCGGGGGGATTTGGTTTCGAAAAGTGTCAGGCCGGAAGGCCGACGGAACCTATTTGAGGTTCTCGCCGGTCATCAGGGTGACCTTGTTGGAGATGAAGTTGATCTTCACTTCGCTCTCGCCGCTTTTCCAGTCGCAGCTGGTGATGCCGATCGCTTCGGAGCAGTTGGACGGCTTGCCGAGGATGTTGACGACTTCGTCGTACATCATGCCCGATTTGATCTTGTCGTAGTTCTCTTTCGTCAGTTTGTTACAACCGCTCAGGAGCAGCAGCGCGGCGGCGAGGAGGAGATAAGATTTTCTCATGTAGCGTTCCTTGGTTTTGATGGCGCTATTGTAGCGTATCGCACCGCATCCCGACTTAATGCTGCATCTGTTTTTTCGTTTTCGAGGTCGCCTGGGCGTCGAAGGGATCCTCGGGCCAGTAGTGTTTCTTGTACTTGCCCCGCAGCTCCTTGCGCACCTCGTGGTAGGTCGTCTCCCAGAAGCTGCGCAGGTCGCGGGTCAGCTGCATCGGGCGGTGCGCCGGGGAAAGGAGTTCGACGCTCAGGGGTACGATGCCGCCGATAAGGCGCGGCGTCTCGAGCATCCCGAAGAGCTCCTGCAGCCGCACGGAGAGCACGGGGGCTTCGGGGTTTTCGTAGTTGAGGGCGATCTTCGAACTGCTGGGCACCTCCAGTCTCGCCGGTGCCAGGGCGTCGACGCGCTGCTGCGCCTCCCAGGGGAGCAGCCCCAGCAGCATCGGATGGGTGTCGAGCTTCTGGAGCGCTTTGAAGCTTTTGACCCCCTCGAGGTGGGGGAGTAGCCACGTCTCCAGATGTTCAAGCAGCCAGCCGTCGCAGAAGTCGGGGAGGTCGCCGACGGCCCTGGCGGCGTTATCGTCGCGGGCTTTCCAGACATTGAGAAAAGCGACCCGCTGGCGCAAGGCGAGCGCCTCTTTCGACCACTCCAGGGCGTCGAGCCCCTTTTCGCGGATGGCGCCGAGCAGGGCGGTCGCCGTGTCGGCATCCGTCGCTTTCGCCGGGCGCTCCTCAAGCACGATCGCCCCCAGCCGCACGGCCTCCCGCGCCTCGACCCGTTCCGTCTCCTCGTTCCATGTCGTTTGGCGCTCCTTGGCGATCAGCTCCCCGAAGTGCGCTTCGATCAGCGCCTCCGTAACGGGGGCCGCGCTGTAGATGCGGGCGTCGGCCCCCGCCGCGTCGAGATCGGCGACGACGAGGAAGGCTTCGCCGAAGAGGTCGTCGTCACGGTTCAGCGTCGCCCCCTTGCCGCCGCTGAGGATGTAGCGGCCGTTTTTCACAGAAACATCGGAAGAACCGAGCGCTACGCTTGTTTTGACGTCGCGGCATTTAGCGATGCGGTCGGGGTAGGCGAAGCCCAGCAGCACGCCGATCGTGTCGGCGTCGGCGTTTTCGCTTTCGCTGATCGCTCCCAGCTTTTTACGGAACTCCTTCGCCGTTTCCAGGACCCGGTGCAGCGCCCCTCTGTCGATATGCCCTCCGTTTCGCTCCCCGCGCACCGCTTCGACGCGGCGGGAGAGGTCCGCCGAACGTTTGGCGTCGCCGGTGAAAACCTCCTTTTCGCCCAGCAGGGCGGCGACGGTGCAGGCGGTGCCGCCAAGCCCCAGTTCCCTGGCGCGCAGCATCATGTGCGCGAGCCGGGGGTGGGTTCCCAGGCGCAGCATCGCCTCGCCATGCTTTGTGATCTGGCTCCCGTTGAGGGCGCCCAGCGCGTTCAGGAGCTCCCGGGCGTGGGTGAGCGACGTTTCGGGGGGAAGGTCGAGCCAGTGGAGCTCGTCGACCCCGTCGACGCCCCACGCCGCCAGCTCGAGCATCATCGGCGTCAGGTCCGAGGTGAGGATCTCCGGCAGGCCGTGGCGGGCGAGGGTGCGGTGCTCGTGCCAGAGGCGGTAGCAGCGCCCAGGTCCGAGGCGTCCGGCCCGTCCGCTGCGCTGGGTGGCGGAGTCCTGGGCGATGGCGACGGTGTGGAGCCGGTTCATCCCCGAACCGCTGTTGAAGGTGGCGACGCGCTGCAGCCCGCTGTCGATGACGACGCTGATCCCCTCGATGGTGAGCGAGGTCTCGGCGATGTTGGTGGCGAGGACGATTTTGCGCCGTCCTGTCGGGCAGGGGGCGATTGCCGCGTCCTGTGCGTCGCGGGACATATCGCCGTAGAGGGGCGCGATGGCGACCTTTTCGCCGTCGACCGTCTCGCGCAGCTTCGTTTCGACGGCTTTGATCTCCCGCACCCCCGGCAGGAAGACGAGGATGCTTCCTTCGTCCCGTTTAAGCGCTTCGACGGCGGTTCGCGCAACAAGGCTCGGCAGCTGCATCGGGGAGGGGTGGGGCGTTTTGGCATCGAGATAGCGGTTCTCGACGCTGTAGCTGCGCCCTTCGCTGGTAATGACGGGCGGGTTCCCGAGCAATACGGCGACCGCTTCGGTGTTCAGGGTCGCGGACATCACCATGAGCTTCAGGTCGTCGCGCAGCAGCTCCTGCGACTGCAGGGAGAGCGCCAGCCCCAGGTCGGCGTGGAGGCTGCGCTCGTGGAACTCGTCGAAGATTACCAGCGCCGTACCTTCCAGCGCCGGGTCGCCCTGCAGCATCCGCGTCAAAATCCCCTCGGTGACGACGACGATCTTCGTCCGGGCACTCACCTTGCGGTCGGCCCGGATGACGTACCCCACCGTCTCGCCGACTTTCTCCCCCAGTAGTGACGCCATCCGTGACGCCGCGTTGCGCGCGGCCAGACGGCGCGGTTCGAGCATGACGATCTGCCTGCCTTCAAGCCACGGTTCATTCAGCAGTGCCAGCGGTACGGCGGTCGTCTTGCCCGCGCCCGGAGGGGCCTGCAGGACGAGACGGTTGCCGCCGCTCAGAGCGGCTCTGATATCGGGGGTGACTTCATGGACGGGGAGGGTATTCATAGGTGTCATTATATCGAATGTGATACGCAAAAGCGTCGGCGCGCATGCGATCAAAATGCCTGAAAGTGCGTGTGTATCGTGCTTTCAGGCGATCGAATATGGACTATTTAATAAGCATTAGTAATCACAATTTTATAATTCGATCATCACAAGCGGGATGCGAGTGCATCCTCTTAGGAGAATAAATTATGCCGAACCGATTTAAGCTGGGGCCGCTCGATATCGAAGTACCCGTCGATCCCAAAAAAGAGATCATGTCCGAAACCGATGCCAGCGGTGTCATCATCTATGCCAATGAAAACTTCGTCGAGCTTTCGGGCTACCCGGAGGAGGAGCTGGTCGGAAAGCCCCACTCCGTCGTCCGTCACCCAGATATGCCCAAGACCGTTTTCAGACTCCTCTGGAACGCGCTCAAAGCGGGCAAATCCTACAAGGCCATCGTCAAGAACCGCCGCAAGGACGGCAAATACTACTGGGTCTACTCGGAGTACAAACCGCTCTACAACCAGAAGAAAGAGATCCGCGGTTACCGCTCCAACCGCCGTCCCGTTCCGAAAAAAGCCATTGAAAGTGTCGAAACGCTCTACAAGAAACTGATCGATCTCGAAAAGACGAAAAGCGAGAAAGACGCGGAGATGTTCCTGGAACTGAAACTCCACAACGACGGCTACCACGACTACGCGGAGTTCGTCGAAGACCTCTACAACAAAAAGCTCAAAGGCCTCTTCGGCTTCCTCGGCAAGCTCTTCGGATAGTAAGCCTTCCTGCGCTCCCGTTCCCATCTCCCCGATGGGGATGCCCTTTCGATCTCCCGACCCTCATTACGGTTTAACTACAGCTTGCGCTCTGCCATGACATCTTCGTCCGCTGAATGGAACCTTTCATGCAATGACAATGAAAACCGGTAGGCGGCTTTCGTGATATGGATGAAGAAAAATGCAAATTTATGCAAAATAATGTTTTCTACAACACATTTTTATTAACATTAGAAGCGAAAAATATCTGTTGAAACATGCAGAAACAATAACCAGTGTAAGGAGCGAGACGATCAATGAGGAACTTTATGATTGTGCTGTTGATGTTGGGCACTCTGGCGATGACCGGTTGTATCAGTGTCGGAGGAGGGGGTGATGACGAGCCTGAAGTGGCCCTTGTCGAGATACTCTCCGACATCAATCTTACGATGCACGGAGAACAAACAGTCTACGTGGACTACAATGACCACGTAAAAAACGCGGAATTCTGCGAGTTTATTCCTTCTGCAATTGAGCTATCGGCGTACCATCTGGTGTCTTCTGCGTGGGAAGGGTTTATTCAAGAAGGCAATACGACGATCACCTTTGAGAGCAAACTGGTCACTGAGCCGTACTTTGGGGGTTTTTGGCTGCGTTGTTTTAATGCCGATAATCAGCGAATGGATGTTGAAGGACATATCACTGTTTACCCTCCGGATTATGATAATCCGGCTCTCCTGAAAGATTTTAATGTATCTGGACTTGTGCCTTACGGAGGCTCGGTTCATGTGAAGTTCGATGCCGAAGATAACGATACGCTTCAGTACGTCAATGTTTCTATCGACGGAGAGGCTCCGTATGTCTATCCGGGAGGAGATACTAACCTCTCTATCGATACTCTTTTCGACGTATCAAGTCTGGAAGTGGGTGAGCACAATGTCACTGTGACAGTTGTCGGATATATCGGTGGAGAAGGGAATCTTTCAGAAGTATCTGAAACGCGTAATTTTTCTGTTGTTTCTGAGGTGAGTTTTAACATTCCTCCCGTAGCATACGCGGGGAATGACCTTAACATGACAGCAGGGGATACAATCGCCATCATTGGTGCTGGTTCTGACTATGAAGGAGGAGAACTTTCTTATAAATGGACAGAAGGAGG
>QKCD01000112.1 GCA_003245815.1 Sulfuricurvum sp.
CATCGTATCTCCTTGGGTCCTCTGCCCGCTCCGTTTATCACGGAATGGGCAGAATCTTTTCCCACCATTTTAGCCGTTATTGGTTAATGAAGGTCCTTCCAGATCTCTTTTTTCCAGAGGGTTGCCATGACGGCAAAAAGGACCATGAAGATCAGGACATAGATGCCAAGAGATTCGCGTTCCGCTTTTTTGGAATCGCCGATCTCTTCCATGTAGTTGATGACCTGCTCCTGTGACTGTTCGGTCAGACCGACGCGCGGCATGCCTGTTCCGTGCAGCAGACGCTGCGGGTCGTTGATGAAGTTCTCCAGGTACTCGCGGCCGCGGCTTTTGATGTACTGGGAGAGGTCCGGTGCCTTGGCTCCGATGTAACCTTTGAGGGTATCCCCATCCGTGTGGGCGCTGATGCCGGCGTAGGCCATTGCGTGACAGCGGCTACATGCGGCTTCAAACGCCTGCTTGTTGTCAAGCGGTTTGGCGATGCTCTTCAGGTAGGCGACCATATCCATGATCTCCTGGTGCTGCATCCAGTCGTAGTTCGGCATCGGGAACATCTTGCCGGATTCCGGACCGTATTTGTGCGTAAGGTGCATCGCGTTAACCGGGTTGGCGATGAAGTTCGCCAGGTAGTTCGTGTCGTACAGAGCACCTGCGTGGCTCAGATCCGGCGGAACGACGCCGAAGGATCCCGCCGCGTCCGTATCGGACATCGGTGCGGCAAAGCCCTGGGACGTGATTGCGTGACAGGAGACACAGTTCGCTTCGACGAGTGCCTTGCCGCTCTCGGCATTGCCCTGTTTGGACGTATCAACAGCCTTGAGGTCCGTACAGGCGTAGTTCACCGGCGCCGGCGCCGGGTGCATAACATGGTGCGCGTAGGGCTCGATGCCCCAGTAGACAAAGCCCACCAGGACGACCAGCATCACGAAAATGCGTGGTTCGCGGTCGATACCGCGTTTGGACATGAAAATGTGCAGCGCCAGCATCACCAGCGCTACAACGATACTGATAGCGATAAAGAACATTATTTACCCCCTACTTTTTTCGCTTCGGCTTTCGTGACGAACGGCAGTGCGGCGAAGAGCGCCAGGAAGACGAACGACGCAACAAAGCCGATCCAGGCGTTCGTGCCGGTCGGAGGCAGTTTGCCGAACACGGTCAGGACGACGAGGTCCGCCATCAGGATCCAGAACCAGTACTTGAAGAGCGGGCGCTGGTTGGCCGGTTTGACCATCGGAGAACGGTCCAGCCAAGGCAGGACAAAGAAGATAGCGTTCGCGATACCGAAGGCCATCAGACCGAGGTCTTTACCGCTGATACCCGCGATATCGAAGAACCAGCCGCGCAGTACCTCGTAGCTCCAGAGGAAGTACCATTCCGGGTAGATGTGCGCCGGAGTCTTCAGGCCGTCCGCCTTGTCGAAGTTGATCGCGTCCATCGCGAACCCGTAGTGGTAGAAGACCAGGTAGAAGAAGAAGATCAGGAACCAGCCCATGACCATGAAGTCCTTGGAGAGGAACGCCGGCCAGAACGGGATAACCTTCGCATCTTTCTTTTCGCCAGCCTTGAACTTCTCGGCTTCGCTCTCGTAGTCGAAGAACTCACCCTCTTCGTTGTTGACGTGCGGGAAGCGCAGCGTGTAGAAGTGGAAGACGATCGCGCCCATGATCACGAGCGGCAGCAGCAGCACGTGGAGCATGAAGAAGCGTGTCAGCGTCGCGTCGGAGACGTAGAAGTTACCGCGGATCCAGACAACGAGGTCACCGCCGATCAGGGGGATACCGCCGAAGATTTCGGTAATAACGTACGCCGCCCAGTAGGACATTTGACCCCACGGCAGCATGTAACCGGAGAAGCCTTCCGCAGAGAACGTCACGAAGAGCAGCATACCGGAGATCCAGATCATTTCGCGGCCCTTTTTGTAGGAGCCGTAGTAGATACCGGTGAACATGTGGATGTAGATCACGAGGAAGACGACGGATGCGCCGACTGCGTGCACGTGTCTGAAGAGCCAGCCGTAGGCGACCTCTTGCATGATCGTGTAGTTGACGGAGTCAAACGCCAGGTTGACGTCCGGCTTGTAGTACATCAGCAGGAAGATACCTGAGACCAGCAGGACGGCAAAGAGGGTCGCCAGGATCATACCCATCGCCCAGAGGAAGTTGATGTTTTTCGGAATCCAGTACTCCGTCATCATCACCTTAACAAACTTGGTGGTCGCCAGACGCTGGTCGAACCACTCACCTACAGAGTTAGCTTTTTGAAATTCTGCCATGATTCCCTCCTTACGCTTGTGCCGTCAGCTTCTGATATTCGGGGCCTGCTTCGCCCAGAACCAGCGTCTGACCATCGATTTTAAACGGGGGAATGTCCAGAGGACGCGGCGGGGGACCGAACGTGTTGACACCGGCGGTTGTAAACTCGCCGCCGTGGCAGGCACACTTGAAGTCGTGTGAATCCGCGCGGTAGGCGGGGATACATCCCAGGTGCGT
Source organism: Sulfuricurvum sp. (assembly GCA_003245815.1). Lineage (GTDB taxonomy): Bacteria > Campylobacterota > Campylobacteria > Campylobacterales > Sulfurimonadaceae > SZUA-415. Next base: position 2,493 of record QKCD01000112.1, read on the forward strand.
ACACAGACCGATCATTACGGAGAAGTAGTGGTCACCCACTTTGACGTTACGGCCCTCCGTCGGCGCCATGTCCGCCGCGTATTTCAAAAGAAACACCGGCTTACCGCGCCATACGACGACTTCAAGTTTGTTTTCTTCGAGTCCGGAAACGTCAACCGTCGTAAAGCCGGCTGACATAACACTCGGAAGCGGATCCCAGGTCTTTTTCATAGCGACCAGGGTAGCGACTGCCCCGACGCCGGCAACGGCACCGAAGGCTTTTCCAATAAACCCTCTTCTGCTTTCATTCATCATTGTCTCTCACTTACCAGGGACTCCAAACGCCATCCAATGCCATGAAACATTAGATTTTATTATGAGAAGCCCTTATGTAAAATTTAACGTACTATGATAGGTTAAAGAGGTTTAATATTTTATAAATCTAAGATTGATTTTATAAATTCACTTATCTTATGTGTAGTATTCGCCAATTCGATAGTTCGATCTTTCGGCAGCCCCTTCAGTGTATCGGCTAAAAAAGCGGCATCGTAGCCATCTACAACGGGAATCTGAAGGCTCTCGAAAAGGGGCAGGAAATCGCGGGGGTAGTCCGGACGCTGAATGAAAATCGGCTGCCCTCCGGCAGCGAGGTTCTCCAGGGCCGCCTGGGGCGACGCCGTCACGAGGACGCGGCTGCCGCGGACCACCGCGTCGTACTCCTCGCTCTCATGCTGCCGCCCGAAAGCCGAAGCGAGCTTCTCCTCGTAGCCGAAGAACCAGTAGAACCCCAACAGCAGCTCAAGGTCGTGCCCCTTAAACATATCAATATTTCGTAGTAGGTCCTCTTCGTAATCGTCGTCGCCGAAGAAAAAGGCGCGCTCAATCGTTTTGGGATGGGCTTCGAAACACTCCGGATCGACGGCGAGACCTTTACAGATGCCCTCACCTTCAAGATAGGGGGAGATCAGGTACTCCCCCGGAAGTTTCTGCTCCTCGGGGTCGTCACTGACCCGGATCATCGTCGAGAAGAAGCGGCCCATATCCTCCAGCAGTGCCGGGTTGGCCTCGGCGGAGTCGAAGATGATCTTGTCCCCGTGGTGGGCGATCTGTGGGATGTTGCGGACCACATCGACCCCCACGGCGCGCTTGACGCCGTACTCCCGCGCCATGGAGGCGATCCGGAAATCCGAGGTCAGCAGGGTGATATCGACGTCGCCGAGGGCGCGGATGATCGTCGCGGCGCGGCGGAAGCGGTCGAGCCCGATCCGGTGACCGGTATGGACATAGTAGAAAAGTTTCATTATATTCCTTGTTGGACGCGGGGCGGAGCGCCTACTCCGCCTGCCGGTGCGCCTTTTTTTGCGCCATCTTGATATAGATGTGCAGAATCTCGACCGCAGCGGGGGTGACCCCGCTGATCTGCGACGCCGCCTGAAGGGTCGGCGGGTTGAAGCGCTCCAGTTTTTCGATGATCTCCTTGGAGAGCCCCTGCACCGAACGGAAATCGAACCCCTCCGGAATGGCGATGTAAAGCTGCTGCTTCATCCGCTCGATATCCTCGTGCTGCTTCTCGACGTAGCGGGCATACTTCGCCGTGATCATGATCTGTTCCTGGATGTAATCGTCGTACTGCACCAGCTCCGGAAGCAGCTTGAGCATCTTCTCCTGGGTGAAGGATTTGCGGGCGATCAGCTGCTGGGCGCCCACCTTGTCGCTAATCTTCTCTTCATCCATCTCCGCCAGGAAGGCGATGAACTCCTTGTTCGGGGTAAACTCCGTCGCGTTGATCAGCGCGATCCCCTCGTCGATCTGCCGCTGTTTGCGCTGCACCTTTTCGAAGGTCGCATTGTCGATCAGCCCCAGTTCATGGCCGTAGCCGCTCAGGCGCATATCCGCCGTCTCTTCGCGCAGCAGCAGCCGGTACTCCGCCCGGGAGGTGAACATGCGGTAGGGCTCTTTCGTCCCCTTCGTCACCAGGTCGTCGATCAGGACGCCGATGTAGGCCTCGTCCCGGCGCAGAATGAGCGGATCGCGTCCCTCCAGGGAGAGCGCAGCGTTGATCCCCGCCATCAGCCCCTGGGCCGCCGCCTCTTCGTAGCCGGTCGTGCCGTTGATCTGCCCGGCGAGGTAGAGGTTTTTCACCTTCTTCGTCTCGAGGGTGTGCTTGAGCTCCGTCGGGTCGACGTAGTCGTACTCGATCGCGTAGCCGTAACGGACGATGCGGGCGTGCTCCATCCCCTCGACGGAGCGGACCATCGCCAACTGCACGTCAGGCGGCAGCGAGGTGCTCATGCCGTTGATGTAGCACTCCGTGTTGTCGCGTGTCTGCGGCTCGATAAAAAGGTGGTGGCGTTCCTTGTCTTTAAAGCGGTTGATCTTGTCCTCGATGCTCGGGCAGTAGCGCGGTCCCACCCCTTCGATCTGTCCCGTAAAGAGCGGCGCGCGGTGGAAGTTGCTCTCGATCAGCGCGTGGGTGTCGAGGTTCGTGTAGGCGATGTAGCAGGGGAGCTGCTCCTTCTCGCGGGCGAACGTCTCGCGGTCGGTGCGGAAGCTGAAGGGAGAAGGAAGCGCGTCGCCGGGCTGCTCCTCCATCACGGAGAAGTCGATGGAGGAGGAGTCCACCCGGGGACAGGTTCCGGTCTTGAGACGCCCCACGTTCAGGCCGCAGGCGCGGAGCGAATCCGTCAGTCCCTTGGCGGCGAACTCGCCGAAACGTCCCGCCTCCTGGGTCACCTCCCCGATATGTACGACCCCGTTGAGGAAGGTCCCCGTCGTCAGGATCACCCGCTTGGCCCGGTACTCGTTGAGCAGCGTCGTCCGTACGCCGACGACGGTATCGCCTTCCATGATCAGCGACGCCACCGTCTCCTGCATCAGTTCCAGGTTCTCCGTCTCGAGGATCAGGTTGCGGGCGATAATGCGGTAGCGGTCCATATCGATCTGGGCGCGCGAGCCCCGTACCGCCGGCCCCTTGGTCACGTTGAGGATGCGGAACTGGATGCCCGCTTCGTCCGTGATGAGCCCCATTTCGCCGCCGAGGGCATCGAGCTCGCGTACCAGGTGTCCCTTGGCCAGGCCGCCGACGGCGGGGTTGCAGCTCGTCGCCCCTACCTGTTCGGCCAGCATCGATACCAGCAGCGTGCGGTGCCCCATGCGCGCCGGCGCCAGTGCGGCTTCAATCCCCGCGTGGCCGCCCCCGACTACAATGACGTCGTAGTTCATCTTCTTCTATGCTCCGTCAGGAGG
>QKCD01000038.1 GCA_003245815.1 Sulfuricurvum sp.
CATCTACTTCGGCATCGTGGCGATGAGCCAGCTCCATATGAAACGGCTCTTCGCCTACTCCTCGGCGTCGCATCTCTCGCTGATGGTCGTGGGGATCTTCATCTACGACCTCTACGGGCTGACGGGGGCGTCGTACTTTATCGCCGCCCACGCCCTCGCCTCGGGGGGACTCTTTATCATGATCGGGATGCAGTACGAGCGGACCCGCACCCATATGATCGCCGAGATGGGGGGCATTGCCTCCGTCGCGCCGAAGTTCGCCCTCTTCTTCGCCTTCTTCGCCCTGGCCATCGTCGGCGTCCCCGGGACCGCCGGTTTCGTGGCGGAGCTGCTGATCGTGCTGGGGGCTTTCCATTACCACCCCCTCGTCGGCTTCGTCAGCGCGACGACGGTGCTGATCGCGATGCTCTTCGTCTTCAGGCTGATGACCCGCACCCTCTACGGGCCGCCCGCCCCGACGGCCGCGCATTTCTACGACCTGCGGGCCAACGAGATCGCCGCGCTGGCCCCGATCGCCCTGCTCATCCTCGCGATGGGGCTCTTCCCGGACCTCTTCCTGCAGAAGATCGAACCGACGGTCGAAGCCTCCATCCACGCCGCAAAGGTCGCCCATGTCCGCTGAGTTCTCCAATGCCCTGCTCGTCCCCCTGCTGATCCTCGGCACCGCCGTGCTGATCCTGATGCTGGGGCAGACCCGTCTCTACACGAAACGCCGGGCCCACTACCTCAGCCTCGGCGTCGTCGCCGCATCGCTGCTACTGCTCCAGGGGGACCTTTTCGACACCCACAGCCTCCCGGTCGCCCGGGAGCTCTTCAACGGCATGCTCCTCTACGACACCTTCGCCGCGCTCTTCATGGTCCTCTTCCTACTGGGCACCCTGATGACCCTGACGGTCGGGCGGGCCTTTATCGACAGGGCCCCCTATTTCAATGCCGAGTCCTTCGTGCTGCTGCTGCTCGCGCTGTTTGGAATGCTGGTGCTGGCGATGGCCCACGAGCTCTTCACGGCCCTGATCGCCCTGGAGATCGCCTCCATGTCCGTCTACATCCTCGTCGGGCTCAACCGCTACCATGAGCGCGCGGCCGAGGCCTTCTTCAAGTACCTGCTGCTGGGCTCCATGATGGCCAGCGTCTACCTGCTGGGCATGGCCCTTATCTACGCCCAGACCGGTTCGACCCACCTGGGTGATATCGCCGCCTACATCGCCATCCACACCATCGACGGGCTCTACCTCGTCCTCGCCGGGGGGATGCTGATCATGGCGACGATCCTCTTCAAGATCGCCGCCGTCCCCTTCGGGATCTGGGTCCTCGACGTCTATGAGGGGGCTTCCCTACCGGTGACCGCCTTTATGGCCGGCACCTTCAAGATCGCCGTCTTCGCCATCGCCCTGCGGCTCTACATCGTCGACTACCTCCCCCTCGAGGAGTTCTACACGCCGCTGCTCGTCGTCGCCGCCGTCGTCACCCTCGTCGCCGGCTCGCTCAGCGCCGTGTCGCAGCAGGGGGTGCGGCGGATGCTGGCGGCCTCTTCCATCGTCCACGGCGGCTACCTGCTGATCGGTCTCGCCTCCACTGGCACCATCGGCAGCTCCGCGGCGTCGGCGATCCTCTTCTACCTCGTCGCCTACATGCTCAGCGCCGTCGGGGCCTTCGGCATCCTCAGCTACATCGGCCGCGGCAGCGACACGTCGCTCACCTACGACGACCTCAAGGGACTCGCTGCCCACCACCCGCTGGTTGCCGCGAGCCTGGGGATCTTCATGCTCTCGCTGGCTGGCTTTCCCTCAACCATCGGCTTTCTGGGCAAGTTCTACATCTTCACCGCCGCCATCGAGGCGGGCCATATCGCCCTGGCCCTGCTGGGAGCCCTGGCCGCCTTCGTCTCCATCTACTACTACTTCAAGGTGATCGTGATGCTCTACTTCCACCCCGCCGAGGTCGCCAGACGGAGTTACGGCTACCCCCTCTCCTTCCTCGCCATTCTGCTCAGCGCCGTGGCGGTCGTCTGGGGCGGAATCGGCACGGGGCTGATCTCCCTGATGCCCGGGGCGGACATCATCACCCAGATCGCGCGCCACGGCGTCGAATCGCTGACCCTGCCGCTCTAGTCCCGACGGCAGAGGGGGCTGTTACAAAACTTCGAAAACGGAAATCTTTATGATTTAGGTTCGGGGCAGTGTGCCCCTTCCGGGGCGTAAAGCGGTGTGCGTTGCGGCGAAAGTTATTGCGGCATGCGGATCACGCGGATATCCGCCGTCATCTGCAACCGGGTGAAGTAGTCGTTCAGCACCTGCTGGCGCTTCTGGGCGATGATCTGCTGGGAGATCTGGGGGCGGATCGACTCGAAATCGGGGGTCTGGGGCGCCAGCTTCTCCTGGACGTAGAAGGCGACGAACCCCTCGTTGTCGGGGAGCACCGGCGAAAAGCTGTTGAGCGGGGTCTGCATCAGCAGCTGCACGAGGCGCGGGTCCGTCTGCTCAGTTTTGAGTTCAAGCGGAGCGCTCTCGATTTCCGGGGTGTAGAGCATCGGGTTCTTCGCTTTCGCTTCGAGGCGCTCTTTCGAGGCGCCTTTGTAGACGAGCACCTTGAAGCCCTGGGGAATGTTGTACTCCTCCTTATGGATCTGGTAGTACTCCTCCTCCTCTTCGGGAGTGGGCTGCTCGATCTGCGAGAAGGCGATGGCGTTGTAGAGCTTCTGGTTCGTCAGCTTCTCCCGGACGACCTCCTTGAGGGCCGCTTCGCTCACACCCTGGGACTTCCGGATCGCCTCGTAGAACTCCATCAGGCTCATGTTGTTCGCACGGGCCATCTTCGTGATATCGTCGAGCACCTCCTGGGAGCTCACTTTGATCTCACGTTTCGTGGCTTCCGCCTCTTCGAGCTTTTTGCGTACGAGGAGCTTGACGGTATCCTCGGCGTTGAGCGAATGTTCCCGCATCGCTTCGGAGACTTCGTAGAGGGTGATCGGTTCGTTCTCGACCAGCACGGCGATCCCGCCGACGACAGTGTCGGCGTAAAGGTTCAGGGCGAAAAGCGCGAGCAAAAGGGTTTTCAGCATCGTGTCCACTTCAGAATAAATTTGGCCCATTTTACTCAAAGCCATCTCAAAAATCCCTGATAGCGAACATTTCCCGCCCCTGCGATCTCTTCCGGATATAAGCCAAACCAACGGATCAAGGTGGTAGAATTCCGCAACTACAACGATCACAAAAGGCTATCCATGGTGGTTACACGTTTTGCACCGAGCCCGACGGGCTACCTCCACATCGGCGGACTCCGCACGGCGCTCTTCAGCTATCTCTGGGCCCGCCGCAACGGCGGGAAATTCGTCCTGCGCATCGAGGACACGGACCAGGGCCGCAACAGCGAGGCGGCGGCACAGGCGATCGTCGAGGCGTTCGAATGGATCGGCCTCGAGCACGACGGCGAGATCCTCTACCAGTCCCAGCGCGGCGAGGTTTACGGCCAATACATCCAGCAGCTTCTCGACGAGGGCAAGGCCTACCGCTGCTACATGTCCAAAGAGGAGCTCGACGCCCTGCGCGAGGAGCAGACGGCGCGCAAGGAGCGCCCCCGCTACGACGGCCGCTACCGCGACTTCGACGGCACGCCCCCCGAAGGGGTCGCCCCGGTCATCCGCATCAAGGCGCCCCAGAGCGGCACGATCACCGTCCGTGACGGCATCAAGGGGGAGATCACCTTCAACGTTGACGACATCCTCGACGACTTCATCATCGCCCGCAGCGACGGCAGTCCGACCTACAACTTCGTCGTCGCCGTCGACGACGCCCTGATGGGGATCAACGAGGTCATCCGCGGCGACGACCACCTCTCCAACACCCCCAAGCAGATGATCGTCTACGAGGCGCTCGGTTTCGAGATGCCGAAGTTCTACCACGTCCCGATGATCCACAACCAGTCGGGCAAGAAGCTCTCCAAGCGCGACGGCGCCACCGACGTCATGGCCTACAAGGAGATGGGATACCTCCCCGAGGCGCTCCTGAACTTCCTCGTGCGCCTGGGGTGGAGCCACGGCGACCAGGAGATCTTCTCCCGTGACGAGATGCTGCAGCTCTTCAGCCCCGCCGACATCAACAAGTCCGCCTCCATTTACAACGTCGAGAAGCTCGACTGGCTCAACGGCCACTACATCAAGAACGCCGACAACACGCTGCTGGCGGAGCTGCTTGAGCACCACGATATCTTCCTCCTCAGCCACGACAAGAAGGAGATCATCCTCGACGAGGTGAAGGAGCGGGCCAAGACCCTCAAGGAGATGGCGACCCTGATCAAGGAGATCCTCGAGACCCCGACGCAGTACGACGAGAAGGCGGTCAAGAAGGCGTTCAAGGCAGATGCCGTCGAGGTCCTGAACCTTTTCAGCGCCCGTCTCGCGGAGAAGGAGGGGCTCCACCTCCCCACCGACTACCACGGGGTCATGGAGGCGGTCGTCGCCGAGAAAGAGATCGGCTTCGGCAAGATCGGCCAGCCGCTGCGCATCGCGCTGATGGGGCGTCTGACGGGTCCGGGACTCGACAGCATCATGGCGATCATCGGCCGTGAAGAGACCCTCAGCCGCATCGAGAAGGCGATCGCCGTCATTACGGCGGAACTCGCGCAGTAAACACCGGGTTCCCCCGGCGCATATTCTGCGCTACAATGGTCCATAACCGTACGGCCCCGGCCCGGGGCCCGCGCCGCCCAGCGGCTTTACCGGCGCACGCCGCGTGCGCAACCATAAGGAAGATCCCCATGAGCCAGGCCAAGACCACCGACCAGGAAGCTCTCGACTACCACGCCGGCGAACGCCCCGGCAAACTCGCCACCGAAGTCATCAAGCCCTTCGCCTCCCAGAAGGACCTCAGCCTCGCCTACACCCCCGGCGTCGCCGTCCCCTGCCTCGCGATCGAACAGGAGCCCGAGGACGCCTACCGCTACACCTCCAAGGCCAACCTGATCGGCGTCATCTCCAACGGCACCGCCGTCCTCGGTCTCGGCGATATCGGGGCGCTCGCCTCCAAGCCGGTGATGGAGGGCAAGGCGGTACTCTTCAAGAAGTTCGCCGACCTCGACGCCTACGACATCGAAGTCGATACGAAGGACATCGCCCGCTTCTGCGACGTCGTCGAGGCGATCGCCCCCACCTTCGGCGGCATCAACCTCGAGGACATCAAGGCCCCAGAGTGCTTCGAGATCGAGGAGCGGCTGGTGCGCCGCCTCGACATTCCCGTGATGCACGACGACCAGCACGGTACCGCCGTCATCTCGGCGGCGGGGATCCTCAACGCCTGCCGCATCACCGACCGCACGGTGGAGGCGCTGCACGTCGTCATCGTCGGTGCCGGCGCAGCGGCGATCAGCTGCGCCCGGCTCTACCGCCACATGGGGGTCAGGACCATCTACATGATCGACTCCCAGGGGGTGATCCACAACGGCCGTACCGACCTCAACAAGTACAAGCAGGAGTTCGCCTGCGACAGCCACGTCACGACCCAGCAGGCCGCCTTCGAGAACGCCGACGTCGTCGTCGGCCTGTCGCGTCCGGGGAGCTTCGGCGCCGACGACATCGCCCTGATGAAGGAGCGTCCCATCGTCTTCGCCCTCGCCAACCCGACGCCGGAGATCTTCCCCGAGGAGGTCCGCAAAGTGCGTCCCAACGCCATCATCGCGACGGGACGCAGCGACTTCCCCAACCAGGTCAACAACGTCCTCGGCTTCCCCTTCATCTTCCGCGGCGCCCTCGACGTCCGCGCCAGCGCCATCACGACGGAGATGAAGATGGCGGCCTCAGAGGCCCTCGCCCGGCTGGCCCGCCGGGAGGCCCCCGCCTACCTGAACGAGCTCTACGGGACGACCCTCGAGTTCGGCCCCGAGTACATCATCCCCAAGCCCTTCGACAAGCGGCTCATCGCGGAGGTCTCCGGCGCCGTCGCCGCGGCGGCGGTACGCTCGGGCGTCGCCAAGGTTAAGCACTTCGACATCGACGCCTACCGGGAAGCCCTGCTGCACCGCATCTGTCCCGAATGCACCCTCGAAACGGAGTAACCTCCTCTAACCGGCCGGGAACGCCCCTCAGATCGCCGAAGCCATCAGCTGGTTGACGGTGATCGTGATCTCCTTGATATCCTTCACCTCTTTGGCCATGAAGGCATCGATCTGCAGCTTGATACTGTCGAAGGCCGCCTGCTCGTTGGCGATGTAGTTGGCGAAGGCCACCGACGGCGTCTCGTCGATCCGCTGGAAGGCGAGCACCTTCTGGGTGTAGTGGACGACGATGAACTCGATGAACTGCAGCACCTGGCGGCGCAGCATGACGTCGCTCTCGGAGAGCACCTCCATATTGTCCAGTGAAATGATCATCTCGAGAATCTTGAACTCGTTGACGATCATGTAGAAGAGCTCGCCCACGTTTTCAAAGGAGTGGTGGGTGTTCTCCTTGATCATAATCGCCGCCACGGCGAAGCGGAGGTACTCCAGCACCCCGAAGAAGCGGTTGAACTCCGGGTTCTCCGGCAGGATCTCCTCGAAGGTCTCGTCGCTGATCCGACCGAGCAGTTCGAAGAGCTCCGTACGGTAGTCGAGAAAGTGGGCGGCGTCGATCTGGTAGTCGTTCAGGTACTTCACCATCCAGCGGGTACTGAAATTGAGGGTGTGCTCGATCTCGTTGAGCAGCACGTACTGGCGCTTCACCGCCATCTCGTAGTCATGCCGGTAGATCTCGTGGCGAATGTCGTTGGCCCCGAAGAGCTGGTTGCCGATCAGGTAGGATTTGACCTTGATCAGGAAACGCTCCTCGTCGAGCCGCTTGTAATCGGCGATAAAGGTACACCCCTGCTGGTTGACGACGATGTCGGCGATCATCGTCGCCATGATCTCCCGGCGCAGGGGGTGGTGGTTGATCTCGTGCTCATAGGCGCCGACGAAGGATTTCGGGAAGTACTTGTAAAGGTACTGCAGGGCGAAGGGCTCGTCGATCAGCTCCGTGCGTACCAGCAGGTTCTTGACAAAGATCTTCGCGTAGGAGAGGAGCGAGCTCAGCACTGGCCGTACCATCGTCCCCTCTTTGCCGTAGACCTCGCCGATATTCTCGTTCTTGGGGATGAAGAAGTCCCGCCGCTTGAAAGCCTGCACCCCCGTCTCGAGGATCTCGATCGCCGTCAGGAAGTCGTCGCGGTAGTGGTGGCTGAGCTGTTCGTCCCGGGAGATGGCGAGGGCCTGGCGGTAGTTGTTCCAGAGCACCATGTTCACCACCTGCTCCGTCAGGCCGTGCAGGGTCTTGTCCCGCTCTTCCTCGTCGATGAGTCCCTTGCGGGTCAGCTCGTTGAGCAGGATCTTGAGGTTGACCTCGTGGTCGGAGGTATCCACCCCGGCGGCGTTGTCGATGCCGTCGAGGTTGATCTTGCCCCCGCCCAGCGCATACTCGATGCGTGCGCGCTGGGTGAAGCCGAGGTTCCCCCCCTCGCAGACGACCGATGCCTTGAGCTCGCTGGCGTCAATGCGGACCGCCTCGTTCTGCTTGTCGCCGATGTCGAGACCGCTCTCATCGGAGCTCTTGACGTAGGTGCCGACCCCGCCGTTGAAGAGGAGGTCCACCTTCATCGTCAGCAGCTTGCGCGCCAGCTCCTCGCCGCTCATCGCCTTCTTCGTCGTGCCGATCATCTTCTTGATCTGCGGGCTCAGTTCGATAGCCTTCTCCGTCCGCAGGAAGACCCCGCCCCCTTCGGAGATCACCGTGCGGTCATACTCGCTCCAGCTGCCGTTCTTCGCATGGAAGAGGCGCTTGCGCTCCCCGTAGGCAGCTTCGGGGTCGGGATCGGGATCGATGAAGATCTCCTTGTGGCCGATGGCCCCCAGGAGGCGGAAGGCCTGCGACTCGAGCAGGCCGTTGCCGAAGACGTCGCCGTTCATGGAGCCGATCCCCACGACGGTGACCGGGTCCTTGTAGAAATCGACCCCCTTTTCGATGAAGAAGCGCTTCGTCGACATCAGGGCGCCGCGGGCGGTGATGCCGAGCTCCTTGTGACCGAAGCCGTTGGAACCCCCGCTGGCAAAAGCGTCGCCCAGCCAGTAGCCGCGCTGCACGGCAATGGCGTTGGCCACGTCGCTCATCGCCGCCGTCCCCTTGTCCGCCGCGACGACGAAATAGGCGTCCTCCCCGTCGTAGGCGATGACGCTGGCGTCACGGACGATCTCCCCGTCGACCCGGTTGTCCACCAGGTCCAGCAGGCAGTCGATGAACTGGCAGTAGACCGATTCGAAATACTCCTTCGTGATCTCGCTGCGCTCCTTGCGGATGACGAAGCCCCCTTTGGCCCCGTCGGGGATGATGATGGAGTTTTTCCCCTCCTGGGTGATCATCAGCGACTTGATCTCCTGGCGGTAGTCCTCGTGGCGCTCGCTCCAGCGCAGACCGCCGCGGCTGATGCGGCTCATCCGCAGGTGGATCCCGCTGAAATCGGGGTGGAATACGAAGGTCTCGATATTGGGCTGCAGCCCCTTGAGATGCTCGGAGAAGGTCGCCGTGTCGACCTTGAAAGCGATTGCGTCGCGCCAGAGGAAGTAGTTGGTCCGCATCATCGTCCTGAAGAGGGCATAGGTGATCTTCAGAATCTTGTCGTCCATGATGTTCGGTACCGCCTTGATCTGCTCCTCGATCTGCATTTCGATCGCCTTGATGCGGACAGCGCGTTTCGAACTGCCGGGGTCGAACTTCGCCATGAAATAGTCGACGAAGAGGCGGGAGATCCCGTGGTAGAGAGTCATCGTGTGGAGGATGCTCGCATAGTTCATCTCCAGGACGCTCTGGTCGACGTACTCGATCACCCCCCGCAGCAGGGCCACCTCGCGGATGGAGATGTTCTGCTCGTAAACCATCGAGAAGAGCTTGCACTGGCGGATTATGGCGCCGCTGAGGGCGTCGGTGATCACCTGCTCGATATTGCCGCGGGCCCGCTCGATCTTCTTGCGATCCTCGAGCTCGAGGTTGAAACGGTTGATGTAGATCTCCCGCGAATCCTGCGCGATATGATAGGTCACTTCGTCGATGATGCGGAAGCCGAAGTTGTGCAGAATCGGCGTGATGTCGGAGAGGTAGAGGCGGGAACCGGAGTAGATGTGAATCGAGGCCTGTTCGCAGGCGATCCGCGTGACGATCCCCTTCGATTCGACCTCCGCAAGGATGGCCGGGTCGATCTTCAGGTCATCGGGCCGCAGCAGCTGCGAACAGACCGCGTTGAACTCATTGGTGGCTGGCATACATTCACTCCCCCCACGAACGTTTCGCGCAGCCGGGCGCGAGAGCTCGTGCAATTCGCTTGACCCCCATAGCCGCGTCGCTCGGGCGCCCAGGGAGTTTTGATTTAGTGTAGCATAAAAGCGTAAGGAGTGACCTAAGAGCGCTGCCCCGCCGGGGCTTTCCCCGGGGCGCGTTTTCCGATCGTAACCCCGCCTATCGGCGCGGCAGGTTCTTGGAGAGGCGCCAGAAGAGCTTCATGCCCCGCTCCGCCTTGCTGTCGAGCTCGTAGGAGATGTGTTCGAGGTAGGCCAGGATCGCCCGGGCGGGGATGCCGGTCTGGCGCGAGGCCTGCTGCAGCAGGTAGTGGGGGATGCGCTGTTTCCCCCGCAGGAATTCCCGGGCCAGCGCACGCAACACCTTGCCGTGGCGGTGGTAGCAGAGCAGGCCGAAAACGAAGGGGAGTCCGTGGGTCTCGTGCCAGCGTCCCCCCAGGTCGATCGCCTCGACCCCTGCGAGGTAGCGGCGCAGGGCGTTGTCGCCGATGACCACTTCGCCTTTGAGGCCCAGGAGCCGGGCGAGGACGTTCGAGGTCGCCGATGCGCTGTCGCGCCGCGCCTCATCGCCGGGGATCAGCAAAACGCTCTGCACCTCCTTGCGGGCGATGATCCCCAGGTTCACGTAACGGCGGCGGCGTCCCTCGATGCTGGAGATAAAAGCGGCGTCGATCCGGCGGGCGTTGAAATCACGGTTGATCTTGGAGGGGACCCCCTTCTTGTAGTGGAGGCTCATATGGTGGCGGGTCGTCTTGGCGTAGCGCTTCATGAAGACGTAGAAGGGCAGCAGGTTCAGATACTCGATCTTGCCGAAAACCACAATGCCCCTCCTGGAAAATAGGTGGGGCATTATACTTTATTGACCCTGAACTCTCGATGCCAAGGAGGGCCGGTTTAGCTCGCTTTCGCTATAATTTTCCCCATTTATACCAATTGAGGACGAATCCACATGGTACGTATCGAATTTCTGGGACCGATCGGCAAAGCACCGGTCGAGCTCGAAGCCGCGTCGCTTCAAGAGGTCGCCGACCAGCTCGGCAAGGACGCCACGCTCAAGGAGTGGCTCGCCAACTGCGCCGTCGCCGTCAACGACACCCTCGTCTCCTCCCTGCAGACACCCCTGAAGCCTGGCGACAAGATCTCCCTGCTTCCCCCGGTCTGCGGAGGATGAGCATGCTCGAACTCTACGACGGGGCGCTGGACGTCCCGGCCATCCTCGCCCGCTGGTACGCCGAGGAGGCGACCAGCAACTACGGCGCCTACATCCCCTTCATCGGCACCGTCCGGGAAGAGGACGGCATCGAAGGGCTGAGCTTCGACATCTACGAACCGATCCTCGAGTCGTGGTTCGCCGCCTGGCAGCAGCGTGCAAAAGAGGCGGGCGCCATCGTCAAGATGGCCCACAGCCGCGGCGACGTCATGCTGCACGAATCCTCCTACATCGCCGCCGTCTTCTCCCCGAAACGCCGGGTCGCCCTGGAGATGATCGAGAAGTTTGTCGAGGATTTCAAGGCCTCCGCCCCGATCTGGAAATACGACCTGAAAAACGGGCAGCGCATCTACGCCGAGGACCGCTCCACGCCGATCAGCGGCAGCGGTCTACTCAAGGGATAGCATGGCCTTTATCTCCTACGAAACCTCCCAGAACATGCTGGCGCTGCTCGGCGCCGCCCCCACCCGCACGGAGAACGTCTTTCTCGGCGATGCCCTCGGACGCGTCCTCGCCCGGGACATCGTCGCCGAAGAGGACTACCCCGGCCGCCCGATGGCGGCGATGGACGGCTACGCCGTCGTGCACAGCGACCTCTCTCACGGCCGCATCGCCATCCTCGGGGAGAACCCGGCCGGCAGCGACGAGACGCGCCGCGTCGAAGGGGGTCTCTGCATCAAGACCTTCACCGGGGCGGTCATGCCCGCCGGGGCGGACACCCTCATCCCCATCGAGAACGTCACCGTCGAAGAGGAGCAGATCCTGATCGACACTCCCGTACCCCGGGGCTTCAGCGTCCGCCCCATCGGCGAAAGCTACCGCAAAGGGGAGATCCTGATCACGAAGGGCACGACGATCGGCTTCGCCGAAACCGGCGTGCTGGCGGGTCTCAACCGCGTCATGGTCCCCGTCGTCGTCCGCCCGAAAGTCGCCGTCATCGCCACCGGCAGCGAAGTCCTCGACCTCGGCGTCGCCGCGACGAGCCCGTCGCAGATCCGCAGTTCCAACAACTACACCATCGCCGCGATCGCGAAGATGGCCGGTGCCGACGTCGTGCAGCTGGGAACGCTCAAGGATGACCGCGCCTCCATCACCGCGGCCTTCGAAAACGCCCTGGAGACGGCGGACATCGTCATCAGCACCGGCGGCGTCAGCGTCGGGGACTACGACTTCGTCAAGGATATCATCCCCCGTCTCGGGGCCGAGGTGATCTACAAAGGGGTCAATATCAAACCCGGCCAGCACGTCATGCTCGCCCAGAAGGGGCAGAAATTCCTCCTAGGGCTGCCGGGCTTCGCCTACTCCTCCACCGTCACGGCGATCCTCTACGCCGTGCCACTGATCCGCAAGCTCCTGGGACGCGGCGAGGGGCTGCACCTCGTCGAGGCGACCCTCCGGGAACCCTTCTCCAAACGCTCCCGTAAAAGCGAGTTTACCGCCTGCAACCTCTCTCTCGAAGAGGGGCGCTACTGGGTCGATTTCGAAGGCAAGAAGGCGGGGAGTTCGGCGATTTTGAACAACATGCTGGGCGACACGGCCCTGATGATCACCGGCGAAGAGGACGGAGACCTCGACGCGGGGACCGCCGTCAACGTCATCCTTCTGGACCGCTTCTAGGTCCGCCCGTTCCCTCCGGAACGCGGCTTTTCCCTATTTTACACGGCTATAGGGGGGACATTTCTCCCCCGACGCATCCTTAGAACGGCATACCGCCCTTCATCAGCGCCTTGGCACCGCCCTCTTTGGCGAGGGATTCGGCACTGCCGCTCAGGTCGGTAAGCGCCTTGGTGCGATCGCCGAGGAGGCCGTCGATGTCGGCCAGGCCGCCGGCACTGCCCTGCAGCGCACCGAGCTTGTCACCCATCTGCGCGGAGAGTTTCTCCTTGAGCTGGCTACTGTAAGCCGCGGCCTCCTTGGAGAAGCTCGCCCCGATCCCCTTGGCGATCTGGCCGTCGAGGTCCGTCGCGACGGAGACCTTCGGCAGCAGCAGGGTACCGCCGAGCTCGACGTTCGCCTTGAAGGCGTGGATCCCCTTGACGACATCCGCCGCCAGCTCCATCATCTTGCCCTCGCCCTTGAGGGCGATGGCGGCGTCGCTGAAGGCGAGGGAGCTGATGCCCCCGAGAGCCTTCATATCGTCGAGGGTGACGTTCCCCTTGAAGGCGAGCATGCTCTCCCCGAGTTCGAGGGCCTTGAAGGCCATCGCGTCTAGGGGCAGCCCGGCGGCTTCGAAGCTGACCCGGTCGGCCACCGTCTCGCCGAGGCGGTTGTCCTCCCCTTTGACGGAGAGTTTGCTGATTTTCGGGCCGTCGCTCTGCATCGTGAAGGTGATGGGGCGTCCCAGCTGCTTCTGGTGGTCGGTGACGTCCTTGACCAGGGCGCTGAAGCTCTGCCCCTTCAGCAGACCGTCGATCTCCGTCTTGGCGATCCAGAGGTCGGGGCTCGGCTGCGTCAGCGGGTACTTCATCCAGCGCCCTTCACCCCGCGGCGGCACCGGCGGTTCCGGTTCGCTCTGCAGGTAGGGTTCGGCCATCGCGTAGTAGCGGCGTGCCAGGGCGATATACTCCTTCACCTTGTCGCCGAAGACCGCCCCGACGATGTTCATCGCCCCGCCGGTGCTAAGGTCGTAGGCGGACTTCAGTTTCTTGTAGTCCGCGGCGGAGGCCTCTTTCATCATCGCGTAGAGCTCCTGGATCCGCTTGCGGTCCTTGCTGAAGTCGTCCTTGACCGCCGTCAGCCGCGCCTTGTAATCCTTGATCTTCTGCTGGAACGCTTTGACCTCCTTGGCCAGCGCCATCATCTGCGCGGGGTCCTTGGAGTTGCTCTTGGCCTTCAGCGCTTCGAAATCCTTCTTGAACTCCTCCAGCTTCGCCGTGGAGAAATCCTCGCTCTTGGAGACCTGCTCCCACTTGGCGAGGATCTCCTTGAGCTCCTTGTCCGCCTGCTCGTAGGCCTTGACCGTCTGCAGGTCCGCCTTGGCGAGCAGTGACTCGGGGGTCGGCAGTTCAAAGGCCGGCAGGTCGAACATGCCCCCCTCCGTGGCGTTCTCCTCGCCCGAGGGCTGCGCCGGGTTCTTCTTCATCGTCTCGGGGGTCTCGAATCCCATCCCCGTGACGGCGATTTTCTCGATATGGGTGCGGTTGAGCAGCAGGGCGTTCAGGTCGATGTCGACGGCGGCACGCGCGACGGAGAAGGCGTCGATCCCCTCCTTCTCGCTCGCCACCTCGATGCGGTCGATCGTGACGGATCCCTCGCCGAAGCTGACGTTCACCCCGCCGATGCGCACGTCGCGCTGCAGGGCAAGGCTGCCGCCCTTCTCAAGGCTCCATTTGGCCACCGGGTCGATCAGGACGATAACGATGAAGGCGATCAGCGCCCCCAGCCCGGCGAAGACCCCCGCACCCCACCAGCGCAGGATGGGGTCGCGTTTGTCCGTCGCCTTCAGGATGCCGAAGAGACCGAGCCTGGGGTACTTCTCCAGAACGACGGAGAGGGCGTCGCGGTAGTGGCTGATCGCCCATCCCAGCAGGAGGTAGAGCGGCAGCGCCAGTGCCAGCGCCACCACCGTCGAACCCATCACCAGGGTGTTGTTGAAGTTGCTCATGCGCAGCAGGCCGCTGTTATACCAGACGGTCCACATCCCCTTCAGCCCCTCGCTGCCGAGGATCGCGTAGCCGACCTGCTCGAACCAGGGGTCGAAGAGGTAGCCGATGCCCGCGAATACTGCCGAGGCGACGAAGAAGAGCCCCAGGTGGATGTTGAGCAAAAAGGCAAGGAAGAGGATGACAAAGGTCTGAATCCCCGACATCGGCGTCAGCCCCGCCACCATCCCCAGGGTGATCGCCAACGTCACCTGCCAGGGGGTCTGCGCCGAGTTCAGCGCCTTGAATAGTTTCATCAAAAACTGCATGATCGCTCCTTGATAACGGGCTTTACGCACCGGATATTTTTCAATCCCCTGCATAAAGGCCGTTTATATAGACTTCCTGCGTACCTCCTTTACTGATCTCAGAGCGAGAAGAAGAGGTGCGCAGGAAGTCTAATGGTAAATTCTAACACACTCTGGTATCGTTGCGATTATGAGTTATCTGAAATGGTTTGAAGAACACGCACAGAAACAGCGCAGCATTGTACAGAAACTGCTGCAGCGGGGGTACAGCAAGGAGCAGATCGTCGCCTACTTCGACTTCGACAACATGGTCGAAGCGGAGCCGGGGTTCTGTCCCCTCTACGCAAAGGGGAAGAAGTGCCACGACATGGAGCGGCTCAACTGCTACCTCTGCGCCTGCCCCAACTTCCGCTTCAACGACGACGGCCTGCGACGGCAGGGGGAGTTCCTCGTCAAGAGTGCGTGCAGCATCCACAACGGCGCCACCTGCGGCCACAACGGCGTCGTCCACCAGGACTGCAGCAGCTGCACCGTCCCCCACCACGAGGCCTACGTCCTCAAGCACTTCGACACGGAGTGGACGAAGATCATGGCGGAGTGCCCCGCAAAACCGGAAACGGACGAAGATTAGAGCTCATTTCAAAACTCCCTGATGGTGTCAACAGAGATGGTTTTGTGTCCGGTCAAGGCGCTTTTTTGAAGGCATGACCGCTGCCATGTCGAGAAAAAGCAACGCGGAACGGGCGCAAAACCACTCTGCCGGGGGGTAACACGAAAAGCAGCCGCCTACTGCGTTGTAATCCTTGTCCATAGCTACAGCTATGCACGTCGGATTCCGCCTTGTATCCGACTGCTTTTCGCGTTATTGACGCCGTCATGGAGTTTTGAAATGAGCTCTAAAAGCCGCGGTTAACCCGGCGCCTTAACGCGCTTCACGCTCCGCCGGGCCTATACTGACCCTTTGAAACCCTCCAAGGAGCTACCATGCGCCGACTTCTCCTCACCCTTCTCTTCTGCAGCGCCGCGGCCCTCGCCTGCCCGGGCGGCGCCTGCGGCAAAGGCTCGTCCGGCTACTCCGCAAGCCCCCTGGGGACCCTGCACTACGCCCTGAAGATCATGGAGCTCCATGGCGACCCGCAGATCCGCCTCGCCCTGCAGAGCTACCGCAGCCGCGTCGCCGCCATCCCCCGCGGCCTGGAGACCGACGCCTTCAAAAACGGCGCCTTCGACCGCGACATGTTCCTGCAAAAAAGCGTCGGCACGCAGCGCGCCGAAGCGCAGGCCGATCTCTTCGAACAGGTCTACGCCGCCCTGGACGTGCCGCAGCGCCGGGAGCTCCACCGCCTGATGGCCGCCCACCAGTACTACCTGAGCCTGACAGGATCGCAGGCCGCCTCCTGCGCTCCCGGCAGCTGCCCCTCGAAGCCAGGCTGCGGTTCCGCTCCCTCCCGAAACTGCCCCTGACGCCCTTCGGCCAGGCTCAGCAGCGCCGGCAGGAAGAGCAGGTCAACGGCCACCGCGATCAGCAGGGCCGTCGCCGTCACCACGGCGAAATGGGCGTTGGGGATGAAGTCGCTCGTCACCAGCATCGTGAAGGCCGCCGAGAGGATCAGGGTCGTCACCATGATCGCCTGCCCGGTCTGTTCCATCACCGCGTCAAAAGCCGCCACGCTCCCCAGACCGCGCTTTCGCGCCCCGAAATACTTCACTAGAAAATGCATCGTATCGTCCACGGCGATCCCGAGGATCACCGCCCCGCTGATCGCCACCCCGAGGTCCACGGCGATCCCCAGCCACCCCATCACCCCCAGCACGAGCACGAAGGGGAGCAGGTTCGGCAGAATGTAGACGTAGAGCAGCCGCAGCTTCCGGAAAAGCAGCAGCATCACCAGCGATACGAGGGCCACCGACATGCCGATCGACTCCAGCAGGGTGTCCGTCACCTCCGACTGCATCCGGGCGAACATCGCCGTCTGCCCGTAGACCTTCGCCGACCACCGCGTCTGCATGCGCCACCACCCTTCGGCCCAGGCGATCATCTCCAGGTCCCGCCGCGAGTAGGCCATGTCGGTACGCGCGCCGATATGGAGGTAACGCCCCTCCCCGGCGACCGAACCTTCGGGCAGCAGTGCGTCCAGGCGGGCGCGCTGCGCCGCCACCGCCTCCTTCGACCCGGGGATCGTCCCGCCGTTGAGCGCCGCGGCGGCGTCGGCGAGGGAGTAGAGGTGCCGTACCTCGGCAAATGCGTTTTTGAACGCCGTCTGGAACGCCGCGACGCTGCGCAGAAACGCCGGGTCGTAGACCCCGCCGTCGCGCCCGGCGTCGACGACGATCTCGTACCCCATCGGCCCGGTGATCGCTTTTGTGACGAACTCCGTCGCCTGGCGCACCTTCACGTCATCGTCGAGGAAGTGGAGCAGGTTGCTGTCCACCTGCAGCCGCGTCAGCCCGGCGCCGCAGAGCCCGAAGAAGAGCGTCGTCAGCAGTACGATCGTTGTGTCGTTGCGTACGACGAAGGCCCCGTAGTTCCGGATATGGAAGAAGCGCTTGCGCAGCACCCGCCGCTCCGGCCGCATCAGCAGCAGCATGGCAGGCATCAGCACGACGACGAGGAGGAAGTTGAGCATCACGCCCCCCGCCGTCGCCAGCCCCAGGGTGTAGACGGGAACGATATCGCTGACGGCGAGGGAGGCGAACCCCAGCGCCGTCGTCAGCGAGGTGAAAAAGAGCGCCTTGAGGTTCATCCGCAGGGCGACCGTCACGGCGCGGCCATTGGCGTCGCCTTCGTTGATGCGGTGCTGCCAGGTCGTGTAGAGGTGGACGGCGGCGGCAATGCCGATCGCCAGCATAAAGACCGGGATGTCCGCCGTAAAGTTGTTGATGCGGTACCCCGCCGCCACCTCGGCGGCGACCACAGCGACGATCCCCAGCCCCACGACCCCCATCGGCACGACCACCGCGCTGATGCGGCGGTAGATGCCGAAGAGCAACGTCCCGACGGAGAGGGCGATCAGCGGGATAAAGAGGAGCAACTCGCGGATCATCACCTCCGTGAAACCGGTCTGGATCGGAACCGCCCCGCTGACGTGGTAGACGTAGCCCGTGCGAGCCGCTTCCGCGTCGACGATGCGGTCGACCTCCTCCTGGATCGCGAAGCTGCGGTCCTCGCCGTCCCGGGCGCCGGCGGCCACGGTGGCGATCAGCATGGCCGTCGTCCCGTCTTCGCTGACGAGCAGGCCGCGCTGCGCGGGGTCCGCGAGCGCGCGCCGCTTCGCCGCTTCCCACCCCGCTCCGCCCGCGGCGGCGTGCGACTGTGCCAGCGACACGACCCTTTCGATATAGGGGGCCTCCCGAAGCGCGGCGTTCAGCCGTGAGACCGAGCCCATCGCCTTGTCGCCGAAGATGCCGGCAGGCTCCCGGAAGGCGATGACGATGACGTCGTCACTGCCGAAGCGCGCCTTGTAGTCGTCATAATCGGCGAGTGCCCCGGAACCCTCGGCGAACCAAATGCGGTAGCCCCCCTCGTACGCCATATCTTTCAGCACCGTGCCGAAAAGCAGGATCGCCAGCGTCACCGCCGCGACGATCCACCCCTTGTAACGCTCCAGAAACAAGACATACCGTTCCATTGAACCTCTCCATGTTAACACTGTTCACATTTGATGCCGGCAAGTGTAGCGCAAAAATGTAGACAGTGTCAACATAAGGCGAAGGCTTCCCGTGCTACAATACGGCATGAGCAACGCACAACCGCGAAAAAAACCCGACACCTACCACCACGGGGACCTGAAAAACGCCCTGATCGAAGAGGCCCTGCGCATGGTCGAGGAGGAGGGGTTCGAGAGCATCTCACTGCGGGACATCACCCAGCGGCTGGGAACGTCCCGGTCGGCGATCTACCGCCACTTCGCGTCGAAAGAGGCGCTGATGCAGGCGGTCGTCATGGCCGGGTTCGCCAAGCTGGCCCGGCACCTGGAGCCGGCGCTGACCCTCGATGGGCTGAGCACCGTCGAACGGTTCCACACGATGGCGACGCGCTACATGGAGTTCGCCCGGAGCTACCCGGCCCTCTACCGGATGATCTTCGGCGACCGGGCGATGCAGGCCCGCGAATCGGTCCACGACATCAACAACCCCATGCAGGAGACGGGCTTCCACGCCCTGAAATCCCTCGTCGAACGGGCCCAGCGCGAAGGGCTCATCAAAAAAGAGGACCCGATGATCATCTCCACCGTCATCTGGGCGACGATGCACGGCCAGGCGACCCTCCTCATCGACGGGCACCTCCACATGCGGGAGCATTTCGACGCCATCTTCGAGATGACCTTCAACACCCTCCTCGAAGGGCTTTCCACCACCTCGGCCAAGGTGCAGAAGGTGCTGGGGATCCTGTAAAAGTATCTTTAGCGCGTTATTCGCATCATCGCGTCGGCGCGGGGCTGGAACTCGAAACCGACCTCAACGATCTCCGCCCCGAAATGCGCCATCACCTCGGCGACCAGCGGGAAGATGCGGACCTCTCTCGCCACCCGCAGCATCTCGGTGATCGCCGCGATATGAAACGCTAGGTCGAGCCGGTCGTCGTAGACGAAGAGCAGGTGGCTCTTATACCAAACGCAGTGAACCATCCCTAACGTAAGAGTGAAAAAGAGCATTTAGCTGCAAGGAAGTGCTGTGAAGCCCTGCTTACTGCAAAGCGAACAGCACTGACGCAGCAGATGAGTGTTCTTTTTCGCTCCCGAAGGGCACCATAATCTCCTTCGTCTCTCCGCGTTATCATTCATCGGCGTAGCTTTGGCTACGCCTCTTCATGACGCCTTGACAGACTCGAAGCCAATGGTGCTTACGTAGGGATGGTTCACTGCGTTTGGTATTGGCAGCAGGTCGAAGCTGCCGTCGCCGTAGGAGAGCTGCGGCAGCCTTTCGCAGCGGTAGCGCGGTGAAGGGTAGTCGCCGGCAAACTCCCGCAGCGCGGCCGTACGACAGGTACGGTGCCCTTCGACGGAGCCGTAGAACGCCATGTTATAGCCCGCCATCCACGAGACGTCTTCATAGATCTTGTCGATGGAACGGCACGCCTGCTCGGTCAGAGCGGGCAGGTCGTACGCGTAGAGCGGGTCGCACCCGTGCGCATCCACGCCGCGGCAGACCGCCTCGGCGACAAAGCCGCTCACCCCCCGGGGCAGTCCAGCACCTTTTTGCCTTTGAGCCGCCCGATATCGAGATCGAAAAAAGCGGCATACTCATCGAACGTGCGTCCGGTAATCAGGAAATCTTCCAGTTGTAACGCCATAGGTATTCCTTTAGGTATAACGGTAATGTGCTTGCTGGTAGAACCCATCTCAATAACCCCTGGTACCGAGGACGGAGATGATTTTTATTTCGGTCAAGGCAGGTTCTTTCGGGCGTAGCTAAAGCTACGTTCGGAAGGTTCTAACGCAGATCCGTGGTAAAAAGCACTCCGCCCTCGGTACCAGGGGTTATTGAGATGGGTTCTGGAAAATTTAGGAAAGAATCAGGCGTTACGCCAGGAGAACATACGCGCTGCGGAAGTGAATGCTAGGTAGACGTTCATCGTATGCTCCTGGATTTTTTTGTGGCGATAGTATAGGGTGTTTCGGGCAATCAGTCAACAAGCCCCTTCTCTTGGTATCGCATCCTTATTCAGCTAAAATAATGGCGGAAGACACAGCCCAGAAATTGAATTCCTGCGAATGTACGGTATACGGTATATAGATAAACTGGGTGAATTCATTCCCATCGGGACGATGGGAACAAGGAATAGAAATCCGAATGATCGACTGGAAAACTTTTGCCCTGATTTCACTGTTTTGCTATGTGCCGTTTGTCTACGTATTGAGACACTGGTACGTGCAGAACTGGCGTATCCCCATTTTCGGAAATAGAGTAAGCTTCATTCTATTAACCATACTCTTTTGCGGCTTTTTCGGCATTATTTTCCAAGGTGGCTCATTGATCGAGAAAATTTATCTGATACGATGCACGGAACTGCAGATGTCCGCTTTGTTTTTTGGTTTACTTTATGGCTTCACTTTAATCAAGCTTGTTCCGACAAAGAGAAATCCTAAAAATGCATAGATTCGGCGATACTGGAGGGAACCAAATGATTTGTGCAATAGGTGTCGCAGAAACATGTACTCTTCTTCTTTTCGATAAAAATGAAAGGACTTGATATTAAGTACCGGATTGCCCGTATCGTCAGGTATAGCATTTATGCCATCATCATCGCGGTCTGTCTGTTAGCTGGGCTTCTTTGATCCCGAAACCGTTACGATAGACAACATCGTTTTTGAAAAACCCTTTTTATACAGGAACCTCCAGGACAAAACATCAATCGTATTGGATGACCACGACAGCGCCAGTGTCCTGTTCATCAGCGAAATTATCAATAACGGTGCACTTTACACGATTCACAAAACAGTCGATAAAGAGCTGTTCCAGTGGAAATCAC